>NZ_CP059322.2:2717777-3042500 GCF_013694245.2 Micromonospora ferruginea
TGATGGCCCGGCCGCTGCTCAACCTGTTCTGGCCGGAACTGGCCGGCTTCGTGCAACCGCTGGCCGGCGAGTACGCGGGCCGCCGCGAGGTGCTGGAGCGGGTGCCGTTCGTCACCGGGTACGGCGTCGAGACGGCGATGCTCATCGACCTGCTGGAGCTGGTCGGGCTGGACGCGCTCGCCCAGGTCGACCTGGGCGAGCGCAAGCACCGGCACCAGGACACCGCCGCGCTGGGCCGGATGTCGGCGCAGATCATGCTGACCGCCTGGTCGCGGCTGCAACGACGCGGCTGGGCCGCGCCCGGCACCACCCCGACGCCGTTGCTGACGCAGTTCCGCCGGGGCGGCTCGGAGGCGCTACCCAACCTGGACCGGGAGATCGTGGTCAACGACGTCTCGGTCGAGGAACGCCCGCCGCTGGCCGAGCTGCGCCACCGCATCCCCCACCGACGGGTCGCCGCATGACCACCACTTCCGAGAGATGGGGCAGCGCATGACGCTCACCGTGCTGATGAACGCCGGTCCGTGGCTGTCCGTGCCGCCGCCGGGCTACGGCGGGATCGAGAACGTGATCGCCACGCTGGTGCCGGAGCTGCGCCGGCTCGGCGTCCGGGTGGTGCTGGCCTCGGTGGAGAGCAGCACGCTGCCGGTCGACGAGCGGATCTCGGTCTTCCCGGACGGCCAGTTCCCCGCCCTGCAGCGGCCGTACAACCAGGTCTGCGGCGTGTCCCAGGCGCACCTGGCCGGCGTGGTGCGGGCGCTGCACGCCCGCGACGACGTCGACCTGGTGCACGACCACGTGGAGGCGGTCGGCCTGGCCACCCTCGCCGCGATGGGCCCGGACGCGCCGCCGGTCCTGCACACCCTGCACTGGGACCTGGCCAAGCACCCCGAGCTGTACGGCAACCTGGACGGCGGCGACCGGGTGCGGGTCAACGGGGTGTCCGCCTCGCAACTGGCCCGGGCGCCGCGCGCGCTGCGGGAGCACTCGGTGGGCCACGTGCACCTGTCCACCCCGCTGGCGGTCGACGCGGACCGCCGCCCGGCGGTGGCGAAGGGCGACCACGCGGTGATCCTCGGCCGGATCAACCCGGGCAAGGGGCAGGACCTGGGCGCCCGGCTCGCGCACCGGGTCGGTTTCCCGCTGGTGCTGGCCGGCCCGGTCGGCCCGTACCACCGGCCGGAGGACCTGGCCGCGGCCGGCGACGAGGCCCGGCAGAACCCGGACGTGCGGTTCTTCCACGAGCAGGTCGCCCCGTACGTCGACGGTGAGCTGGTGCGCTGGGTGGGCACGGTGGCCGGGCAGGAGCGCGACGACCTGGTCGCCTCGGCCCGCGTGTCGCTGTTCCCGCTGCGCTGGGAGGAGCCCGGCGGCACGGCGGTGGTGGAGTCGTTGTCGCTGGGCACGCCGGTGGTGGCCACCGCCCGCGGCTGCCTGCCGGAGCTGATCGAGCACGGCCGCACCGGCCTGCTCACCACCGACGAGGAGGAGCTGGGCGAGCTGGTGCGCGCCGGCGGCCGGCTGGAGGCCGGCGAGTGCCGGCGGGTGGCGGCCGAGCGGTTCACCCCGGCCCGGATGGCCGAGCGGTACGTGGAGCTGTACGACCGGGTCCGCCGGGGCGCGGCGAGGCCGTTGCAGCTCGCCTGACCGCGCGAACGCCGGCCCGGACGCCCCCGCGCGTCCGGGCCGGCGGCGGTTTGCCCGCGACGGGTCCGGGAAACCGGCGGTCCCCACGGTGGCGAGGAGACCGGCGTGACGAACTCGACGGCGCACTCCCGGGCGCGGCGCAACCCGGCCGACGGCCGGGCGCCGGTGCGCCGGGCCGCCTCCGGCATCGCCGTGCTCCTGCTGCTGCTCGGCGCGCTGGGCTTCGTGCCCGGCATCACCGCCTCCTACGCCGACCTGCGGTTCGCCGGCCCCGGCTCGGGTGCCCGGCTGCTCGGGCTGTTCCAGGTCTCGGCGCTGCACAACCTCGTCCACCTGGTCCTCGGCGCGGCCGGGCTGACGCTGTCCCGCACCGTCGCCGGCGCCCGCGCGTTCCTGCTCGGCGCCGGCGCGGTCTATCTGGTGCTCTGGCTCTACGGCCTGGCCGTCGACCGGCGCAGCGCGGCGAACGTGCTGGCGGTCAATCCCGCCGACGGCTGGCTGCACCTGCTGCTCGGCGTCGCCATGCTGGCCCTGGGGCTGTTCACCGGGCGCCGCGAGCACCGCCGCTGACCTGGGCGGAGGAACACCGCCCGGCGGGGACGTGACGCGCCCGGCGCCCGGTTTCGGTCCTCCGGGGCCCGGGTACGTCGGTAGTCCTCCGACGAGTTGGAAACGAGGGCCCGATGTCGACCCGGATCAGGTGCGAGGTCCGTGACGAGTCCCCGGTCACCGTCGTCCGGTTGTCCGGCGCGCTCGACCTGGGGACCACCCGCGCGGTGCACGAGGTGCTGGACCGGTGCCTGGCCGCGCAGCCGGACGCGCTCGTGGTCGACCTGGAGGACGTCGACGTCGTCGAGCCGCTGGCGCTCTCCGTCTTCGCCGCCGCCTGCCGGCGGGCCGACGACTGGCCGGCGGTGCCGCTGGTGCTCTCCGCCCCGCCGCGGGACGTGGCGGCCTGGCTGAACGAGACCACCGCCTGCCGGGTGGTGCCGGTGCGCCGGGACTGCGCCGAGGCCGCCGCGCTGGCCGGCACCACCGCCGCGCCCCGGATGCGGGCCCGGCTGGAGCCGGTCGCGGGCGCCTGCCGCCGGGCCCGGGAGCTGGTCACCGAGGCGTGCGGCCGGTGGAACGTGCCGGAGCTCATCGGCCCGGCCTCGCTGGTGCTCAGCGAACTGGTCGGCAACGTGGTCCGGCACGCCGGCACGCCGATGCAGGTGACGCTGACGCTGCGCCGGCCGTACCTGCGGGTGGCGGTGATGGACGGCAGCCCGGCCGACGCGCGGGCCGCGACCGGTCGCGACCTGTCGGCCGAGGGCGGTCGCGGGCTGATGCTGGTGCGGGAGCTGACCCAGCGCTGGGGCAGCACGCCGGTCGGCGCCGGGAAGGTCGTCTGGGCCATGCTCCCGGCGAACTGACCGAATTCTCCGCTCTCGCCTGGTTTTATGGGCAGAGGGGACGGGTACGCGCGCCCGTCCTGTCTGTCGTCACACGGGGTGAGATGCCATGCCCAAGCGGGTAGTCACGGATCCGGCACACGACCGGGGGCCCGCGATCCTCGCGCCGGCCCGGTTCGGAGGGTATCCCGGCCCGGTCCGGGAGGCGGTGCACGGCAACTCGCTGTGGCGGCTGCTGCGGACCACCGACGCCAAGCTGATCGGCCTGCTCTATCTGGGCACGTCGTTCGCGTACTTCATCATCGGCGGGTTCATGGCGATGCTCATCCGGGCGGAGCTGGCGCGACCCGGGATGCAATTGCTCTCCCCGGAGCAGTACAACCAGATGTTCACCATGCACGGCACGATCATGCTGCTGCTGTTCGCGACGCCGATGGTGTTCGGGTTCGGCAACTACCTGGTGCCGTTGCAGATCGGCGCGCCGGACGTGGCCTTCCCACGGCTGAACGCGTTCGCGTACTGGCTGTACTTCTTCGGGGCCGCCATCACGGTCGGCGGCTTCTTCACCCCGCAGGGCTCGGCCGACTTCGGCTGGACCGCGTACACGCCGCTGAGCACCGCGCAGCACTCCCCCGGCGTCGGCGCGAACATGTGGGTGGTCGGGCTGGCCATCTCCGGTCTGGGCACCATCCTCGGCGCGGTCAACATGATCACCACGGTGCTGACCCTGCGGGCGCCCGGCATGACGCTGTTCCGGATGCCGATCTTCACCTGGAACCTGCTGCTCACCAGCCTCCTGGTGATCTTCGTGTTCCCGCTGCTGGCCGCCGCGCTGTTCGCGCTCGCCTCGGACCGGATCCTGCACTCGCACGTCTACGACCCGACGACCGGCGGGCCGATGCTGTGGCAACACCTGTTCTGGTTCTTCGGCCATCCCGAGGTCTACATCATCGCGTTGCCGTTCTTCGGCATCATCACCGAGATCATCCCGGTCTTCTCGCGCAAGCCGATCTTCGGCTACACCGGGCTGGTGCTGGCCACGCTCGCCATCACGGTGCTGTCGATGGCGGTCTGGGCGCACCACATGTTCGCCACCGGCCAGGTGCTGCTGCCGTTCTTCAGCATCCTCAGCTATCTGATCGCGGTGCCGACCGGGGTGAAGTTCTTCAACTGGATCGGCACCATGTGGAAGGGCCAGCTCACGTTCGAGACGCCGATGCTGTTCGCCGTCGGCTTCCTGGTCACGTTCCTGCTCGGCGGCCTAACCGGCGTGCTGCTGGCCAGCCCGCCGGTGGACTTCCACGTCACCGACTCCTACTTCGTGGTGGCGCACTTCCACTACGTGCTCTTCGGCACCATCGTGTTCGCCGCGTTCGGCGGCATCTACTTCTGGTTCCCGAAGATGACCGGCCGGTTGCTCGACGAGCGGCTGGGCAAGATGCACTTCTGGACCATGTTCATCGGCTTCCACGCCACGTTCCTGGTGCAGCACTGGCTCGGCGCCGAAGGCATGCCCCGCCGGTACGCGGACTACCTGCCCAGCGACGGCTTCACCGGGCTGAACGAGATCTCCAGCATCGGGTCGTTCGTCCTCGGGGCGTCCACGCTCTTCTTCATCTACAACGTGTGGAAGTCCTGGCGGTACGGCGCGATGGTCACCGTGGACGACCCGTGGGGCTTCGGCAACTCGCTGGAGTGGGCCACCACCTGCCCGCCGCCGCTGCGCAACTTCGACCGGATGCCCCGGATCCGCTCGGAGCGCCCCGCGTTCGACGCCAAGTACGGCCCGCTCGTCTCCGACCTCGGCCGGGACCTGCCGCAGCGCACCACCAAGCCGCCGCAGCGCCTCAGCGAGGAGTTCCACCACGTCACCCGGACGCCGGAGTCACCGGCCGCCGAAGGCGCGCACGGCGCCCGTGAGGCGGTGGAGTACCAGCCGGCACCGCAGTCCGGTGCCCGGCCGGTCGACGTGCCGGAGCCGGAGCAGGTGCGCCGGCCCAGCTTCGAGGAGACCGACGAGCCGGAGGAGACGATCCTCGGCGCCGACCGCGAGGAGCAGCCCAACGACCGCTGGCGGCACCCGCGCGGCCACGGCGACACCCCGGAGAACTGAAAGGCGGGGCCCCCGCTTAACGCCTACGGCATAGGAGGGGGCCCCGCTTAACACGGACACCGCACGCCGCGCTGCGCGCGGCGTGCGGTGCTCAGTCGGCGGCGGGCAGGCCGGCCGCGGCGAGCGAGCGGCGCACCGCCGGCTGCACCCGGGTCAGCCGCAGCGGCACCCCGGTCCGGGCGGCGGCGTCCCGGCCGGCCATCAGCGCGGCGATCCCGCCGGCGTCGAAGCCGCCGGCGCCCACCAGGTCGACCACCACCTCGCGGGGCTGCCCGGTGACCGCCTCCAGCACCGCCCGGCGCAACTGGTCGGCCCCGGCCCGGTCGATCTCGCCGCCGACCTCCACCACCACCCGGTCGCCGTTCTGCCGCACCGAGATCCGGGTCTTGGCCGGCTCGGCCTCGGCGGCGCCGTTCTGCCACGGCGGCGGCGCCTCGGCCAGCATCGCCTGGCGCAGCCAGGTCAACGCCCGGGACAGCAGCCGGGACACGTGCATCTGCGAGATGCCGAACCGGGCCGCGATCTCCGCCTGGGTCTGGTTGCCGTAGAAGCGCATGGCCAGGATCCGCCGTTCCCGCCAGGGCAGCCGGTGCAGCAGGCCGCTGACCGTGACCCGGTCGTCGACGGACTCCAGCGCGTTGTCGGACTCGCCCACCAGGTCACCGAACTCGGCCGAGCTCTCCCCGCCCACCGGCGCGTTCAGCGACGCCGGGCTGTAGCCGGCGGCCGACTCCAGCGCGGCGAGGATCTCCTCCTCCGGCGTCTCCAGCCGCTCGGCCAGCTCGGCCACCGAGGGCGCCCGGGACAGCTCGCTGGTCAGCGTCGCCGTCGCCTGCCCCACCTCGAGGATCAGGTCCCGCAGCCGGCGCGGCACGTGCACGCCCCAGGTGCGGTCGCGGAAGTGCCGCTTGATCTCGCCGACGATGGTGATCGCCGCGTACGCGGTGAACGAGCCGCGCTCCGGGTCGTACCGGTCGACGGCGTTGACCAGGCCGAGGCGGGCGACCTGCTCCAGGTCCTCCAGCGGCTCCCCGCGGCCCCGGTAGCGGCGGGCCAGCCGCCCGGCGAACGGCAACGCGAACCGGACCAGATCGTCGCGCGCCTCCTGCCGCCGCTCGGGTGGCAGGCCCTCGATCCGGGCCGCGTACGCGAGCGCCGCCGCGTCGAGGTCCTCCAGACCCCGGTCGGTGGTCGGTGGTGTGGGTGTGGCGGTCTGTCCGAACATCCGCGCCTCCCTCGCCGAAGGGTCCCCCGCCCGGTCGGAAACCGGTCGTGCGCGTGGTCGAGCCACGCACCGGGTGAGGAAGTTGGGTTACGTGACGGATTACGTCGGAAGCGGCGGCTGCCCGCCGTGCGGCGTCGTGGGCCGGTGCACGGCGAGCGGTCTTCCCGCTCCGTAGGTACTCAATCACGGACCGTAGGATCGCGAGGATGTTTCGCCAGGTTGCCGGTCAGCAGACCAGCAGCCCCTGGTGGGCGCCGGCGTCCCGGAGCGCGGCGAGGGCCTCGGTCATCCCCAGCGGCGGCGGCACGGGCAGGTCGCAGGGTTGGTTACGCAACACCTCCGTGGCACGTCGGGTCGGCACCGAGGCGACCGGGTAGCCGCGGGCCGCGCCCCGGTCGAGCGCCCGCCGCCGGCGTCCGAAGCCGGCCACCGCCAGCCACTGGGGCAGGCCGGCGAGCGCGGGCGACCGCAGTCCGGGCGGCTCGGGCAGCACGTCCACCGAGCTGAACGGCTCGCTGCCGGCCAGCCACCACTCGACGCCCTCCACCCGGCGGCGGGTGGCGTTCTCGCACCAGTAGGGCACCAGGCCGGCGCGCAGCACCTGCCCCGGGTCGAGCAGCCGGCCGCACTCCACCACCAGCCGGTCCCCGGTCTTGCCGGCCCGGCGCAGCCAGCGCCGGTACAGGTCGGCGGTGGCCGCGCTCAACGCGTCCGGCTGCGGGACGACCACCCGGTGCAGCGGGTGCCCGTGCCCGTCGCCCCACTCCCGCGCGCCGTGCTCGAAACCGGACTCCACGCCGTGCTCGGCGAACCCCGCCGACACGGTGACCTCCGGGGCGCGCCAGCGGGTCTCGTCGCCGCCGGCCGCGCGCAGCACGTGGCGCAGCGCGTGCGCGTCCGGGTGGAAGTCGACCGGGTCGAGGCCGCTGCCCGGACATCCGGCCTGGAAGCTGTGCCCGGCGCCGTCGTCCCGGACCGGCCACGTGCGCGCGTCGTGCAACAGCAGCACCGGCGCCGCCGGCTCCAGCCGGTCGGCCAGGAACCGCGCGTACGCCCCGGGCAGCGTCCGCCAGCGGGCGGTGAGCGTCACGGTGGCGCCGGCCGTCACGCCGCGGCTGGCCGGGCAGTGCACCTGGCGTACGTGCACCCGGGGGTTGCCGGCGAGCAGTCGCCCGGCCAGCGCCGCCCCGTGGTCGAGCGCGGCGTCGGGCCGGTCCACCGCACCCCGGCCCCACTGCGCCGTCAGGTCGAAGCCGGCGGGCAACCATGGGACGCCCAGCGCCACCGCGAGGTGGGCCGCCGCGCCGTGCGGCGAGCCGAGCACCGCCCCCGGCCAGCGCCGGTCCGGGTACTGGTCGACGAACCAGCCGGCGACCCGTTCCGTGTCGACCCGGGCCACCTGCGCGGCGGTCAGCGCGGCCCGGCCGGCGGCGCGGCTCGCGGCGGCGCGGCGGACCGGATCGGGCGTGCCGGGAAGCCGGCCGAGCGGCCCCGGGTGACCGAGGTCGCCGCAGTCGTCGCCGCGCAGCGCCCGGGCCGTCGCGGCGACCAGGGTACGGGCGGCGCTGCCCGCCGCCACCACCCGCTCGCCGGGCAGCCCGGCGTCCTCCGCCGGGCCCCGTCCGCCTCGTTCGCTCGCCACGCGGCCCGGCTTCCCGTCCCTCTGGGGTCTAAACGGGTCATCTCCCCACGGCGCGGACCAACGCCCGGTCGGGTGTCGTCGCGCCGCCGAACCGCCGTCGCGGGCGCAACGGCGCGGCGGTGCGGGTTTGGGCGTCGGCGGGACGGGCACTGCTCGGCGCATGCCCGACGACGAGAGCACCCCGGCGGCGACCATCACCCCGTACCGGGACGGACCGCTGCTGGTGCGCGGTGACTTCGCGCTGGTCACGCCGGAGGGCGAGCCGATCGAGCGGCGCCGGGGCACGGTGGCGCTGTGCCGGTGCGGCAAGAGCGCGATCAAGCCGTTCTGCGACGGCACCCACAAGGTCGCCAACTTCCGGGGTTGAGGCGGGGCCCCCGCTTAACGCTTCCGGTAGAGGAAGGGGCCCCGCCTAACGCCTCAGGCGGCGGCGAGGGCGCGTTCGGGCGCGCGCAGCGAGGACTCGCCGGCGGACCAGGCGGACAGCACGTGCTCGGCGAACACGCGGTCCACCGCCAGCCCGGCGGCCGCCCCGAACAGCACGTCGGCGGCCAGCGCCGGCTCCGCGCGGACCAACCCGCCGCACAGGTCGTACGCGGCGATCTGCTCGTGCACCGCGTCGGCCTCCACGTGCTCGTCGTAGAACCGGGTGGCCGTCGCGTCGAAGCCCAGCCGGCGCAGCCCGTTGCCGTAGCGGCGGTTCGGCAGCGACGAGGTCATCTCGTATGCGGCCAGGTGCCCGAGCAGCGCCCCGCGCAGCCGCCGGTGCAGCCCGAACAGCGACATCAGGTTGTTGACCGCCAGCGTGACCGCCGGCACCCGGTCCAGGTGGGCGGCGTACCCGGTGTCCAGCCCGAGCCGGTCCATGGTGGTGCGGAACAGCTCCGCGTGCATCCGGTCCAGCCGGCCGTTGCCGTACTCGTCCATCTGGATCTCGACGAGCGCCGCCTTCGCCGGCCCGCCGAGCCGGGGCAGCGCCCAACTGTGCGGGTCGGCCTCGCGCAGGTGGTAGATCGAGCGGTGGGTGACGAACTCGCGGAACTGATCGAGGTCGGCCCGGCGTTGCAGGGTGGCCGCGAGCGGCGGGCCGTCGTCGGCGGCGACCAGGTCGGCCAGCGTCGCCGGCAGCGCGGCGGGCAGCACCGCCGGCAGCGGGCCGGCGAGTCGCCGCAGGGCCGCCTCGAACAAGCGCTCGGCGCGGGCCCGCAGCGCCAGCAGGGACGGCTCCCACTCCCATTCCTCGGCGACGTCCCGCCAGCCCCGGTAGTGCAGTTCGTAGCAGAGGAAGAGGGTGAGCTGGAGGTCCTCGTCGGTCAGCGGCGCGGCCACCGCGGCGAATCCGTCGCCCAGCCCGGCCGGCAACTCGCCCGGCGAGCCGCGCAGCGCGTCGAGCAGCGCGGCGGAGACCGGCCCGCGCGCCGGCGGCAGCGGGGCGGGGCCGTAACGGCGATCGGTGGTGGACAAGCGGGACCTCCCGGGGCTGTCGAACACCTGTTCGCAGTGCCCCAGCCCAGGCCGGCTAAACGAGGTCCTCCGCCGCGATGGCCTCGGTCTGGATCACCCGCTCCCGCACCCGCCGGGCCGCGTCGCCGTCGGCCATCAGGCCACGAAGGTCGGCCAGCGCCGGCTCCGGCACGTCCAGCGGCACCGCCGGGTCCACCACCGCCTCCAGCACGCTGGGCCGGTCGGCCGCGAGCACCTCGTCCCACGCCGCGCCGACCAGGTCCGGGCGGTCCACCCGGACGCCGTGCAGGCCGAGCAGCCGCGCCCAACCGGCGTACGGCACGTCGGGCCGCCGGTCCACCGCCGTGCCCGGCGGCCGGCCACCGCCCACGCCGGACTGGTCCCGGTTGTTCAGCACCAGCACGACCAGGCGGGGATCCGGCCAGTCGGTCCAGTGGTGCGCCACGGTGATCAGCTCGGCCAGGCCGTTGAGCTGCATCGCCCCGTCGCCGAGCAGCGCGAGCACCGGCTGGTCCGGGTGGGCCAGCTTGGCGGCCACCGCGTACGGCAGGGCGCAGCCCATCGAGCCGAGCGTGCCGCAGAGCCGGGCCTGCACGCCGGGCGGCAGTTCCAGGTGCCGGGCGTACCAGTAGACGACCGAGCCCACGTCGACCGCGACCGACGCGCGCTGCGGCAGCCGGGCGGACAGCTCGCGGAGCACCAGTTGCGGGTTGATCGGCTCCGCCGGGGCGGCGGCGCGGTCCGCGGCGGCGGTCCGCCAGCGGTCCACCGCGCTCTCCACCACGCCGCGCCACTGCCGGTCGGGCCGCTCCGGCACCCGCGCCAGCAGCGCCCGCAGCGTCTCGGCGGTGTCGCCGACCAGCGGCACGTCGACCGGGTACCGGGTGCCGATCCGCCGGCCGTCGATGTCGATCTGGACGGTACGTACCTGCCCCGGCACCGGGAACCAGTCGGTCCACGGGTCGTTGGTGCCGACCATCAGCAGCGTGTCGCAGCCGCCCATGAGCTGCGCGGCGGCGGTGGTGCCGACCTCGCCGAGCACGCCGGCGTGGAACGGCAGCCGCTCGTCCAGCACCGGCTTGCCGAGCAGCGACGTGGCCACGCCCGCGCCGAGCCGGTCGGCGAGCGCGACGATCTCCTCGGCCGCGCCGTGCGCGCCCTGGCCGACCAGCAGCGCCACCCGGCGGCCGGCGCCGAGCAGCGAGGCGGCCGCGTCCAGGTCAGCCTCGTGCGGGAGCACCCGGGCCAGCGGCTCCCCGGGCGTGGCGGTGACCACGCCGGCGGTCTGCGGCAGCAGGTCCGGCGCGGCGGTCACCTGCAACGCCCGGGGCAGCACCACGCAGGTCGGGCTGCGTGTCGCCGCCGCCGTGCGGAACGCCTGGTCCAGCAGCGCCGGCACCTGTTCCGGGCTGCGGCCGTAGCGGACGAACTGGTTGCACACGTCGCCGAAGAGCCGGCTCAGCCCGATCTCCTCGTGCGCGCCGCCGAGCGGGCCGCTGACGTCCTCGCCGATGATCGCCACCACCGGCTTGCTGTCCAGCTTGGCGTCGTAGAGACCGTTGAGCAGGTGCACCGCGCTGGGCCCCTGGGTGGCCAGGCACACGCCGATGCCGCCGGTGAACTTGGCGTGGCCGGTGGCCATGTAGGCGGCGGTCTCCTCGTGCCGGGCCGGGACGAACGCCGGGTCGCCGCCCGCGTCGTCGAGCGCGGCCAGCAGCGGGGCGAGGGCCGCGCCGGGGTAGCCGAAGGCCCGCGGTACCCGCCAGGCCCGCAGGCGCTCGACCACCAGATCGGCGACGGTACGGTCAGCCATCGCCCCGCCCCGGGGTGCCCGCGTCGACGTACCGCAGCACCGCGCCGACCCCGTCGGTCAGCTCCGGCGCCTCCTCCGGCGCGAGCACGGTCAGGTCCGCGTCGGTGCCGATCAGCGCGCGCAGCAGCGCGGCGTCGGCGCGTACCTTCTGCGGGTCGGCCACCGACATGTCCGCGAGCTGCGCCGGGTCGGTGGCGATCTCGGTCGGCTCGGGGCCGACCCACAGCTCGCCGTCGGCGGACGCGTCGTCGACGAGCAGCATGGTGTCCACCTGGTTACGTTGCAGCGCGGCGACCACCGCGTCCAACCCGGCGCCGACGTCCTCCTGGACGCCGAAGCGGTCCAGCGCGGCGGCGATCCGCCGGTCGGCGACCTCGGCGACGGTCTGCACGGTGAGGTCGTCCATCAGCGTGTCGTCCGCGCCCCCGGTACGCGCCCCGGCGTCCGTGCGGACCAGCACGTCCTGCCAGCGCTCCGGGAGCTGGGCGGCGATCATGCCGGTGGCCCGGATGTCGCCGGCCACCACGACCACGTCGGCGCCGACGCGCTCGGCCAGGTCGGCGGTGGCCGCCGCGGCGTCGCCGGCGTTGTGGTGCCACGCCTCCATGGCGGCGCGCTGGTAGCGCGACTGCGACCAGCCGCCCGGCTGCGCCCGGCGCACCTGCCGGCTCTGCCGGCCGGTCACCTGGGCCCGCCGGGGGACCCCGCCGGCGCTGACCGCGACCGCGTCCGCGCCGGTGCGGTCGGCGAGCACCCGCACCCAGGCGACCTGCTCGCCGCGCTGGGCGACCAGCGGCATGGTGTGCGGCAGCGCGGCCCAGGTGGCCAGGTCGCGCAGCGGCGGCGCGGAGAGGTACTCGGTGAGCACCACCCGACCCCGGCTGGCGAAGACCGCGATGCCGTAGTCGCCGGGCATCGGCTCGTGCCGGCGTACGACCTCTTCCGCCGCCTCGACGGTGACCTGGTCGGCGCCCTGGGCCAACAGGTCACCCTTGAGCGCCCGCCAGCGCAGGTCGACCTGCGGGCGGGAGTCGTGGGTGTCCCGGGAGGCGTCCAGGTAGACCGAGCACCACGGCCCGGGACGGTCGTAGAGCGGGCGCAGGAAGGACAGCTGCATGCTCGACCCCTTTCCGGCTCGGCCGCACGCATACCCGGCCCCCGGCCGTTGTCACCTGCGTCCCGCGCCGGGGCGTGACCGCCGTTCATTCACGTCGTTCAACCCGAAGGATCGATACCATCTGTGCACGCAACGGAACTCTCGGTGGTGAACATGGACACGGACCTGCACACCCGACGCCCGGCGCATCCGACCGAACGCGTCGTCACCGGACGCCTGGTCCGGCTGATGGAGGGCTACGCCCGGGAGGTACGCGTCGGCCAGCCGGTGCTGGTCGCGGTGCTCACCGCCGCCGGCGTGGTGGGGCTGCTGCTGCGGGTGCTCCGCGCGCTGCTCAGCAGCGGCGGCGGGGGCGCGAAGCGCAGCTTCAAGGACCTGAAGAAGGGTCCGGAGTTCCTGGTCACCCCGGTGCGGGTGCGGGACGCCGCGGACCGGCTGGTCGAGGTGGAGCTGCACGGGCACCTGCCGCAGAGCGCGCTGCACCCGGGCGACCACGTCCAGCTCACGCTGCGCGCGCAGCGCGACGCCGACCTGCCGCCCCGGATCGAGCGGATCGTCAACCTGACCACCGGGCAGTTGCTCACGCCGCGTACCGCGACGCTCTGGTCGCACCTGGGTCCGGCGCTGCTGATCCAGGCGCTTGTCGGCGCGCTCCTGGTGCTCACCGTGGCCGCCTGCTCCGCGCTGACGTGAAAGGCGGGGGCCCCGGTTAACGCCTCCGGTATAGGCGGGGCCCCCTGTTAACCGCCGACGCCGGTGAGCGTGCGCTCGGCGGGAGCGGTGACGGAGGCGCCAAGGAGGCCGCGGCGGCGGGCCCAGCGCTCGAACAGCACCGTGGCGAACGGCGGCACGGCGCTGGCCAGCGCCAGCCCGGTCTGCACCAGGGACCAGCGGCGGCGCCGGGCCACCACGAGGACCAGCAGCCCGTACGCCACGAAGAGCCCGCCGTGGATCGGGCCGAACACCTGCACGCCGATCTCGTTGCGCGGCGGCCCGTACTTGACCGCCATGCCGGCCAGCAGCGCCGCCCACGAGCACGCCTCGGCGATCGCCGCCACCACGAACGCCCGGACCCAGCCGTCACGCATCCCGTACTCCCCCTGTCGAAGCCGGCGGCCATGGTAGCCGCCCCGGCTGTGGCCAGGTGTTAAAAGGGGCCCCCGCCTATGCAGAAGGCGTTAAGCGGGGGCCCCGCCTTACCCCCGCAGGGTGAGGGAAGGCGTTTTTGGGTACAGGAAAGGTCCTTCGGGCCTTTCCTGACCGGCGGCTTCGTGCCAGGTTGGGAGGACCAACGGTGACAAGGCGGTGACCATGGGCGAGGACGTCGGCGTACGCACCTTCAGCCGGGAGGATCGGGCCCGCTACCGGGAGAAGGTCCGGCGGTGCCTGGACGTCTTCGCCGAGATGCTGCGCGAGTCCCGGTTCGACGTGGAGCGGCCGATGACCGGCCTGGAGATCGAGCTGAACCTGGTCGACGACAGCTTCGACCCGGCCATGCGCAACGCCGACGCGCTGGAGGCGATCGCCGACGAGGCGTTCCAGACCGAGCTGGGCCGGTTCAACGTGGAGATCAACGTGGCGCCGCGCCGGCTCGCCGGCACCGGCACCGCCCAGTTCGAGGAGCACGTGCGGGCCAGCCTCAACGCGGCCGAGCAGAAGGCCCGCACGGTCGGTGCGCACATGGTGATGATCGGCATCCTGCCGACCCTGCGCCCGGAGCACCTGACCGCCGAGACGCTCTCCACCAACCCGCGCTACGCGCTGCTCAACGAGCAGATCCTCGCCGCCCGCGGTGAGGACCTGCCGATCGCGATCAGCGGGGTGGAGCGGCTGGCCACCACCGCCGACAGCATCACGCCGGAGGCGGCCTGCACCAGCACCCAGTTCCACCTGCAGGTCAGCCCGGCCCAGTTCGCCGACTACTGGAACGCCGCCCAGGCGGTCGCCGGCATCCAGGTGGCGCTCGGCGCGAACTCCCCGCTGTTCTTCGGCCGGGAGCTGTGGCGCGAGACCCGGGTCCCGCTGTTCCAGCAGGCCACCGACACCCGGGCGGAGGAGATCAAGGCCCAGGGGGTACGCCCGCGGGTGTGGTTCGGGGAACGCTGGATCACCTCGGTGTTCGACCTGTTCGAGGAGAACGTGCGCTACTTCCCGGCGTTGCTGCCGGTGTGCGACCCGGAGGACCCGGCGGCCACGCTGGCCAGCGGCGGCGTGCCGAAGCTCGCCGAGCTGCGCCTGCACAACGGCACCATCTACCGCTGGAACCGGCCGGTCTACGACGTGCTGCGCGGCCGGCCGCACCTGCGGGTGGAGAACCGGGTGCTGCCGGCCGGCCCGACCGTGCTGGACACGGTCGCCAACGGCGCGTTCTACTTCGGCCTGGTCCGGGCACTGGCCGAGTCGGACCGTCCGCTCTGGTCGCAGATGTCCTTCAGCGCCGCCGAGGAGAACTTCACCGCCTGCTCCCGGCACGGCATCGACGCCCAGGTGTTCTGGCCGGCGTTGGGCTACCTGCCGGTGACCGAGCTGGTGCTGCGCCGGCTGCTGCCGCTGGCCCACCACGGGTTGGACCGGTGGGGCCTGGACCCGGGCGAGCGGGACCGGCTGCTCGGCATCATCGAGCAGCGCTGCCTGACCGGCCGCAACGGCGCGACCTGGCAGGTGGAGACGCTGCACCGGCTGGAGTCCGCCGACCATCTGGACCGGCCGGCGGCGCTGCGCGAGGTGGTCCGCCACTACGTCGACCTGATGCACAGCAACCGTCCCGTGCACGAGTGGCCGATCCCCTGACGCGTCCGGTCACCCGCCGACGGCGGCGAACACGAACGTACCGACGACGGCCAACGGGAGCGCCACGGCCGCGGCGAGCAGCCGTACCCGCAGGGTGCGGCCGACCAGCTCCAGCAGCAGCGCGGCGAGCCCCAGGTCGATGACCACGTTCCACCACGCGCCGGGATAGCCGGTGCGGGCCCTTCCGACGAAGCGCAGCGCCTCCTCGACGAACACGGCCACCGGCAGCGCGGTCGCCACCACCTGCCGCCACCCGGTCGTCCGCGCCCAGACACCGGCGACGCCGAACACCACGCCGGCGAGCACGCCGGACGCCATCCAGAGCAGTGAGGTGGGCGCGACGATGACGGCCGGGTCGTCGCCCTGGAGCAGCGCCGCCGCCAGGTAGTAGGCGGGCACGGCGACGACGAGCAGCACGACGGCGGCCACGGCGGCTCGTACGACGCCCACCCGGACCCACCAGCCCAGCGCGAACGCGGCGACCGCCCAGGTGGCGGTCGAGTTGCCGAGTTCGGCGAACGGGTAGGGCACCCGCGTGATCCAGACGAAGTCGAGGAAGCCGAGCAGGAAGCCGGCGACCGGGGCGACGAGCGCCAGGGTGCGAGATGCGGGTGACATGGCCGCGAGCATACTCAGTATGCGTTCGGCGCGATCGGTCAGGCGGCGCAGCGCTCCCGCAGCGTGGGTACTCCGGGCCCGGTGAGATCGTCGCAGTAGGCCGCCCGCCCGGCCATCGCCATGGTCAACGCCAGCATGGTGCCGCTGACCAGCGGACCGACCCCGGCGGTGAACGGCCCGTCGGTCGCCTCCACCCGCAGCCCCGCGACGGCGGTACGCCCGGCCACGGTGAAGTCCCGCCCGGCGAAGAAGCGGGCGACCGGCGTGACGGTCCCGACCGGTGGCGTACGGCCCAGTCCGAGCGGGCGCCGGATGTCCTGGGCGTGCACGACCACCTCGCCGAGCCACGCCTCGGTCGGGCCGAACTTCGACGTGGTGCTGCCGATGACGCGGCGGAACCGTTCGAGGGTCCCCGCCGGGTCGGCGCCCCGGCGCTCGGCCAGCCGGCGGTCGTTGTGCCGGTCGAAGTCGAACCGGGCGGCCAGCACGCTGGCCAGCCAGCGGACCCGGCCGACGCTGGCCGCCGCGGTCAGGTGGGCGACCACCTCCTCCACCGTCCACCGGCCGCACAGCGACCGCTGCGCCCACTGCGCCGCGTCGAGCCCGGCCAGGTCGTCGGCGAGGGCGGCCCGCTCGGCGTGCGCGAGCGCCCACAGGTCGTCGCGGGACAGCGTGTCGGACATGGCAGCCTCCAGGGGGTCGAGCCGTCCCCGATAGGACCGCGCCCCGCCCCCGGACTCATCGGCGCGACGGTCAGCGGGTCAGCCCGACGAGCGCCGGCGGTTGCGGGTCGTGCAGCGGCTCACGCTGCCTCCGCCGAGGGTCGCACCGGCGCGTGACCGGCGTCAGGAAGCCGTCGCGGCGCGGTCGGAGTCGCTGCGCAGCACGCAGAACTCGTTGCCCTCCGGGTCGGCGAGGACCGCCCATCCGGAGCCGTCCGGGTTCCGGTGGTCGGCGACGAAGGTGGCGCCGAGGCCCAGCAGCCGCTCGACCTCCTGGTCCCGGGACGTCTCCGGACGCAGGCACAGGTGCAGCCGGTTCTTGACCTGCTTGGGCTCGGGCACCTGGTTGAAGTGCAGCACCGGGCCGTCGGCGAGCAGCAGCACCTGGGTCTCCGGGTCACCGGGCCGGTCCTCCGGGTGCAGCGGCCGGCCGGTCACCTCGCTCCAGAACCGCGCCAGCCGATAGGCGTCCGCACAGTCGATCGCCACGTTCTGCACCACCGAGACCATGCGCGCCAGTCTGCCCCATCCCGCACCGCTCGGCTCAGAGGGAGACGATCGCCGCGCTCTCCGCCGGGAGCTGGAGGCCGTCGCGCATCACCGAGACCCCCTCGGCGGTCGCCAGCAGCACCCGGCGCACCACCCCGGGCAGGTTGACCCGCTGCGGACGCTCGGCCAGGTTGGCCACCACCAGCGTGTCGCCGCGCCGCACCACCAGGAACTGGTCGCCGTGGCGCACCTCGACCCGGTGCAGCCGGGGGTCTGACAGGTCGGGCCGCGACCTGCGCAGCGCGATCAGCCGGCGGTGGAACTCGTACATCTCGCGGTGTTCGGGTTTGTCCAGCTCCGCCCAGTCGAGCCGGGAGCGCAGGAAGGTCTGCGGGTCCTGCGGGTCGGGCACGTCGTCGGTGGCCCAGCCGTGCGCGGCGAACTCGCGCCGGCGGCCGGTGGCGACCGCGACGGCCAGCTCCGGCTCCGGGTGGCTGGTGAAGAACTGCCACGGCGTGGTGGCGGCCCACTCCTCCCCCATGAACAGCATCGGGGTGAACGGCGCGGTCAGCAGCAGCGTGGCGCCGACCCGCAGCATCCCGGCGGAGAGCGTGGCGGAGATCCGGTCGCCGGTGGCCCGGTTGCCGATCTGGTCGTGGTTCTGCAGGTAGGCCACGAACCGGTGCCCGGGCGTGCGCTGCCGGTCCACCGGGCGGCCGTGGCTGCGGCCCCGGAAGCTGGACCAGGTGCCGGCGTGGAAGAACGCGCCGGTCAGCACGTCGGTGAGGCACTCCAGCGAGCCGAAGTCGCCGTAGTAGCCCTGCCGCTCGCCGGTGAGCAGCGTGTGCAGCGCGTGGTGGGCGTCGTCGTTCCACTGGGCGTGCAGGCCGTAACCGCCGGCCTCCCGGGCGGTGATCAGGGTCGGGTCGTTCAGGTCGGACTCGGCGATCAGCGACAGCGGGCGGCCCAGCGCGGTCGACAGCGACTCGACCTCGACGGCCACCTCCTCCAGCCAGTGGGTGGCCCGGCCGTCCGGCATGGCGTGCACGGCGTCCAGCCGCAGGCCGTCGACGTGGTAGTCGCGCAGCCACATGAGCACGCTGTCGACGATGTAGCGGCGGACCCCGTCGGAGTGCGGGCCGTCCAGGTTGACCGTGCGGCCCCAGGTGTTGCTCTGCTCGGTGAGGTAGGGCGCGAACCGCGGCGCGTAGGCCCCGGAGGGCCCGAAATGGTTGTAGACGACGTCGAGGATCACCCCCAGCCCCTTGGCGTGGGCCGCGTCCACGAACCGTTTCAGGCCGTCCGGCCCGCCGTAGGGCTCGTGCGGGGCATACCAGCAGACCCCGTCGTAGCCCCAGTTGTGCTCGCCGTTGAACGCGTTGACCGGCAGCAGCTCGACCAGGTCGACGCCGAGGTCGACCAGGTGGTCGAGCTTGGCGATCGCCGCGTCGAACGTGCCCTCGGGGGTGAACGTGCCGACGTGCAGCTCGTAGAGGACGCTGCCGGGCAGTTGCCGACCGGTCCAGGCGCCGTCGGTCCAGCCGAACGCCGCGTGGTCGTAGACGCGGCTCGGGCCGTGCACGCCGGCCGGCTGCCACGCCGAGCGGGGGTCGGGCAGCGCCTGGGCGTCGTCGTCGAGCAGGAACGCGTAGTCGGTGCCCGGCCCGGCGTCCGGCGCCTCCACCCGCCACCAGCCGTCCCGACCGGGGCGCAGGTCGCGGTCGGCCTCGCCGGGCAGGCGCAGGCGGACCCGGGCGGCCTCGGGCGCCCACACCGTGAACTCGGTCATGCGGCGGCCTCCACAGGCTCGGTGGGTGCGAGGAGGGCGACGGGATAGGTGCTCAGCAGATCATCCAGGAGCAGCTCAGCACCACTGTAGACCCGACCGGTGAACAAGTCGGTCATCCGATGAACGGGAAGTGACAGAGTGGTGTCCCGCCAGCCGCCGTCGCGGGCCAGCCGCAGCGGCAACCGGGTCGCCACCGCGACCGCCCCGCCCCGGTCGAAGGCGACCGCGTGCGCGCCGGCCGGGCCGCGCGCCGGCACCGGCCGGTAGCCGCCGAACAGCTCCGGGCGGTCGCGGCGCAGCCGCAGCGTCCGGGAGACCACGAGCAGCTTCGCCGCGCCGTCGGCGGCCACCGCCGGCTGCCAGCCGGCGTCGAGCCGGGCCAGCACGTCCCGGCGTACGGCGAAGTCGACCGGGCGGCGGTTGTCCGGGTCGACGAGCGAGTTCTCCCACAGCTCGGTGCCCTGGTAGGTGTCCGGCACGCCGGGCATGGCGAGCTGCACCAGCTTCTGCCCGAGCGCGTTCGACCAGCCGGCCGGGGTGATCTCGTCGGCGAAGGCGGTGAGCTGGGCGTGCAGCTCCGGGTCGTCGTACATCCGGTCGACCAGGGCGTGCAGCTCGTGCTCGAAGGCCGGGTCGGGGTCGGCCCAGCTCGTGCTGACCGACGCCTCCCGGGCGGCCTTCTCGGCGTACCCGTGCAGCCGGTCCCGCTCGACCGGCCAGGCCCCGACGGCGGTCTGCCAGAGCAGGTGGGCCAGCGCGGGGTCGGCCAGCGGCGCCCGGGACATCCAGTCGCCGACCCGCTCGGCCCAGCGCCCGGGCAGCTCGCTGAGCACCGCGAGCCGGGCCCGGACGTCCTCGCCGCGCTTGGTGTCGTGGGTGGAGAGCGTGGTCATGCTCGCCGGCCAGCGCACGTGCCGGGCGGTGGCGAAGCGGTGCAGCTCGGCCGGGGGCACGCCGAAGTGCGCCGGGCTGCCACCCACCTCGTTCAGCGCGACGAACCGGCTCCACCGGTAGTAGGCGGTGTCCTCGACGCCCTTGGCCATCACCGCGCCGGTCAGTTGCGGGAACCGGGCGGCCAGCTCGTGGCCGGGGTCGCGCAGGCGGGCGGTGACCTGGTCGAGCACGCCGGTCAGGTCGGGTCGGCGCCGGCCGGCCTCGCTGCGCGCGGCGGCCAGGTGCCGGACGCCCTCGGGCGGGTAGCCCCGGTAGACCGGGAAGCAGGCGGCCAGCTCGGCCAGCGCGGCGCGGACCTGCTCGGCGGGCAGTTCGGGGACGAGCGCGGCGAGGCGGGTCAGCTCGGCGGCGAGCAGTCGGGTGGCGGCCTCCAGCTTGGTGGCGTGGGTCAGGTCCTCCCACGAGGTGTGCCGGCCGGTCACCCGCCCGTCGAGCGCGGTGAGATCCGGTTCGGCGTCCGGGTCGACGAAGAGCCCGCAGACCGCGGCGAGGGCGTCGTAGCCGGTGGTGCCGTCGACCGGCCAGTCCGGCAGGTCCTCGCCGTACTCCAGGATCTTCTCCACCACCAGCCAGCGTCCCGGCGCGGCGGCGCGCAGGCGGGCCAGGTAGCCGGCCGGGTCGCGCAGGCCGTCCGGGTGGTCCACCCGGATGCCGTCGACGTCCCCGGCGTCGACCCAGCGCAGGATCTCCGCGTGGGTGGCGTCGAAGACCGCCGGGTCCTCCACCCGCAGGCCGGCCAGGTCGGAGACGGCGAAGAACCGGCGGTACGTCAGCTCGGCGTCGCCGCGCCGCCAGTTCACCAGCTCGTAGTGCTGCCGGTCGTGCACCTGCCGGGGCGTCCCGTCGCCGGTGCCGTCGGCGACCGGGAAGCGGTGCTCGTGATAGCGCAGCTCCCCGTCGACCAGCTTGAGGTCGTCCAGCGCGTCCGGGGCGTCGGCGAGCACCGGCAACAGTAGCCGGCCGCGGTCCCAGTCGATGTCGAACCAGCCCGCGTACGCCGAGTCGCGCCCCCGGCGCAGCACGTCCCACCAGGCCAGGTTGGCCGCCGGCCGGGCCACCCCGGCGTGGTTCGGCACGATGTCCACGACCAGGCCCAGCCCGGCCGCGCGCAACGCCCGGACCAGCCGTTGCCGGCCCGCCTCGCCGCCCAGCTCCGGGTTGACCGCGCGGTGGTCGACCACGTCGTAGCCGTGCGACGAGCCGGGGGTGGCGGTGAGCAGCGGCGCGGTGTAGAGGTGGGTGACGCCGAGCGCGGTCAGGTAGTCGGTCAGGTCGGCGGTGGCGTCCAGGTCGAAGCCGGGGCGCACCTGCACGCGGTAGGTGGAGCGAGGGGTGTCGGGCATGGGTCAGGCCGTCCTCTCCAGGACCAGCAGCGAGCGGTCCGGTACGCAGACCGTGCCACCCGCCTCGACCAGTGTCGTCTTCTCCGGATCCGGATCCGCGGTGCTGATCACCAGCTCCCACCGGGGGCCGAACTCCTCGCCGGGCAGCGTGAAGTCCAGCGCCGCGTCGTGCGCGTTGAACAGCAGCAGGAAGGAGCTGTCCCGGTGCCGCTGGCCGTACTGGCCGCGTTCCGGGATGCCGTCGCCGTTGACGAACAGGGCCACCGAGCGGCCGAAGTCGTTGCCCCAGTCCTCGCCGGTCATCTCCCGGCCGTCCGGGGTGTACCAGGCCAGGTCGGGCAGGCCGGAACCGGCGGCCCGGCCACCGACCGGCAGCCCGGTGAAGAACCGCCGGCGGCGGAACACCTGGTGCCGGTTGCGGAAGTCGGTGAGCCGCCGCACGAAGCCGAGCAGCTCGTCGTCGGCCCGTTCCCAGTCCACCCAGGCCAGCTCGCTGTCCTGGCAGTAGGCGTTGTTGTTGCCGTGCTGGGTGCGGCCCAGCTCGTCGCCGTGCCCGAGCATCGGCACGCCCTGCGACAGGATCAGCGTGGCCAGGAAGTTGCGCCGCTGCCGGTCGCGCAGCGCCCGTACGCCCGGGTCGTCGGTGTCGCCCTCGACGCCGCAGTTCCAGGAGCGGTTGTGGCTCTCGCCGTCCCGGTTCTCCTCGCCGTTGGCCTCGTTGTGCTTGTCGTTGTAGGAGACCAGGTCGGTGAGCGTGAAGCCGTCGTGGCAGGTGACGAAGTTGATGCTGTGGAACGGGCGGCGGCCGTCGTCCTGGTAGAGGTCGGCGGAGCCGGAGATGCGCGACGCGAACTCGGCGAGCGTGGCCGGTTCGCCGCGCCAGAAGTCGCGCACGGTGTCGCGGTACTTCCCGTTCCACTCGGTCCACTGTGGCGGGAAGTTGCCCACCTGGTAGCCGCCCGGGCCGATGTCCCACGGCTCGGCGATCAGCTTGACCCGGCCGACCACCGGGTCCTGCTGCACCACCTCGAAGAACGTGGAGAGGCGGTCCACCTCGTAGAACTCGCGCGCCAGGGTGGCGGCCAGGTCGAAGCGGAAGCCGTCGACGTGCATCTCGGTGACCCAGTAGCGCAGCGAGTCCATGATCAGTTGAAGCGAGTGCGGGCTGCGCACGTTGAGGCTGTTGCCGGTGCCGGTGTAGTCGACGAAGTAGCGCCGATCCTCCTCCGACAGGCGGTAGTAGCTCGGCGTGTCGATGCCCTTGAAGCTCAGCGACGGCCCGAGGTGGTTGCCCTCGGCCGTGTGGTTGTAGACCACGTCGAGGATGACCTCGATGCCGGCCGCGTGCAGCGCCTTGACCATGCCGCGGAACTCCTGCACCTGCTGGCCGAGCCGGCCCAGCGCGGAGTAGCCGTGGTGCGGGGCGAAGAAGCCGATTGTGTTGTAGCCCCAGTAGTTGCGCAGCCCCAGGTCGACCAGGCGGTGGTCGTGCACGAACTCGTGCACCGGCATCAGCTCCACCGCCGTCACGCCGAGCCGCTGGAAGTGCTCGATCATCACCGGCGAGGCGATCCCCGCGTACGTGCCGCGCAGCTCCTCCGGGATGTCCGGATGCCGCATGGTCAACCCGCGCACGTGCGCCTCGTAGATCACCGAGTGGTGGTACGGCGTGCGCGGCGGCTTGTCGTTGCCCCAGTCGAAGTACGGGTTCACCACCACCGACTTCGGCATGAACGGCGCCGAGTCGGCGGTGTTCATCCGGTCCGGGTCGCCGCCCACCTCGTAGTCGTAGACCGCCGGGTCCCAGGAGACCTCCCCGTCGACCGCCTTCGCGTACGGGTCGAGCAGCAGCTTGTGCGGATTGCACCGCACCCCGTTGGCCGGGTCCCACGGACCGTGCACCCGGAAGCCGTAGCGCTGGCCCGGCTCCACGCCGGGGATGTAGGCGTGCCAGACGTACGCGTCGACCTCGCGCAGCTCCACCCGGCGCTCGGTGCCGATGTCCCACTCGTCGAAGAGGCAGAGCTCGACCTTCTCCGCCACCTCGGAGAAGATCGCGAAGTTGGTGCCCATCCCGTCGTACGTGGCGCCGAGGGGGTAGCTGTCGCCCGGCCAGACCTGCATGTCGCTCCTTCGGGCCATGATCGTGAGCGCACCGGACGGGTGGCCGGCGCGCACGCCGTTGATGCCCCGGCGTACCCGCCACCAATCCACCCGTTCGGACGGTAACCGACGGAAGCGGGTGTCGTCCGTCACGATCGTCGCATTGGAGATGCGCGTTCGCGCCGGATGCACTTTCCTTGAGCGCGGACGCGCGCCCGCGCGTTCCCACCGGCCGTTCGGCCACCCTCACCGCTGCTCCCCGCCGCCACCGATGCCGGCGTGTCCCCCCATGCATGGACGGAGATCGACGTGACCTCTCTGCGGGTCGGCGCGCAGACCGCCACCGCGACGGACCGGCTCCACCGGCCCACTCTCACCTCCCGCCCGACCGCGCCGCCGCAGCCCGGCGTCGCGCCCCGGAGCCGGCGCATCCTGATGCTGTCGTGGGAGTACCCGCCGGTGCTCGTCGGTGGCCTCGGCCGCCACGTGCACGCGCTCTCCGTCGCCCTGGCCGCCGCCGGGCACGAGGTCACCGTCGTCACCCGGCACGCCGAGGGCGCGCCGCTGGAGGAGTACGCCGACGGCGTGCGCATCGTCCGCGCCGCCGAGGACCCGGTCACGTTCCCGCTCGCCACCGGCTCGCTGCTGGCCTGGACGATGGCGTTCAACCACACGCTCACCCGGGCCGCGCTGCGCGCCGCCCAGTCCGGCGGCTACGACGTCATCCACGCCCACGACTGGCTGGTCGCGCACACCGCGATGACGTTGCGCGAGCACCTGGACGTGCCGCTGGTGACCACCATCCACGCCACCGAGGCCGGCCGGCACCAGGGCTGGCTGCCGGAGGAGATGAACCGCACCATCCACGGCGTCGAGCACTGGCTGGCCGGCGAGTCCGGGCGCGTGATCGTCTGCTCCGGCTACATGCGCGACGAGGTCGGCGCGCTGTTCGACGTGCCGTCGTCCCGGGTCGACGTGGTCCCCAACGGCGTCGAGCCGCACCGCTGGCGGGTGCCCGCCTCGGCGGTCGCCGCCGCCCGGGCCCGCTTCGCCGGCGACGGCCCGCTGGTCACGTTCGCCGGCCGGCTGGTCTACGAGAAGGGCGTGCAGCACCTGCTGGCCGGGCTGCCCGGGCTGCGGGAGCGGCACCCCGGGCTGCGCGCGGTGATCGTCGGCGACGGGCCGTACAAGGCGGAGCTGGAGGCCGAGGTGCGCCGGCTCGGGCTGGACGACACGGTCAGCATGCCCGGCTTCCTCGGCGGCACCGACCTGCCCGCCGTGATGGCCGCCTCGGACTGCTTCGTGGTGCCCAGCATCTACGAGCCGTTCGGCATGGTCGCGCTGGAGGGGGCCGCCGCGGGCGCGCCGCTGGCCGTGTCGCGTACCGGCGGGCTGGCCGAGATCGTCGAGCCGGGTGTCACCGGCACGACGTTCGCGCCGCACGACCCGGACGGGCTCGCCGAAGCGGTGCACGCGCTGCTCGCCGACACCGACCGGGCCCGCGCGCTGGCCCGCCGGGCCCGCGCCCTGGTGCACGACAAGTACGGCTGGTCGGCCATCGCGTCCCGCACCGCCGCCGCGTACGCCGCCGCCATCGCCGGCGACCCGGCGTTCACCGCCGCCCGCACCGAGCAGCGGATGGCCGCCGGCCTCACCCGCCCCACCGTCCCCACCGGCAACCTCCTCACCGCCGCCGGCCTGAGGTGAAAGGCGGGGGCCCCGCTTAACGCTTTTGGTAGAGGCGGGGGCCCCGCTTAACACCCCTCGCCCGGAGCACGCGAAAGGCCGCCGACCTCACGCGGGTCGGCGGCCTCACTCGTCGGTGGCGTTAAGAAGGGGCCCCGCCTATACCAAAAGCGTTAAGCGGGGGCCCCTCCTTACGCCCTCAGCGGTTGGCGGCGGGGACGTAGTCGCGCTCGGGGGCGCCGGTGTAGATCTGCCGCGGGCGGCCGATCTTCGTCTCCGGGTCGTTGATCATCTCGCGCCACTGGGCGATCCAGCCGGGCAGCCGGCCCAGCGCGAACAGCACCGTGAACATCTTGGTCGGGAAGCCCATGGCCTTGTAGATCAGGCCGGTGTAGAAGTCCACGTTCGGGTAGAGCCGCCGGGAGACGAAGAAGTCGTCGGCCAGCGCGATCTCCTCGAGCTGCATCGCCAGGTCCAGCAGCGGGTCCGGCTTGGCCATCCGGCCGAGCACGTCCTGGGCGGCCTTCTTCACGATCGCGGCGCGCGGGTCGTAGTTCTTGTAGACCCGGTGACCGAAGCCCATCAGCTTCACGCCGTCCTGCTTGTCCTTCACCTTCTGCACGAAGGTGCGGACGTCGCCGCCGTCGGCCTGGATCTTCTGGAGCATCTCCAGCACGGCCTGGTTGGCGCCGCCGTGCAGCGGGCCGAACAGCGCGTTCACGCCGGCCGAGACCGAGGCGAAGAGGTTGGCGTTGCTGGAGCCGACCAGGCGCACGGTCGAGGTGGAGCAGTTCTGCTCGTGGTCGGCGTGCAGGATGAACAGCATGTCCAGCACCCGGGCGACGACCGGGTCGACCTCGTACTGCTCGGCGGGCACGCCGAAGGTCATCCGCAGGAAGTTCTCGACGTAGCCGAGCGAGTTGTCCGGGTAGAGCAGCGGCTGGCCGATCGACTTCTTGTAGGCGTACGAGGCGATGGTGGGGACCTTCGCCATCAGCCGCACCGTGGACATCTCCACGTGCTCGGAGTCGAACGGGTCCAGGCTGTCCTGGTAGAAGGTCGAGATCGCGCTGACGGCCGAGGAGAGCACGGCCATCGGGTGCGCCTCGCGGGGGAAGCCGTCGAAGAAGCGGCGCATCTCCTCGTGCAGCAGCGAGTGCCGCCGGATCCGCTCGCTGAACTCGGTGAGCTGGGTCTGGCTCGGCAGCTCGCCGTAGATCAGCAGGTAGGAGACCTCCAGGAAGGAGGACTTCTCGGCCAACTGGTCGATGGGGTAGCCGCGGTACCGCAGGATGCCCGCGTCACCGTCGATGTAGGTGATCGCGGACGAGCAGGACGCGGTGTTGACGAAACCGGGGTCGTACGTGGTCATCCCGGTTTCCTTGAGCAGCTTGCTCACGCCGATCCCGGCGGGCCCCTCGACCGCGGACTGCACCGGCATCGACAGCTGCCCACCGGGGTGGTCGAGCTTGACTTCCGTCATCTGTTCCTCGCTTCGCCGGCAAGATCTTCGTTGAATTGCCTTCGCTTCTACCGTAATCACGGTGCGGTGGACAATGCTCGGCATGGTTTGGGGGTGAGGTATGCGTCACCTCATTCCCGACTTGCTGGGTCGGAAACCGGCGGTGAGCGTGGATCAGGACAGGGTGAGCCGGCGCAGCGTCCCGTTCGCCTCGACCCGGTAGAGGTCGAGTCGGTTGGCGCCGGCGGCGAAGAGCCGGTCGTCGGGGAGGAACGCGGCGAACCGTCGTCCGCCGACGTCCCGGGGCACCACCGGCACCACCGCGCCGACCGTGCCGTTGACCGCGACGGCGAGCCGGGCGCCGTCCGGCACCGTGTCGGGCACGGTGCCCCAGACCAGCGCCGGCAGCCCTCGTCGAGGGTCGACCGCGTCGAACGCGGCCCGGTTCGCCACGGTGGCGGTGCCGCCGGTCGGCGTCGCGCCGACCCGGGTGCCGACCAGTGGGTCGACGGCGGGCAGCGGGACCGGCGCGGGCACCCCACCGGTGATCGTCACCGGTTGCCCGGGCCGGTCGTAGAAGCGCTTGTCGGCGCGCCCACGGGGGGCGGTCTTCGCCGAGACGCCGTCCATCCGCCACGGCACCCGCACGTGCGTCTCGTCGGCGATCGTGGGCAGCAGGTCGACGTGCTCCCAGTTGCGGTCGTCCACCCGGCCGGCGCGTTGGCCGGGTTCCTTGACGAACATCGGCACCCAGGCCACCTGGTCGGCGGCGTGCTCGATGGCGCCCATCCCCCGCCCCTGCCAGTCCTGGCGGAAGCTCACCCCGTGGTCGGCGGTGACCAGCACCAACGCCTTGTCGTAGAGGCCGGTGGCCCGCAGCGTACGCAGCGTCTCGCCGATCAGCCGGTCGGTGTAGCCGAGCTGGGCCAGGTGCCGGGCACGGGCCAGGTCCACCCAGCCGGCGCCGTCGTTGGGCAGGTCCTCGGGCGCGTCGTAGTGCGCCCCGGACGGCAGGTACGCCCACGGCGAGTGCGGCATCAGCAGGTGCAGGAAGTGCAGCGTGGGCCGGGCGGCGGGGCGCAGCCCGGCGAGGAACGAGGTGAACCGGGCCGGCTGGTTGTCGTCGAGGGTGTCCCAGCGGAACTTGGGGTCGTCGGGCACCGGCTCGGCGGCGTCCACCCCGGCCTCGGCGGCGGTCTGCTCGCGGTAGGAGTCCTCCGGGTCGACCCGGCTGTCCACCGGCGCGGTGAGCTGGCGCAGCAGCTTGCCGCTCTCCCGGGCCAGCACCCCGATCCCCTGCTGCGGGCTGGCCGCCTGCTCGCAGCGGCTGGGCGGGCAGAGCCGGGTGATGCTCTCCTCGGCCTTGATCTGGTAGAGGCCGCCGAGCGCGGTGAACAGGTTGTCCGGGTACTGCGAGTAGTGCGGCGCGACGGCCCGTTCCGGGTAGCGGCCACTGAGCATGGCCGGCAGCGCGTAGGGCGTCCAGCCGCTGACGCCGGTGGCGTTGCGGTACCAGGTCGAGCCGCCGGCCAGCGCGGCGAAGTTCGGATACCGGGTGGCGTCGATCCGCCCGTCCGGACCGAGCAGGGACACCAGCGGCAGCTCGTCCAGCACGATCATGACCACCGGCGGGTGGGCGCCCGCCCCGGCCACCCCGGCCGCGCCGCCGTCGCCGCGGGGCAGCACCACCGCCGAGGCCGGCGACGCGAACAGGAACAGCCCGACGAACACCGCCGGGCCGACCGCGGCGACCCGCAGCACCCGGCGCAGCGCCCGCCACCGCCGGTGCGCGGCCGCCGCGGCGGCGCCCGCCACGCCGGCCACCAGCAGCAGCGGTACGCCCCGCAGCGGCGTGAGGTGCCGGCCGACCTGGACCGCGAGCGCGGCGAGCAGCAGCCCGACCAGCACGGTGTGCACGGCGGCGCGGGTGACCCGGCCGCCGGGCAGGGCCAGCGCGCCGAGCGCCGCGAACGGCAGCGTGGGCGCCAGCGCGATCAGGGCGACCAGGAGCAGCACGTCGCCCCGGGTGGCCCGGTGGAACAGGAAGAAGTCGGGGCTGCGGCCGAGCACGTCGAGCAGCGGCTGGGTGACCACCAGGCCGACCAGCGCCACCACCTCGGCCAGCCGCGCCGCCTCGGCCCGCCAGGGGCCGCGCCGCCGGGGCGCGTCGGTGCCGGCCGGGCGTTCCCGTGGTGGGGCGAGGGTGTCCTCAGCCACCCACCACCACCTGGTAGAGCGTGCGGGTGCCGGACGGCAGCTCGGTGCGGGCCGCCACCCGGCCGCGGCGGGACAGCAGGGCCTCGAACGCGTCCCGCCGGTAGTCGGGGAAGAGGCCGTCGGGTTTGTTGGCCAGCAACCGGCGGGCCATCGGGTCGTCCGGGTGGACGAACTCCACCACCAGGCTGCCGCCGGTCTCGGTGAGCGCGACGAGCTGGTCGAGCACCTCCGGCAGCGGCACGTTGCGGCCGATCGCCAGGTGGTGCACCACGGCGAGGGCGAGCACCACGTCGGCGCGCGCCCGGTCGACGAACGCGGCCCGCTCGACGCCCCGCCAGCCCCCGCCGGGTGACGGGTCGGCCAGGTCCATCACCAGCGGCAGGATCCGCCGCTCCCCCTCGTCGCGCAGCGCGCGGTAGAGCGCGTCGACCACGGCCGGGTCCTGCTCGACGGCGATCACGTACCCGGCGTGCCGGGCCGCGATGCGGGCGTACCGGCCGTCGTTGGCGCCCAGGTCCAGCGCCGATCCGGGGCCGACGGCGGCCACCGCGCGGTCGACGAACGCCTCCTTGGCCTGCCGGTCCGGCACCGAGTAGGCGCAGGTGCGCTGGTAGTCCGACCAGTGGCTGTCGCCGGGGCGGTGGTCGAGGCGGCGGACCAGCCTGGTCAGCCCGCGCACGGTGGCCAGCGCCAGCTCGCGGGTGAACCCGGCGGCGCGGAGCTGGGCGCGGACGTCGCTGGTGCTGGCGCCGGAGTTGCGGGCCTGCATGGCGCCGTGCAGGTGCACGTGGGTGGGCACCCCGGCGCGCCAGCGGCGGGTGCCGGCGAACAGCCGCCGCATCTGGTCCGCCTCGACGCCGTCGATCCGGGCCCGCAGGAACGGCTGGAAGTCCAGCCCGAGGTGGGCCTGGATCAGCAGCGGGTAGAGCAGCGTCTGGCAGAACTGCCGGTAGCCGGCCCAGGGTTCGCCGTCGCGCAGCGCCTCGAACGAGCCGACGTCGATGAACACCGGCCGGGCGCCCTGCCACTGCACGTTGTAGGCGGAGCCGTCCTTGGTGGTGAAGCCGGCGGCCAGCGCCGCGCGCAGCACGTCCAGGTGCAGCAGCGCCGCGTCGCGCAGCATCGCGGCGGACCACTCGTAGGGGTGCGAGACGAACGGGATGCGATCGTGTCGCAGCACCGCGGCCCAGGGCGTGTCGACCGGGGTGGGCGTCAGCTCCTCGGTGCCGACCAGGTGGCCGGCGGCGGTGAGGTCGCGGAAGAGGTCGCTGGCGGCCAGTGCCCGCCAGTCGCGGGCGGACCGTTCGTCGAGCCCGCGCAGCACCTCCGTGCCTCGGTGGTAGACCCGGTTGCCGGGGTCGCGGAAGGAGCCGGGTTCGACGCGGACGCCGGTGTCGGGGACCGTCACGCCGTCAGCCCTGGTCGGTGGGCTGGCGACGGAACCGGCTCACCAGTCGGCGCCAGTAGAGCTTGGCGGCCACCGCCACCCCGGCCACCCCGCCGACCACCGCCTGCACGATGAGACTGCCGGATCCCGCGTCCAGGTAGGCCAGGTGCGTCACGGCTCGTTCCTTCCTTCGCCGGTCATCGGTACGCGGCCCGGTATGCGAGCTTTATTGCTCGAAGCCGGACTCGTCCCCTACCGTACGCTGTCGATCGGACACGCGCGGACACACCGCCCACCTCTGTCCGTCCGATCCGTTCAAGACGGGCCGGCCCGGGCGCGCCTAGCGTGGCGGGCATGACACCACAGTTCGATCTCGTCGGCAGCGTCGTCACCGACATGGCCCGCACCCTCGACTTCTACCGCCGGCTGGGGCTGCCCATCCCGGCCGGCGCGGAGTCGGAACCGCACGTGGAGGTCACCCTGCCCGGCGGCGTACGGCTGGCCTGGGACACCGTCGAGACGGTCCGCAGCTTCCACCCGCGCTTCGACCCGAGCGGCGGCAACTCGCGGATGAGCCTCGCCTTCCGCTGCGCCGACCCGGCCGAGGTGGACCGCTGGTACGCGGAGCTGACCGCAGCCGGTCACCACGGGGAACTGCCACCGTGGGACGCCTTCTGGGGCCAGCGGTACGCGGTCGTGCACGACCCGGACGGCAACGGCGTGGACCTGTTCGCGCCGCTCTGAGCGGAAACCCGTCAGCCCTCGGACGGGGCGAGCAGCCGGGTCGGCGGCACCCCGGCCAGCTCGCGCACGTCGCGGGTCAGGTGGGCCTGATCGGCGTACCCGGTGAGCGCCGCAACCTCGGCGAGCGGCGCACCGCCCCGGGCCAGGTCGAGCGCGCGGCGCATGCGCAGGATGCGGGCGAGCGTCTTCGGGCCGTACCCGAACAGGAGCCGGCTGCGCCGGTGCAGGGCCCGCGCGCCGAGGCCGACCTCGGCGGCGGTCGCGGCGACCGTCGCCCCGGCGGCGAGCCGGGCGGCCACCCGCGCGCCCAGCGGGTCGGGCCCGCCGGCGGCCCGCAGCCGCGCCCGCGCCACCTCCTCCAGGATCGCGCCGCCCGCCGCCGACCAGCCCGCAACGGTCGGGTCGGCCGCCGCCTCGACCCGCTCGGCCAGCTCGGCAGCGGGGCGACCCCACAGGTCGACCAGCGGGACCCGCCGGTCGCGCACCTCCTCGGCGGGCACCCCGAACACGGCCGGCCCGACGCCCGGCGGCAGCCGGAGCCCGATCCACCGCTCCCCCGGCACCGACCGCCCGACCTGCGCGGTGCGGTCCGGCCCGGCGACCAGCAGGCCGGCCCGGCTGGACCAGAGCAGGTCCAGGCACCCGTCCGGCAGCACCCGCACCGCCCCGCCGGCGGACGAGACGCTCACCCAGCGCACCGCCCCGCCGACCCCCACCGCCTCCCATTCCCGGTACACCCCACCACCCTGCCACCTCACCGTCGATCATGAAGTTGGCGGTCGGCGTCGTGGCGTGTCGCGACCGCCAACCTCATGATCGACGAGGGCACGTCAGGGGCGGTGGTGCATGGCCAGGCGCAGCAGCAGGAAGCGCAGCGCGGTGGCGGCGAGGTTGGCCGCCACCAGGACGGCCAGCTCGGCGACGCGCGGCGGGGTCGTGAGCGCGTGCAGGATCGCCAGTGAGCCGCTGGTCAGCGCCAGACCCAGGGCGAACGCGAGCAACCCCTGGACGTGGTGCCGGCCGGCGTGGCGGCGACCGGTGACACCGAAGGTCAGCCGCCGGTTGGCCGCCGTGTTCGCCACCGCGGTCAGCAGCAGCGCCAGCAGGTTCGCCGGTTGCGCGCCGAGCGGGCCGCGGGCCACCAGGAACAGCAGCAGGTACGCGAGCGTGCTGGCCACCCCCACCGCGGCGAAGCGGGCGAGCTGGCCGGGCAGCCCGCGGGGCACCTGCGCCGGCGGCGCCGGCAGCGGCCCCCGGCCGAGCTGGGCGCGCAGCCGGGCCAGCGGCAGCGCCCCGGTGACCAGCGCCCGGCCCAGCCGCCCGATGCCGCGCAGGTCGGCCAGCGCGGTGGCGACGATGTCGACCCGGCTGTCCGGGTCGTCCACCCAGTCCACCGGCACCTCGTGGATCCGCAGCCCGGCCCGCTGGGCCAGGACCAGCAGCTCGGTGTCGAAGAACCAGCCGGTGTCCTGGACCAGCGGCAGCAGTTCGGCCGCCACGTCGGCGCGGATCGCCTTGAACCCGCACTGCGCGTCCGAGAAACGCGCCGCGAGCGTGCCGCGCAGCAGCAGGTTGTAGCCCCGGGAGATCACCTCCCGCTTGGCGCCCCGGACCACCCGGCTGGTGCGTGCCAGCCGGGTGCCGATGGCCAGGTCGGAGTGGCCGGACAGCAGCGGCGCGACAAGCGGCGGCAGCGCCGCCAGGTCGGTCGAGAGGTCCACGTCGAGGTACGCGAGCACCGGCGCCGGCGAGGCGGACCAGGCGGCCCGCAGCGCCCGGCCGCGCCCCTTCTCCGCCAGGTGCACCAGCTCCACCTCGGGCAGGTCGGCGGCGAGCGCCTCGGCCACCGCCCGGGTGCCGTCGGTGCTGGCGTTGTCGGTCACCGTGATCCGGAACGGGTACGGGAACTGCGCGCCCAGGTACGCGTGCAGCCGCCGGACGCAGGGGCCGAGGTCGGCCTCCTCGTTGTAGACCGGCACCACCACGTCCAGCACCGGCGTGCCGGCGGCGGGCCGGGCCTGCACGGCGGCCCTCGGCTCGGGCATGAGGATCATCGCTCAGCCCTGCTTTCCGCTGCTCAGGTCGTACACGCTCACCCCGTCGACGGTTCGCGGGGTGAAGTTCTCGGCGACCCACGTGCTGATCTCGGCGGAGGCGCTGCTGCCGCCGTTGGCGCGGAACCCGCCGCCGCCGAGGAACCAGTGGATCCGCCCGTCGGCCACGTACCGCTGGAACTGCGCCAGCGTCGGCGACGGGTCGCTGCCGTTGAAGCCGCCGACCGGCATCACCGGCGCACCGGTGGCGAGCTGGTATCCGGAGGCGTTGTTCGAGCCCACCGTGGCCGCGACCCAGGTGTAGTCCCCGGCGTCGGCCGTCAGCAGCGCGGTCATCTCCGCGCTCGGCTCGCGGGCGTCGAGCAGCCCGCCCATCCCACCGCCGCGCTGCCCCCGCCCGGTCCCGCCGTCCCGGCCGCCGCCGGTGCCGGTCCCGCCGTCCTGACCGGTCCCGGTGCCGGTCCCGCCGTCCTGGCCGGTCCCGCCGGGAGCGCCCGGTGGCTGGCCGCCGCCCGGGAAGCCGGGAAACGCGCCGTTCCGGCCGGTGCCGCCGCCCGGGAAACCCGGGAACGCCCCGCCGGGGAACTCCCCGCCGCCCGGCATCCGCCCGCCCGGGAAGCCGCCCCGGCCACCCGGGCCGAAGCCGCCCGCCACGTACGGGCCGGCGCTCGGGATCGAGCCGGTGTGCGGGGTGGCCGCGGTCTGCACCGCGTACGCCGCCGGCCCGCCCAACCCCGCGACGACGCCCAGCGCCAACACCCCCACCGCCGCCCACCGCGCCCACCTCGGGCCCGGTGACGGGTCGATCAAGGAGTTCGCGTCACCGCGGGCCGTCCGGCGCGACACGAACCCCTTGGTCACCGGGGCGTCGACGAGGGCGAGGAGGGCGGCGGCGGTCAGGCCGGCGGTGAGCACGGTGGGGCGCAGCCAGGGCTGCCAGTCGGGGCTGCGGCCGAGCAGGCGCCACGACCACCAGGCGGTCACCGCGAGCGTGCCGGCCAGGACCAGCGTGGCGGCGTAGCCGCGCCGGCGGCCGGGTGCGGTGCGGGCCCGGTGGAGACCGGTGCCGCCGATGCCGACCAGCGCGCCGACGGCCGGAGCCAGGGCGACGGTGTAGTAGGCGTGGAAGATGCCGGACATGAAGCTGAAGATCAGCCCGGTGACCAGCAGCCAGCCGCCCCAGAGCAGCAGGCCGGCCCTTCTCCGGTCGGTCCGTGGCGCCCGCCCGACCAGCCACAGTCCGGCCACCAGCAGGATCAACGCGGCCGGCAGCAGCCAGGAGATCTGCCCGCCGACCTCGGTGTCGAACATCCGCAGCAGGCCGGCCTGCCCGGAGAACGGCCCACCGGCGCCGGCGCCCGGCCCGACGCTGCCCACCTCGTCGCCGGTGATCCGGCCCAGGCCGTTGTAGCCCAGGGTCAGCTCCAGGATGCTGTTGCCCTGCGAGCCGCCGATGTACGGGCGGGCGCTCGCCGGCACCAGCTCCACGATCGCCACCCACCAGCCGGCGGAGACCAGCACGGCCGCCCCGGCCAGCAGGAGCTGGCGGATCCGCCGCCCGAGGCCGGTCGGCGCGGCCAGCAGGTAGACGCCGGCGAACACCGGGAGCACCAGGAACGCCTGGAGCATCTTGGTGAGGAAGCCGAAGCCGACCAGCACGCCGGCCAGCGCGAGCCACCGGGTGCTCGTGCTCTCCACCGCCCGCACCGTGGCGTACGCGGCGGCCACCAGCAGGAACACCAGCAGCGCGTCCGGGTTGTCGAACCGGAACATCAGCGTGGCCACCGGGGTCGACGCGAGGACCGCGCCGGCGAGCAGGCCGGCCGCCGGGCCGTGCCAGCGGCGGACCGCCGCGTACAGCACGCCGACCGAGGCGACGCCGAGCAGCGCCTGCGGCACCAGGATCGACCAACTGTTCAGCCCGAATACACGTACCGAGAGCGCCATCAGCCAGAGCGAGGCCGGCGTCTTGTCCACGGTGATCGAGTTGGCCGCGTCCGAGGAGCCGTAGAACAACGCGGTCCAGCTCTCCGAGCCGGCCTGGGCGGCCGCCGCGTAGAACGCGTTGCCCCAGCCGGACGCGCCCAGGCCCCACAGGTAGAGCAGGCCGGTGGCCGCGAGCAGGCCGAGCAGGGCCGGGCGGGCCCAGCGCGGGTCCGCCGGGGTCGGCGTCGGCTCGGGTACGGGCGCGGCGGCCGGCCCGGGCGGACCGACGGCGGTGGCGGGCGGGCCGGCGGCTGCGGCGGTCGGGGGCGGGCCGGCGGTCGCGGGCGCGGGCCGGTTGGCGGTCGCGGGCGCGGGCCGGTTGGCGGTCGCGGGCGCGGGCCGGCCGGTCAGCAGGCTCTCGGTTCTGTCCATGCCGGCCAGCCTCACCAGGCCCGCTGGCGCACCCCCGTGAACCGGCTATGCCTGCGCTGTGGATCCCGGCAGCCACACGGTGAACGCGGTGTGACCGGGGCGGCTGGCCACCTCGACGCGGCCGTGGTGCGCCTCCACCACGGCGGCCACGATGGCCAGGCCCAGGCCGGTGCTGCCGTGCGCCCGGGAGCGGGAGCTGTCGCCCCGGGCGAACCGCTCGAACACCTCCGGTTGCAGGTCCGCCGGGATGCCCGGCCCGTCGTCGGCGACCCGGAGTTCGACCCCGCCCGGCGCCGCCGCCAGCCGGGTGGTCACCGCGGTGCCGGGTGGGGTGTGCACGCGGGCGTTGGCGAGCAGGTTCGCCAGCACCTGGTGCAGCCGGTGCGCGTCGCCGGTGACGGCGAGCGGCTCGTCCGGCAGGTCGAGCCGCCAGCGGTGCTCCGGGCCGGCCACGTGCGCGTCGCTGACCGCGTTCACCGCCATCGCGGTGAGGTCGACCGGCTCGGCGGCGAGCGGGCGGCCGGAGTCGAGCCGGGCGAGCAGCAGCAGGTCGTCGACGAGGCTGGTCATCCGGGTGCTCTCCGACTCGACCCGGCGCAGCGCGTGGGCCACGTCGGGCGGCACCTCCTGCCGGCCGCGGCGGGCCACCTCGGCGTAGCCGCGGATGGCGGCCAGCGGCGTCCGCAGCTCGTGGCTGGCGTCGGCGACGAACTGGCGTACCCGGGTCTCGCTGGCCTGCCGCGCGGCGAGCGCGGCGGCGACGTGGCCGAGCATCCGGTTGAGCGCGCCGCCGACCTGGCCGACCTCGGTGCGGGGGTCGGTGTCGGCGGCCGGTACGCGGACGGACAGGGCCACCTCGCCCCGGTCCAGCGGCAGCTCGGTGACCCGGGCGGCGGTGGCGGCGACCCGGTTGAGCGGGCGCAGCGTGCGGCGCACGATCAGCGCGCCGAGGCCGCCGGCGACGACCAGGCCGGCGCCGATCACCCCGGCCTGGGCCACCACCATCCACATGACGGTCTCGTCGACCTCGGACAGCGGGATGGCGAAGACGAGGACGTCGCCGTCGGGCATCTGGCGGGCCGCGGCCCGGTAGTCACCGCGCCCGTCGAGCGCGACGGTGCGCGGCGCGTCGCCGGCGCGGAGCCGGGCCAGCGCGGCGACCTCGTCCACCGGCACCGCGGCCGGCTGCGCGGACGTCTGCCGGAACGCCACGTCGACCTTCCCGTCGAGCACCCGCGCCGCCACCGACTCGGCCGGGTAGCCGGGCGGGAACCCCGGGCGGAAGCTGTCCGGCCGAGGCTCCGGCAGGTCGAAGGGTGAGGGCTGCCGCACGTGCCGGCGCGACTCACCGCCGGTGAGCTGGTCGTCGATCCGACCGATCAGGAAGTGCCGCAGGGCGACCGTGGTCACCCCGCCGACCCCCAGGCTGACCAGCGCCAGCAGCGCCACCACGGAGAGCACCAGGCGGCGGCGCAGCGACCAGCCGGCCAGCCGGCGCCGCAGCCGCCCGCGTGCGTCACTGGGCGGGCTTGAGGACATAACCCGCCCCGCGCAGCGTGTGGATCATGGGGGCCCGGCCGGCGTCGATCTTCTTGCGCAGGTACGAGATGTACAGCTCGACCACGTTGGCCTGGCCGCCGAAGTCGTAGTTCCAGACCCGGTCCAGGATCTGCGCCTTGCTGAGCACCCGGCGCGGGTTGCGCATCAGGTAGCGCAGCAGCTCGAACTCGGTGGCGGTGAGCGTGATCAGGTCGTCGCCGCGGCGGACCTCGTGGCTGTCCTCGTCGAGGCTGAGGTCGCCGACGGTGAGGACCGCCTCCTCCCGGGCGGCCACCGCGAAACCGGAGCGGCGCAGCAGGGCGCGCAGCCGGGCGATGACCTCCTCCAGGCTGAACGGCTTGGTCACGTAGTCGTCGCCGCCGACGGTCAGCCCGGCGATGCGCTCCTCCACCGCGTCACGGGCGGTCAGGAAGAGCACCGGCACGCTGGGCGACTGCTCGCGCAGGCGGCGCAGCACCTGGAAGCCGTCCAGGTCGGGCAGCATCACGTCGAGCACCACCGCGTCCGGCCGGAACTGCCGGGCCGCGCTGATCGCGGCCATCCCGTTGCCGGCGGTGGTCACCTGCCAGCCCTCGTAGCGCAGGGCCATCGACAGCAGGTCGGTGAGGGTCGGCTCGTCGTCGACCACCAGCACCCGCACCGGTTCGCCGTCCGGTCGGCGCAACTCGATCCGGCCCTGCGCGGCCTGCCCGTTCATGACCATGCTCCCCATCGTGGACGCGCCCGCTGAACCGCTGCTGTCCCGATCCTGTGTACCAGCTGTGGCCGGTCGCGGCGGCGCGTACCGGGGCTTTCCCGGCCGGCTACCCGGTGGTAACTTGCCGGCATGTCCATCGACGGTCGTCCCGCCGGCCCGCTGGCCGGCAAGGTGGTGCTGGTGACCGGCGCGGCCCGGGGCATCGGCGCGCACACCGCCAGGCTCGCCGCGGCCCGGGGCGCGCGGCTGGCGCTCGTCGGGCTGGAACCCGACCGGCTCGCCGCGCTCGCCGCCGAGCTGGGTCCCGGGCACGTCTGGTTCGCCGCCGACGTCACCGACCAGTCCGCGCTGGGCGCGGCGGTCGACGGCACCCTCGCCGCGCTCGGCGGGATCGACGCGGTGGTGGCCAACGCCGGGGTCGCCAACCGGGGCACCATCGCCGTCGGTGACGTCGAGGCGCTGGTCCGCACCGTCGAGGTCAACCTGGTCGGGGTGATGCGCACGGCCGCGGCGACCGTGCCGGCGCTGATCGACCGGGGCGGCTACCTGCTGATCGTCTCCTCGGCCGCCGCGTTCGCCGCGCTGCCCGGAATGGCCGCCTACTGCGCCTCCAAGGCCGGCGTCGAGCACTTCGGCACCGCGATCCGGCTGGAGCTGGCGCACCGCGGCGTGGCGGTGGGCACCGCGCACCCGTCCTGGGTGGACACCGACCTGGTCCGGGAGGCCCGGGCCGACCTGCCGGCGTTCGAGTCGGCGCTGGCCCGGCTGCCCTGGCCGATGCGGCGCACCACCACGGTCACCGAGTGCGCCGAGGCGTTCGTCCGGGCGATCGAGCGACGACGCCGCCGCGTCTACGTGCCACGCGCCGTGGGCGCCGTGCAGGCGGTGCGGTCGGTGCTGGTCAGCCCGCTGGCCGACCGGCTGGTCGGGCGGACCGCCCGGGTCACCGTACCGCTGATCGAGGAACAGGCGCGGGCGCTGGGCCGGGGCTTCGGGGTGAGCACGCCGGAGGCCCGGCCGTGACCGCCGGAGTGGAGGTGGTCTTCGAGCGGCGCGGCGCCGGGCCGACGCTGGTGCTGCTGCACGGCATCGGCCACCACTGGGGCGCCTGGCTGCCGGTGCTGGACCGGCTCGCCGAGACGCACGACGTGATCGCCGTCGACCTGCCCGGCTTCGGCCGCTCGCCGGTGCCCGCCGCCGGCCTGCCCGCCGACATGCCCGCGCTGGTGACCGGCATCGTCGAGCTGTTCGCCGCGCTCGGGCTGGAACGCCCGCACGTGGCCGGCAACAGCCTCGGCGGGGCCATCGCGCTGGAGCTGGCCGCCGCCGGCGCGGTCGCCTCGGCCACCGCGCTGTCGCCGGCCGGCTTCTGCACCGCGCGGGAGCTGCGCTGGGCGCTCACCGTGCTCACGCTGCACCGCAACGCGGCCCGGCTGCCCGAGCCGGTGCTGCGGCACCTGTTCGCCGCGCCGGCGCTGCGCGCGCTGGCGATGGGCATGCTGCTGGCCCGGCCCAACCGGATGGCGCTCGACGTGGCGCTCGCCGACGCCCGCGCGCTGCGCGAGGCGCGCGCGTTCCGCGCCGTCGCCCGGGCCGGCCGGGGGTACGCGTTCGCCGGCGCGCCCACCGTCCCGGTGACCGTGGCGTGGGGCACCCGGGACCGGATCCTGCCCTACCGGCAGGCGGCGCTGGCCCGCACCCGGCTGCCCACCGCCCGGCACCTGGACCTGCCCGGCTGCGGGCACGTGCCGATGCACGACGACCCGGAGCTGGTCGCCTCGGTCATCCTCGGCACCACCGGCGCCGGGCCGGCCTGAACCGGGTCACTCGCTCGCGCCGAACGGGTCGGTACGCACGTAGCGCATGGTCCAGCCGTCCGCCCCGGCGCGCCCGCCGCGCTCGTAGAGGTGGTCCGCCACCCCGTCGGCCGGCCGGTCCGGGTGGCGCATGATCCAGCGGGCCGGTGGCGCGCCGTCCGGTTCGGCCGGCAGCTCCCGGACGAGGTCGTCGGCCGGCCCGCCGACGAACCGCACGCGCACCAGCGTCACCGCTCACCCTCCGTCCCCGCGTCGACACCTCCGTTCGCGAAGCTACCCCGCCCACCGGCTCGCCTTCGGCGGTTTGCACAGCTCGGAGGCCGGGTAGCGGAACCCGGGGGCACCGGATGAGGGCGAGGAGACATCGATGAGGACGCTGGGCGGGCGGTACGAGCTCGAACAGCGAGCCGGCCTTGGTGGCATGTCGGAGGTCTGGCGGGCGCACGACCGCGTGCTGGACCGGACCGTCGCCATCAAGCTGATCTCGCCCGGGCTCGACGGCGACGCCGGCTCGGTGGAACGGATCCAGGCCGAGGCCCGCTCGGCGGCCCGGCTGGTGCATCCGAACGTCGCCAGCGTGCACGACTTCGGCACCGCCACGCTGCCCGACGGGCGGCCGGTGCCGTACATCGTGATGGAGCTGGCCGAGGGGGAGACGCTCGCCGCGCACCTGCGCGCCGGTCCGCTGGACTGGCGCATCGCGGTGCGGGTCTGCGCCGAGGTGTGCGCCGCGCTGGCCGCCGCGCACGGGCACGGCATCGTGCACCGGGACGTGAAACCGGCGAACGTGATCCTCACCCCGTCCGGGGTGAAGGTGCTCGACTTCGGCATCGCCACCCCGGCCGGCGCGCCGGACCACACGCCGGAGGGGATCGTCGTGGGCACCCCGGCCTACCTGGCGCCGGAGCAGCTCGACCGGCAGCCGGCCACCCCGGCCGCCGACATGTACGCGCTCGGCGTGCTGCTCTACTACTGCCTGACCGGCCGGCTGCCGTACGAGGCCGGCAGCACCACCCAGCTCCTCGGCGCGCGTCGCCGCCGGCCGCCGCAGCCGCTGCCGGAGGTCCCCGGGCTGCCGCCGGAGGTCGCGGAGCTGTGCGACCGCTGCCTCGACGCCGATCCGGCCGCGCGGCCGACCAGCCCGATGGCCGCGCTGCTGCTGGCCGAGGCGGTGGACGCGCGCATCTACGTGCCGATGACCGTGCTGCTGCCCCGGCAGCGGGTGCGGGAGGTGTCGCCGTGGACCGACCGGGCCGCCGCGGAGGAGACCGAGGCGATGGCGGTGGACGCCGCCACCAGCGGCGGGATCCGCTGACGTACTGCCGGCCCGGCCGCGGTTTCGCCGCTCGGGGGCCGGGAACGCCTGCCGGTGAGTGACGGGAGGCACGCGATGCCGGATCCGAGTTCCTGGCTGGCCGAGTCGGCCACGGCGACCGCGGCGGGTGGTCACGTACGCACCGACGACGGCGGTCTCTCCTCCGCCCTGGCGTCCCCGCTGGCGCCGCACTGCACCGGACTGACGCCGGAGCAGCTCCTGGCCGCCGCGTTCGCCTCGTGCCTGCACCACGCCGCGGTGGAGGCGGCCGGCGAGATCACCGACGAGGCGCACACCGTGCAGGTGACCGCGGAGGCGAAGCTGGGCCGCGACGACGACGGCCGCTACCGGGCCGACGTGCACGCCGAGATCTCCTCGGCCGGGCTCACCCGCGAGCAGTTGTCCGACCTGGTGGCGTACGCCGATCGGCTCTGGCCGTTCTCCAGCGGCGACCCGAGCCGGCACCGGCTCACGGTCACCCCGGCCGAGAACGGCCGGCACTGAGCGCGCGTCTCACCAGCGGAAGCCGGCGGTGACCGCGCGGTGGTCGGTGTCCGGGGTGTGCACCACGCCGGCGGTGGTCGGGGTGAGCCCCCGGTAGAGGACGTGGTCCGGGCGGGTCAGCGGGACCTGCGCCGGCCAGGTGAAGCCGAAGCCCTGACCGGCCTCGGCCTGGGCGTCGCCGAGCAGCCGGGTCAGCGGGGTGAAGGCCCGGTCGGTGGTGGCGGTGTTCAGGTCGCCGAGCACCACCAGCCGTTCGGCGGGGTCGGCGCGCACCGTGCGGGCCAGTGCCGTCACCGTCTCGTCCCGGGTGGCGGTGTGACCGGCCCGGGCTGAGCCGAGGTGCACGACGTACACGGTCAGGTCGCCCGGTGGCGCGGCCACCACGGCGCGCAGGGCCCGGTCCCAGCCCAGCCCGGTGTCCACGCCGTGCGCCTCGCGGATCGGCCAGCGACTCCACAGGGCGACGGTGGAGACCGACGTCCGGTGCGGGTAGCGGCCGGCCAGCGCGGGCGCCACCCGCTGGTCGTCGTCGACCTCCTGCAGCCCGATCAGGTCCGGGGCGTCGCCGGCCAGCGCGCCGACGGTGGCGGCCGGGTCGGGGTTTCCGGCGCGCAGGTTCTGGCTGGCCACCCGCACGGCGGTGCCGTCGGCGCCGGCGGCCGGGGGCAGCCAGGCGCGGCCGAAGAGGCCGGCCCAGACCAGCGCCGGCAGCAGCACCGCGAGCAGCGCGCGGCGGGAGCGGCGCAGCAGCGCCGCCAGCCCGAGCAGGGGTACGCCGAGACCGAGCAGCGGGGTGACGCTGTCCACCAGGCTGCCCAGGCCCTGCACGTTGGGCACCGCCCGGTGCCCGAGCAGGAGCGCGGTGAGCAGCACGGCACAGGTGACGACGACGATCCCCCGCCGACCCCGGCGGCCGGCGGGTTCCCCGGCGGCCCGCTCGTCGACCATCTGCTCCGTCACCGTCCGCATCGTATCGAGCGGACGGACGTTCCGGGCGGCCGATTCCGGTACGCCGGGCCCCTCGCGCCCTCGGCGACCCGGTGGGTGGCGGAGACCCAGGTGAACCGGGTGCCCTCGGCCGAACGGGGGAGGCCATGAGCGGCGGCGTCGCAGACCGGCGGATGTCGTTTTCCTGCCGTCAAAACCGACATGCGGGATCTTCCGGAGACCGGAGGTTGGTGCGGTTCGTGATCTACCGACGGTAATGCGGGGGCGGATTCCGGCAAAGTGTGGCGCACCCCACCAAGTAGCCCGATGGCAAGCGCCGGGAAGATCTCTAGCCTCGGCGAGTGCACCCCGACCACTCCGATCCCCAGCCCCTGTCCGCGACTCGCCCGGCTCGCCGAACGATCGACCCGACATCGGCCGAACGGAGGGTGGGCCGGCATCGCGCCCCGGAGCCGCCCCGACGCGGCCCGGGACGCTCCACCCCCGGCCGGATCGCGGTCGCCACCGGCGTGACCTGCTGCCTCGGCCTGGTCGGCGTGGTCGGCGTCGGCGAGGCCGCACCGCCGGACCTGACGGTCAGCGAGGCGCTCGCCGACCGCGCCGCCGTCGAACAGCGGGCCTCCCGCGACTTCACCCGCGTCGCGCCGCCGGTCGCCGCACCGACGCCGCCGGCGCCGTCCGCCACGCCGAGCCCCGTACCGGCCCGGAAGAAGGCGCCGCGCAAGGCGGTCCGCCCCACGCACCCGCGCCCCGTCGCCGGACTCGACCAGCGGCAGATGGACAACGCGAAGGCCGTCGTCGACGTCGGGCGGGACATGAAGCTGCCGCGCCGGGCGCTGGTGGTGGCGGTGGCCACCGCCATGCAGGAGAGCGACCTCTACAACCTGGCCAGCGACGTGCTGCCGGAGTCGTTCGACCACCCGCACCAGGGCAGCGGCTCCGACCACGACTCGGTCGGGCTGTTCCAGCAGCGCCCGAGCAGCGGCTGGGGCACGGTCGCCCAGCTCATGCGTCCCGCGTACGCGGCCCGGGCGTTCTACACCGCGCTGGCCGAGGTGCCCGGCTGGGAGGACATGAGCGTCACCGGGGCCGCCCAGGCGGTGCAGGTCTCCGCGTTCCCGGACGCCTACGCCAAGCACGAGGACCGGGCCACCAGCGTGGTGGCGGCACTGACCTGACGGCGCCTGCGCCTGCGCCTGCGCCTGTTAGGCGGGGGCCCCGCCTCTACCGAAAGCGTTAAGCGGGGGCCCTTCCTTTCACCGCACGCCGGAGAGGATGTCGTCGACGCGGGCCTCGTGGCGTCGCCGGGCCAGCAGCGCGGCCTCGAACTCGCGACGCGCCCGCACCGCCTCGGCGTACGCCTCCTCGCGCACCCGGCGGGCCTCGTCCCGGGCGGCCTCCAGCTCGGCGCGCGCGCGGGCCAGCAGGGCGGCGGCCTCCCGCTCGGCGGCGCCCGGAGCGGCGGCGGTCGCGTCCTCGGCCGGCGCGGCGCGACGCCTGAGGAAGTCGCCGAGGTGCCGGGCGTCCAGCCGGATCTGGTCCCACTCCCGGCCCGAGCCCGCGGCGCCCTCCACGCGCGCCGCCAGCCGGCCCAGTTGGAGGTCCAACTCGTCGAGGCAGGAATCCACCTGACGCCGGTCGTAACCGGACTCCACCATCGAGAACCTCATCGTCGCCCCCCAGGCAGCCGCGTACGTACCCCCACCGACGATCCTGCGGGGCGGGCGGGGCCGGGGACGGCCGTTCACGCAAAAATGTTCAGCATCCGCCAGGGGCGGGCCGGCGGGCCGTCAGGCGTGCTTGGGCAGCACGACCACCCGGCCGAAGAACTCGTCGATGCGGCGCACCACGTCGTTGAAGTCGTCCAAGTCGATCGGCTTGGTCACGTAGGCGTTGGCCTGGAGCGTGTAGCTGCTGACCACGTCCGTGTCGGCGTTCGAGGTGGTCAGCACCACGATCGGGATGGTCCGCAGGTCCTCGTCCCGCTTGACCTCGCCGAGCACCTGCCGCCCGTCCATCCGGGGCATGTTCAGGTCGAGCAGGATGACGTCCGGCCGCTGCGCCTCGGTGTGCCGGCCCTCGCGGCGGAGGAACTCCATCGCCTCCTCGCCGTCCGCGACCACGTCGATGACCTTGTCGACGTCCGACTCCTCGAGCGCCTCCTCGATCATCAGGACGTCGCCCGGGTCGTCGTCCACCACCAGGATGCGTACGGGGTTGGGTCGGGGCTGGCCCATGGGGCACCTGCTTCGTCTCGGGGAGGGCGCCGGCACGCGGCCGGCCGCTGGCGGGGAAATCTATCCGATCAGGAGCAGGCCGACGCGGTCGGGTCGGTCGGGTCGCGGCGGTGTGCGAGCACCTCGGCCAGCCCGGTCACCTGGAGCACCCGGGCCACCCGGCCGCTCGCCCCGGTCAGCCGCAGCCAGCCGCCGTCGGCGGCGACGAGGTTGTCCCCCCGGACGAAGGCGGCGATGCCCGTCGAGTCGCAGAACGTCAGCTCGGTGAGGTCCACCAGGAGTTCCCGCCGGCCCTCGGCGACCAGCCGGTCGATCGTCGCGTTCAGCTCGCCGGCCGTGCTCAGGTCGAGTTCACCGGCGAGCCGGAGACCGGCGCCGGCCTCGCCCCGCTGGGCGTACGTGACGGTGAACGTCACCGTGGCCCCTCTCGCTCCCACCGCAGGCGAACCCTTGCAGTGCAGCAAGTATAGGGGCCGGCGGGCCGGCCGCGAGTCAGCGGCCCGCGGTCGCCGCCGACAGCCCGCCGACCACGGCCCGGCCCCGGTCGAGGAAGGCCGCCGCCCGGGGGAAGTCGCGCAGCTCCTGTCCATAGTGGTCGAGCGTCAGGCCGACCGCGCCCGCCGGCACGCCGCGACTGACCAGGATCTCCACCAGCCACTCGACGAACTCGGTGAACAGCGTCCGATCGTCGACGTAGAGCGCGGCGGCCAGGAAGTCGACGATGTAGCCGAGGTCACCGACCGTGGAGTCGAGCTGCGCCGGGGTGTAGTCGGCCACCGCCGGCACCCGCTCGCGCAGGTCGGCCAGCGCGCTGTCGATCAGCTCGCCACGGCGCTTGACCAGGCTGGCGTACTCGTCGTCGGCGAGGTGGTCCAGTCGCGCGGGCGGCGTCGCGCGCAACGCCCGGTCGTCGGCGACCAGGTCGGCCGCGGCCGGCGCGTCCGGCGCCCACGGCACGCCCAGCACCCGGGCCCAACGGCCGTCCGCCCCGAAACCCCGGCCGCCGACCACCACCGGCACGTCGGAGCGGCGGCACGCCTCGATCATGCGGTGGGCGTGCGGCAGCCGCATCGGCAGCGCGCAGGCCAGCGCCACCGCGTCGGCGTCGTACCGGTGCAGGTAGGACACCAGGTGCGCGGCCGGGACGCTGGCGCCGAGGAAGACGACCTGCCAGCCGCGCAGCCGCAGCACCTCGGCGACCAGCCGGGCCGGCAGCGCGTGCCACTCACCGTCCATGCAGGCCATCACGATCCGGCCGCGGGTCGGGCGGGGATCGGCGTACGCGGCCACCGCCGCCACCACCCGCTCGCTGATGTGGGTGGCGGCGTGCTCCTGGGCCACACTCCACTCGTTGCGCGCCCACCGCTCCCCCACCTCGGCCTGGGCCGGGGCGACCAGGTCGAGCAGCACCCGCTCGGCCGGCACGCCGGCCTCCAGCAGCCCCCGGGCCACCGCCACCGCGGCCTGCTCGTCGGCCTCGGCCAGGCACTCCAGGTAGCCGGGGAAGGCGTGGGCCGGATCGGCCCCGACGGTCGTCGCGCTCACGCGGGCAGCTCCCTCGATCGGTCGGCGTTCCTCGGCTCCGGCACCGCGTGCAGGTGACGGGTCGCCCGACCGGCCGGGCCGGTCGCCCGCAACGCGAGCACCGCGATGTCGTCGTGGTCGCCGTGGGCGAGCCAGTCGCAGGTCACCTGCTCGATCCGCTCGGCCAGCGCCGGCGCGGGCATCCGGTGGCAGCCGGTCACCGCGTTGAGCAGCCGGTCGGCGCCGAACTGCTCGTCGCCGCGCCACCCGCCGCGCGCCTCGGTCACCCCGTCGCTGTAGAGCAGGCAGGTCTCCCCCGGCGCCAGGTGCACGGTGGTCTCGCCGATCCGCGGGTCCGGCACCACGCCGATCAGCATGCCGCTCAACGGCACCACCTCGACCTCGCCGGACTCGCGCAGCACCAGCGGCGGCAGGTGCCCGCCGCCGGCCAGGGTCAGGGTCAGGCCGCCGTCGCGGTGCGGACGCGTCACGCCGAGCACCATGGTGGCGAAGCGGCCCTGCCCGTGCGCCTGGGTGGTCTCCAGCAGGGCGTCGTTGAGCAGCTTCAACAGCCGGCCCGGCTGGCTCTCGACCCGGTGCAGGGCGTGCAGGCACTGGCGGAGCTGGCCGGTGAAGACCGCCGCCTCCACACCCTTGCCGGACACGTCGCCCAGGAAGAAGACCGAACCGCCGTCGGCGAGCCGGTGCGAACCGTAGAAGTCGCCGCCGATGCGCAACCCCGCCTGCGCCGGGCGGTAGGCCGTGCCCCACTGCACGCCCGAGGCCGCCGCCGGCTCCACCGGCAGCAGGCTGGCCTGCAACGTGTCGGCGACCTCGGCCTGGTCGCGGTAGAGCATGGCGGTGGTCAACGCCGCCCCGGCCCGGGCCGCGAACGCGCGGACCAGGTCGACGTCGGCCTGGTCGTACCAGCGGCCGGCACGGCGGGCCACCAGCAGCACGCCGGCCGGGGCCTCACGGCCGGGCAACGGCACCACCCGGGCGGTCGCGCCCGGCACGTCGAGACCGGGCAGCCAGCCCGCCTCGGCGGCCTGCTCGACCAGCCAGTCCAACGCGTGCGGCTCGGTGCCGGAGAGGCCGGCCTCGATCGCCGCGGGCAGCGCCGCGGCCGGCAGCACGCCGCTGTCCACCGCGGGGGCCTCGTCGTCCACGCGGGTCGACCGCCACCAGCGGGCCCGGCCGGAGCGGGGCGCCAGCACCAGCACCGCCACGTCGGCGATCGTGGGCACGGCGAGGCGGGCCACGGCGGCCGCGGCGCGGTCGGGGTGCAGCGGATTGCCGAGCTTCTCGCCGACCACGGCGAGGAAGAGCGAGCGGGCCCGCTCGGCGAGCAGCGCGTCGGCCCGGCTCACGCTCTCGGTGACGTCCTCGACGTACCAGCAGCGCCGGGCGAAGGAGAGCGGCACCGGGCGCACCCGCAGCCGTCGCCGGTGGTGGGTGAACTCGGCCGGGCCGTCGCCGCTCAGCGGCGCCACGCCGGCGGCGGCGAGCACCTCACCGGCCACCACCTCGGGCACGAGCCGCTCGGCGACCGGGCTCACGTGACGGACCACACCCTCGGCGTCGCAGACGATGAGCCCCTCGCGGAAGTGCTCGACCACCTCGGACCAGTCCGGGACGGCGGTGACCTCGTGGTCGGGGGCCAGCGGCGGGAGGGCAGACGTCATCGAGACGGCGGCCGGCCACGCTGAAGCCCGTGCGGCACTCGGCGTGGAGATCCGTCCGTCGCCCGGGTCGGAACCCCTGACGTCGGCAGCAGTCACCAGCTGAGCCCCACTCTCCTCGTCGACATCCGCGAGGCGCCGGAGCGGCGCCTGTGGTCACATCTCGTCACCCCACCCTACGCCGGTCCACCCGTACCGCCACTCGGCCGAGCGGTGGGCGCCCGGCACGCGCCGCGCGGGCAGGGCCCGGCATTGTTACGATCCGGTCGTCCCTGCCCGACCGGCAGCCTGCGGAAAGGCGTGATGGTGGTATCCCAACGGAGAAAGCCCGAAGCCGCACCGCTGACCATCTCCGTGGACCGCTCCGACCCGGCCGCCCCGGTGGTCGGCGTCGGCGGCGACCTGGCCTACGCCACGTCCGCGCCGCTGCGGGCCGAGGTCGACCGGCTGCTCGCCGAGCGCCCCGCGGCGCTCGTGTTCGACTTCGGCGGCCTGAACTTCTGCGACAGCACCGGCCTGTCCGTGATCGTGCACGCCTGGCGCGAGGGCCAGCAGGCCGGCACCGCGATCGAGCTGCGGGCGGTTCCGCGCTTCCTGGAGACCATCCTCGACATGACCGGGGTCACCGGTCTGCTGGACCGCTCGCCGGTCGACGGCCGCTCCGCATCCGGTTCGGCCGCCTCCGCGTGACCCCGGGGGTTTCCGCACCACGGTCGACTGGGAACATGGACGCATGCTCTCCCCGCTGTTGACCATCGAGGTGGATCGGCTCGATGCCGGATCCGCCCGGCTGCGGCTGGCCGGCGAGCTCGACTTCGACACTGCCCCGGAACTCGTCGCCGCCGCCGCCGAGCTGCGCCGCGCCGGCCACCAGGAGCTGTGGCTCGACTTCGCCGGGGTGACGCTGTGCGACTCGTCCGGCCTGAGCGCGTTGGTGGTGATCCACCGGTCCGGCACCGGAGGTGTCCACCTGATCGACATGACCCCGCGGGTCCGGCAACTGCTGGACCGCACCGGTCTGGCCGAGTTGCTGCCCACGCCGCCCCGTGCCGCGCCGGGCGACGCCCGCGAGGTGGGCTGAGGCAATCCGCGACCGGATCCCGGGACGGGGGTGGCCCCCGACCCTGGGACCAGGGGTCGGGGGCCGGGAGGATGGCTCAGGCGGCGGGCACGGCCGGGCGCGACCCGGCCCGTCCCGCCGGCGCCGGCTCGGCGTCCTCCGGCACGCCGGAATCGGGCGTCTGGAACAGATAGCGGACGAAGTTCGCGTCCGCGTCGTCGTCCTCGCCGGGCCACTGGCCGACGCAGTCGACGCCGACCACCTCGCGCCCGCCGCCGTCGTTCTCCTCCAGCAACGCCCACAACGTCACCGGGTAGCACCGGGTGGCGTCCGGGCCGAGACGCCAGCGGGCGTACCAGCCGGGGCGGGCGGGGACGATCTCCACGATCCGTTTCATGACGACCTGCCCTTCCGCGTGCGTCGGAAGTTGTCCGGTCCCTGCGATCCTGCGGCCCCGCCGGGTGAGCGCCCCTCACCCGCAGCGAATGAAGCGGGTCGCTCCGCGGGCGCCCGTTAGCTTCCCGGCAGCGCCGGGAACGCCTCCGGCGCAAGCGTCACCGACCCAGGAACGAGGTGCGAGGAGATGCGCAAGCAGATGGAGGGCGACAACCAGCGCCGCCGGGCCCTCGCCCGCCAGGCCCGGGAACAGGGGCTGCGGCCGAGCCGGACCGGCGCCAGCCTGAGCGCGTCCAAGCAGGTCACCTCGCTGGACCGGCACGACCGGTCCGGCCCGCCGCCGGCCGGCCGGCACAAGCCGGACAGCACGCGTGGCGGACCCGCGCCGCCGCCGGTCGGGGTGGCGGAACGCCCACGCCCGCTGCCGGACCCGCTGCCGGACGCGGCCACCCCGATGGGTTACCGGGCTCTCGTGGACGCGGTGAGCCGGCGGGCCGGCGTCGACTTCGCCGAGGCGAAGGTCGCCGCGGAGGCCACCGTGCTCGCCCTGGCCTGGGCACTCGACGAGACCGAACGGGAACGGCTGCTCGACGCGGTGCCGGTGAAGCTGCACGACGTGGTGCCGGTGGACGGCATCGAGCGGCGGCAGGACCTGCCGGGCTTCCTGGCCGAGGTCGGGCGGCGCAGCCGGCTCACCCCGGAGCAGGCGCGCTACCAGGCCGAGGCGACCCTGGCCGCGCTGGCCGACGCCGACGCCGAACTGGTCGGCTCGCTGCGCGTACCGGACGGGTTGCGGGACCTGCTCGCGCCGGCCGACTACGGCGGCGGGCTGGTGGGCGTGTCCTCGGCCACCGCGCCGCTGACCGAGCCGGAGTTGCGGGACGCGCTGGCCTCGCTCCCCTACTGGTCCAGTGACCGGCGGTCGCTGGTGCGCACCATCGAGTTGCCCGGCGGCAACCTGGACCGGGTGCTCGACCGGCTGGACCGGCTCAAGGCCGCCGGCGGGCGCGGCCCGCAGATCGGCCGGCCGGACCCGGACAACGCGGTGCTCACCGTCCGGACCCAGCAGGTCGACGCCGTCACGGCGGCGGACGTGGACCTGGCGCACCGGGTCGACGCCGCGATCGACGAGGCCGGCGCCGGCATGGCCGCCGGCTGAGCATAAGGAGGGGCCCCCGCTTAACGCCTCCGGTATAGGCGGGGGCCCCGCCTAACATCTGCACGGCCCGGTAGCGTGCCGAAGGTGGAGAGCGGCGCCGAGGTCCTGGAGATCGTCGTGGACCCGGCCCGCCCCACCGGCCGGACGCTGCTCGCGGACGGGGTGGAGCAGTCCTACGTGGACGTGGCGAACGCCCGCCACCTGCACTTCGAGTACGTCCGGCGGATCGCCGCCGTGATCGACCTGGCCGCGCCACCCGGCCGGCCGCTGACCGCCCTGCACCTGGGCGGCGGCGCGCTCACCCTGCCACGCTGGCTGGCGGCGACCCGGCCCGGTTCCGCGCAGCGGGTCGTGGAGCGCGACCCCGGCGTGGTGGAGCTGGTCCGCCGGCGGCTGCCGCCGGTGCCGCCGGAGGTGGCGGTCACGCTCGGCGACGCCCGCGAGGCGGTCACCGAGGCGCCGGCGGAGGCGTACGACGTGGTGGTGGGCGACGTCTACCGGGCGGCCCGGATGCCGGCGCACGTCGCCGCCGTGGAGTTCGCCGCGCAGGTGGCCCGGGTGCTCCGCCCGGACGGCGTCTACCTGGTCAACCTCACCGACCTGCCGCCGTTGGCGCACACCCGCGCCCAGGTCGCCACGCTGCGCGCCGTCTTCGGCGACGTCTACCTGGTCACCGACCGGCGGATGCTGCGCGGCCGGCGGTACGGCAACGTGGTGCTCGCCGGCACGCCGCGTCCCGGGCGACTGCCGGTGCGCCGCCTCGCCACCCGGGTCGCCGCCGACCCGGTGCCCGGGACCGTGCTGCACGCGGCGACGCTCGACGCGTTCGCCGCCGACGCCTGGCCGGTCACCGACGCCGACCTGACCTGACCTGACCTGAGCCGGCCCGCTCCGACCGGCCCGGCGGGCGGCCGGGTTTTCCGCCGGGCAGGGCGGGTAGCCGCGCCGGATGAGCGTCGCCGAGGACCGGTCCACCGCCCGCCGGACGCTGATCGTGATCGGCCTCGTGCTGGCCACCGTGGTCGGGTTGGCGCTGGTCTGGGCGACTCGGCGGGTGCTCGTCTGGGGCCTGGTCGCGGCGTTCCTCGCAATCGCCCTCAAGCCGCTGGTCGACCGGCTGGAACGCCGGATCCGCCGGCGCGCGCTCGCCACCCTGCTGGTCTTCCTGGCCGCGTTCGCGCTGTTCGCGGCGCTGGGCGCGTTGATCGTCGTGCCGCTGGTGGACGAGCTGGGCCGGCTCGCCGACCGGGCGCCGCACGTGGTGCACGAGGCGCAGGCCGGACGGGGACCGGTCGGCGAGCTGCTGGACCGCCTGCACCTGCTCCGGTACGCCGAGCCCGGCCGGCTGCGCCAGTACGGCTCCCGACTCGGCGAGCCGACCGTGGGACTGGTCCGGGGCGTGGCGCAGGCCGTCGCCGCGCTGGTCACGGTGGTGGTGCTGGCGTACCTGATGGTGCTGGAGGCGCCGCGGATCGTGGCGGGCACGCTGCGGCTGGTCGGTGACGGCCCGGCGGAGCGGTTGCGGCGCATCGGCCGCGACACGTCCCGCATCGTCACCGGCTACCTGAGCGGCAACCTGCTGATCAGCGTGATCTGCGGCGGCCTGACCTTCGGCGTGCTGCTCCTGCTCGGGGTGCCGTTCGCCGCGGTGATCGCCCTGGTGGTCGCCGTGGTCGACCTGATCCCGCTGGTGGGCGCCACGCTGGGGGCGATCGTCGCGGCCGGCGCGGGGTTCGCCCGCTCGCCCACCGCCGGCATCGTCGTGCTGGTCTTCTTCGTCGTCTACCAGCAGGTGGAGAACCATCTGCTCCAGCCGGTCATCATGGCCCGCGCGGTCCGGCTGAACCCGTTGACCGTGCTGGTCAGCGTACTGCTGGCGGCCGAGTTGGCGGGCCTGGTCGGCGCGCTGCTGGCGATCCCGGCGGCCGGCGTGGTCCAGGTGCTGCTGCGCGAGTTCGTCCCGGCCGGACGGCTGGCCCTGGCCGCCCCGGCCGACCCCGGGCCGGACCAGCGTGCCGGTCGGCCCGGCGACCCGCCACCGGCCGGCGGATCAGACCCCCGCACGGCGCCACGGCCACCGGCCGGTGGGTCGGCTCCCGGCACCCGGGACCGCCCGCCGGCCGGTGGCTGAGCGCCGACGTCAGGTTCGGTGGACCAGTTCGGGCGACTCACTCTCCAGCGGCACCGCGTTGGCCGGGATCAGGCCGAGCTGCACCGCCGGGCGGGGCAGCGTCGCGTCGAGCGCCCAGTCCGCGGCGACGCGCGGCCGGTTGCCGGGCATGGCCAGCAGGTGGTAGCCGCGGGTGACCGCCTTGGCCGGCAGGCCGGACAGCGGCACGTGCAGCGGGTTCGCCGCCGCGTCCTTGCCGCCCAGGTCGACCACCCAGCCCAGGTCGTGGTGCTTGTACGACTTGCGGGTGCCCTGCCCGTACGAGGCGGCGATGTTGTGCGCGGCCAGCTTGCCCTGCCGCTGGGCGTGCTGCGCGGTCATCGCGCAGACCTGACCGGGCCGGGTCGGGTCGGGGACGGCGGCGGCGTCCCCGCAGGCGAACACCTCGGGATAGCCGGGGACGTTGAGGAACTCGTCGACCACCAGCCGGCCCTTCTCGGTGCGCAGCCCCAGCTCGGCCACGAACGGGTCGGGTCGGACGCCGACGCACCAGATCAGGCTGCACGTCGGCACGTACTCGCCGTCGGTGAGCAGCACCCCGTCCGGGGTGGCCTCGCCCACCGACGTGCCCATCCGCACGTCCACGCCGCGACGGCGCAGCACCCGGTCGGCGGTGACGGACATCCGCCGGTCCAGCTCGGGCAGCACCCGGGGGGCGACGTCCAGCAGCATCCAGCGCGGCCGGACCTTGAGGTGCGGTCGCTGGGCCACCAGCCGGTCGGTGAAGAGCTGCCCGTGCGCGGCGACCTCGGTGCCGGTGTAGCCGGCCCCCACCACCACGAACGTGGTACGCGCCCGCTGCTCGGCCGGGTCGTCGGTCAGCTCGGCCAGCTCCACCTGGCGGACCACGTGGTCGTGCAGGTAGAGCGCCTCGGGCAGGCCGCGGAAGCCGTGCGCGTACTCGGTGACGCCGGGGATGGGCAGCAGCTTGTTGACGCTGCCCACGGAGAGGATCAACCGGTCGTACGCGAGCTGGCCGTGGTCGCCCTCGGCGGAGCGGTAACCGACCCAGCGGTTCTGCAGGTCGACCCGGTCCGCCTCACCGACCACCACCCGCACGCCGTCGAGCGTGCCGGCGAGCGGCACCGAGATCCGGGTCGGCTCGACCACGCCGGCCGCCACCTCGGGCAGCAGCGGCAGGTAGAGGAAGTAGTCGGTCGTGTTCAACAGGACGATCTCGGCCCGGTCGCGGGCCAGCCGGCGCAACGTCTTGGCCGCGTGGTACCCGGCGAACCCGGCCCCCACGATCACCACACGTGGTTTCGTCATGTCTGCTGCCGTTCCCGGGCAGGCCTGCGGCAAACGTGAGCGATGATCCATCCACCCGTACCGATATGGACATTCCTCGTGATCGGCGCGAGGATGCCGGGATGGGAAACCACGAGACCGCCGAGGGCCGACCCACGAGGTCGACCCGGCGTACCTTCCTCACCGCCTCCGCCGCGGCCACCGCCGCCGCCGTCGCCACGCCGCTCGCCGCGGACCCCGCGTCCGCCGCGCCCGCCGTCCCGCGCGGCCCGGGCCGGCCGGCCCGGCCGCAACCGCCGGACCGCGAGCTGACCGCGCTGCTGCGCGAGATCGACCGGCGGCGGATCGAGGCCACCGTCCGGCGGCTCGCCGCGTTCGGCACCCGGCACACCCTCTCCAGCCAGGACGATCCGGTACGCGGCATCGGCGCCGCCCGCGACTGGATCCACGCCCGGCTGTCCGAGTACGCCGCCGCCTCCGGCGGCCGGATGACCGTCGAACTCCAGTCCTACGTGCAGGAGCCGGCGTCCCGGATCCCCACCGCCACCACCATCACCAACGTGGTGGCGACGCTGCGCGGCGACGTCACCGGAGAGCGGGTGTACGTCATCACCGGCCACTACGACTCCCGCGCCACCGACGTGATGGACGCGACCAGCGACGCGCCCGGCGCCGACGACGACGCGTCCGGGGTGGCCGTGGTGATGGAACTGGCCCGGGTGCTGGCCACCCGGCGCAGCGAGGCCACCATCGTGCTCGCCGCCGTCGCCGGCGAGGAGCAGGGACTGTACGGCTCGGCGTACCTCGCCGGGCGGTTGAAGGCCGCCGGCGTGGACGTGCAGGGCATGTTCAGCAACGACATCGTCGGCAGCAGCACCGCCGACGACGGCACCCGCGACCCGCGTACCGTGCGGCTGTTCGCCGAGGGCGTGCCGACCGCGGAGACGCCGGCCGAGGCGAGCGTGCGGCAGTCCGTCGGCGGCGAGAACGACTCCCCGTCGCGGCAGCTCGCCCGGTTCGTCAGCGACGTGGCCGACAACGGCGCGACCGGGATGGACGTCCGGGTGATCTACCGGCGGGACCGCTACCTGCGCGGCAGCGACCACATCTCGTTCCTGCGCGAGGGCTGGCCCGCCGGCCGGTTCACCGAGCCCGCCGAGGACTTCGCCCACCAGCACCAGGACGTCCGGGTGGTCGACGGCGTGCAGTACGGCGACCTGCCCGAGTTCTGCGACTTCGACTACATCACCCGGGTGGCCCGGGTGAACGCCGCGACGCTGTGGTCGCTCGCCCAGGCCCCCGGCACGCCGAAGGGGACGATCGTGGTCACCACCAACCTCACCAACGACACCACGCTGCGCTGGCAGCGCGGCACCGAGGAGGACCTGGCCGGCTACGAGGTGGTGTGGCGGGAGACCACCGCCGACCGGTGGCAGAAGGTCCTCGCGGTCGGCGACGTCACCGAGGTGACGATCGACCTGTCCAAGGACAACGTGTTCTTCGGCGTGCGGGCGGTGGACCGGGCCGGGCACCGCAGCCCGGTCGCGTTCCCGAAACCGGGAAGCTGAGACGCCGGCCGGTCAGGGCGTCGGCGGGGCCGTGATCGCCCAGCGCTCGTGGTCCCGCCACGCGCCGTCGACGAACAGGTAGTCCGGGGAGAAGCCCTCCAGCCGGAAGCCGAGCCGGCCGGCCAGCTTCTTCGACGGCTCGTTGCCCGGCTGGATGTTCGCCTCCAGCCGGTGCAGCCCGAGCGCCTCGAACGCGTGCGCGACCACCAGCGCCACGCCGGCCGAGGCGTGACCGGTCCCCGCGTACGGGCGGAACGCGGCATAACCGAGGTAGCCGCCCCGCAGCGCGCCGAGCACGATGCCGCCGATGTTCGCGTACCCGGCGATCTGGCCGGTGGCCCGGTCGCAGAACAGGAACCCTTCGGTGTCGCGTCGCCGCGTCTTCCGCAGGTACGCCGCGTACTGCTCGGCGTCGCCCGGCGCGGACAGCCACGGGTGGTGCAGGTCCCGGCTGCGCCGGGCGGCGGCCACGAACTCCGCCTCGTCGCCCGGCCGGGGCCGGCGGATGGCGACCCGACCGTCGCTACGCAGATACCTCACAGCGCCCCACTCTCCACCACCCCACCACCCGCGTCCCCTCACCCCTCCCCACGTCCCGCCTCCAGCCTCGCCACCTCCCGCCTCGCCGCCTGGTGATCAAGGAGTTTGTGTCCCCACAGAGATCAACGCTCACACAAACTCCTTGATCACCGACGCCCCCACCCTGAGGCCCCGCCTGCCCACCTCCGACTGCCCCCATCTCGTTGATCATGAAGTTGACCGCGCGAGGGAGCGCTCTCCGGCACGGCAACTTCATGATCAACGAGGAGGTGGCGCTTCGGGGGCGAAGATCCGGAACTGGTGGGCGTTATGCGATTTTTGTCCCAATGGGTCGAGGTGGTGTGGTGGGCGTCATCGCGGGGCGGAATCGGGGCCCGGGGCGGGGCGTTATACCTGGCAGACCGCGTGGAGCCCGGCCCTGACCGCCGGCAGCTCCGGTCGGAATGATTGGCCGCCGGCCGTCGTTACATCCCCGAGCCGGCGAGCCCGTGACCCGGCAGGCGTCGGAATGACCGGCCGCCGGCCGTCGTTACATCCCCTGAACCGCCGAGCAGGCCACCCCCGTGGCCCCGGCGTGCGGGCCCCGGAGCAGGCCAACCGGCCGCCGAGCCCACCCCAGACTTTCCCTCCACGCAGGCCCCCGGCCGCGTGCATCCCCAACCCCCTCTTGGGAGGCAACCATCATGGCTACCACCCTGCTACGTAAGACTGTGCTGACCGCTGCCGGTATCGCCGCCACCACCGGCGGCATCGCCGGACCCGCCATCGCCGCCCAGGCCACCCCCGCCGAGCGCGCCGCCCAGGTCCAGACCGACCGGCGCGGCCACGGCGAGCGGGAGCTGGACGTGCGCTACGAGGCGCAGCCCAACTTCTACTTCTGCGGCCCGGCCGCGGCCCGCAACGCGCTGTCGGTGCAGGGCAAGAACATCGACGTGGACGCCATGGCCAAGGAGATGGGCACCACCGAGTCCGGCACCAACTCGATCAACGACATCACCCCGGTGCTGAACAAGGAGACCGGCCGCAAGGACGCCTACAGGTCGGTCGAGATCCGCAGCCCCAAGGCCGACGACAAGCAGACCGACAAGCTGCGCGCCGACGTCGTGCGCACGGTCGACAACGGCCGCGCGGTCGTGGCCAACATCGCGGGCACCGCCACCGACACCGACGGCAACACGCACTCGTTCGAGGGCGGGCACTACATCAGCGTCATCGGCTACCGCGACGGCGGCAAGACCGTCACCATCGCCGACAGCGCCAACCCCGACACCGCCTCCTACCGCATGAGCGTGGACAACCTCGCCGACTGGATCGCCACCCGCGGCTACAGCACCAGCTGACACCCACACACGCAGGAAGGGCCCGACCCCACGAGGGGGTCGGGCCCTTCCTGCGTGTCCAACGGCCGTGTGCTGGTCACCTCGCCGTCACGTCGGCGTCGTCACCAGGACGGGTCACTCCACCACGCTGGGTCGCGCCGGACGAGCCGGACGACCGACGGAGGGCCAGCAGTGACAGCCGAGGTGGCGACGGACCGCCCGCGGACGACCCGCCCCGACGTGAGCGTGATCGTGCCGGTCTACAACACGCTGCGCTACCTGCGAGCCTGCCTCGACTCGGTGCTGCGGCAGACCATCGGCACCGACCGGATGGAGATCGTGGCGGTGGACGACGGGTCCACCGACGGCAGCGGTCGCCTGCTGGACCGGCTCGCCGCCCGGCACCCCGGGACCCTCCGGGTGGTCCACCAGCCCAACTCGGGCGGCCCGGCCGCGCCCTGCAACCGGGGGCTGGAGCTGGCCACCGGCCGGCACGTCTTCTTCCTCGGCTCGGACGACCGGCTCGGCCCCGAGGCGCTGGAGCGGCTGGTCGCCGCCGCCGACCGGTACGGCTCGGACGTGGTGCTGGGCAGGGTCGTCGGCGTCAACGGCCGGCACGTCTTCTCCGACGTGTTCGCCGCCGGCAACGCCGTCGACGTGAGCCTGTTCGACTCGGCGCTGCCGTGGTCGCTGGCGAACACCAAGCTGTTCCGCCGCGACCTGGTCGACCGGCTCGGGTTGCGGTTCCCGGAGGACATGCCGGTGCTCAGCGACCAGCCCTTCACGCTGGCCGCCTGCTACCACGCCCGCCGGGTCACGGCGCTTGCCGACTACGACTACTACCACGCCGTACGCCGGCTGGACGCCCGCAACATCACCTACCACAGCCGCGTCGAGCAGCGGCTGGTCAGCGTGGAGCGGCTGTTCGCGTTCGTCGAGGGGCTGATCCCGGCCGGGGCGCGCCGGGACGCGGTGCTGTGCCGCCACGTCGGGCTGGAGCTGGCCAACCTGGTCGGCGACGACTTCCGCCGGCTGGACCGGGCCACGCAGGAACGGGTGCACGCGACCGTCCGCGGGCTGGTCGACCGGTACGTCACCGACGGGCTGCGGGACCGGCTCGGCATCGAGGCCCGGCTGCGCCTGGGCGCGGTACGCGGCGGCGACGTCGACGCGTTGCTGGCCGTCATCGACCAGGACGCGGAGCGGGGCGTGCCGGCCACGGTGGTCGAGGCGGGCCGCTGGCACGCCGGCTACCCGGGCGCGCCGGCCGCCTGGACCGACGTCACCGACGTACGCGCCGACTGGCTGGCCCGGCTGGACACCGTCGAGGTGAGCTGGACCGACGGGCAGACCGTCACGGTGACCGCGCGCAGCCCGTACCCCCGGTTCGCCGCGGAGGCCGGGCCGGTGCGGCTGGTGGCCGGTCCGGTCGCCGGTGTCACCCGGCTGGACGCCACCGACCCGACCGGGCGGACCGTGCGCACCGACTTCCCGGTCGACCGGCTCCTCGCGGTCAGCGCAGCCGGCGGCCGGCGCCACCCGGTCCGCGCCGAGGTGGACGGCGACCGGGGTCGGGGCGGCGCGCCGGTACGGGCGCCGAGGCTGGCCGCCGGCCGGCCCCGGCTGCTGCGGCGCGGCACCCGGCTGTACGGGGTGGCGGCGACCGTCGACCCGCGCAGCGGCCAGCTCGTCCTGTCGGTGGTGCCGGTTACCGTGGCCCAGCTCGTCGGCCGGCTGCGTCGCCGGATCGCCGGCACGTCCCGCCCGGCTCCGACGGGTGTGCCGTCACGTCTCGGCGCGGCTCCGGCGGCGAGCGCGCCGGAACGCGCGGGCCACCACGCCGAGCCGGGTCCGGCGCAGGTCGGCCACCTGACCGCCGCGTCCTGATCCCGGCAGGTCAGCGCGGCGCGCGGACGCCCTGCTCCATCGTCATCGGGACCTGGAGGTACGTGGTGCCGCGCAGGTCCAGCCAGGCCCGTTCGGGCGCGCGAACCAGACGCACCATCACCCCGGTGCAGGCCGGGCACCGACCGACCAGGCCCGGGGCGTGCGAGTAGACGTGCAGGCCGGCCATCGGGCCGACCATGCCGCAGTTGTCGCAGCGGCCGGTGGTGGCGCTGAGGTCGACCGCGAGGAGTTCCCGCAGCGGCCCGTCGAGCATGTTGCCGTCCAGGTAGGTCATGTCGGTCATGCGCCCTCCTCGGGTCGTCAGCCGGTCGGCCCGAACCGTTCGGTCCGCACCCGCCGGGTCGGGTGGCCCAGCCCCACGAGCAGGTCGGCCACGGTCTCCACGAACCCGGTGGGGCCGCAGACGTAGCAGAGCGGTTCCAGGTCCGGCGGCCAGCCGTGGCTGTTCACGTCCGCCAGCCCGATCCGGTGCGGCTCCCCGCGCCAACCGTCGGGCGCCTGCCGGGTGTAGACGTACGCGACGTCGAGGCCCTGGTCGTCGCGGGCCCGGCGGCGCAGCTCGTCGGCGTAGATGACGTCGTCGGGGGTGCGCGCCGAGTAGATCAGCCGGAACGGGGTCCGGCTGCCCGCGGCCCGGCGGGCCCGGACCATGGCCATCAGCGGCACCACCCCGGAGCCGCCGGCCACCAGCAGCACCGGCGCGGTCTCGTCGGTCCGCCAGACGAACCAGCCGCCGACCGGTCCGCGGACCTCCACCGGGTCGCCCTCGGTCCAGGTGTCGACGAGGTACGGCGACACCTCGCCGTCCGGCACCCGCTGCACGGTCACCTCGATGCGCTCCCCGTCGGCGGGACCTGCGAGCGAGTAGGACCGGGCCGCCTGGTAGCCGTCCGGGGCGGTCAGGCGCAGGTCGACGTGCTGCCCGGGCAGGTGGCCCGGCCAGCCCGGCACGTCCAGCAGCAACGTCTGTGCGGTCGGCGTCTCGATCCGTCGCTCGACCAGCCGGGCCACCCGCCAGGTCAGCGGCGCCACCCGGCCGGTGGTCGGGGCCGCCACCTCAGTCGCCCTGGTAGCGCTGCTCGCGCCACGGGTCGCCGTAGTCGTGGTAGCCGGCCGTCTCCCAGAAGCCCGGCCGGTCGTCGACGAGCAGCCGGATGCCGCGCACCCACTTGGCGGACTTCCACAGGTAGAGGTGCGGCACGAGCAGCCGGGCCGGGCCGCCGTGCTCGGCCGGCAGCGGGCCCCCGTCGTACGTGTGCACCACCCAGGCCCGCCCGCCGCGCAGGTCGTCCAGGGGCAGGTTGGTGGTGTAGCCGCCGTAGGAGTGGGCCAGCGCGTAGCGGGCGTCGGTGTCCACGGCGTCGAACAGCGTGTCCAGCGAGACGCCCTGCCAGGTGGTGCCGAGTTTGGACCAGCGGGTGACGCAGTGCAGGTCGACCGTCGGCGTGTCCTGCGGCAGGTTCATCAGCTCGGCCCAGGACCAGCGGTGCTCCGCGCCGGTCTCGGTGGTCAGCACGAACTCCCAGGTGTCCGTGGGCACGCGGGGCGTCGGGCCGGCGGAGAGCACCGGGAAGTCCTCGGTGAGGTACTGCCCGGGCGGTAGGTCCGGCGCGGACGAACGGGGCCGGCCCTGGAAGCCCGGCGAGACGATTCCCACCCGTCAGTCCTACCACCCCCGGGTGCGCCCGCACACCGCTTCCCCGGTGCAAGGCGGGGGCCCCGCTTAACACCGGCGTGTTAAGCGGGGCCCCCGCCTCTACCGAAAGCGTTAAGCGGGGCCCCCGCCTTGCGTCTCGTGCACGACGGTGCGCTCGCCGTCGCCGCTGTCGCGGGTCGCGCGCAGGCTGGTGATGGTGACGATCACCAGGACGCCGACGATCACGCCGAGCGAGGCGAGGGTCGGGATCTCCGGCACGCCCTTCCAGATGCCGTGCGCCCAGTGCAGGCCGAGCTTGAGGCCGATGAACGCCAGGATGACGGCCAGGCCGTAGCTGAGGTGCACCAGCCGGCTGAGCGCCGCGTGCAGCACGAAGTAGAGGGCGCGCAGGCCGAGCAGCGCGAAGGCGTTGGTCGCGAAGACCAGGTACGGGTCCTCGGTGATGCCGTAGACGGCGGGCACCGAGTCGACCGCGAAGACGATGTCGGTGGCCAGCACCGCGACCACGACCAACGCGAACGGGGTCAGCGCCCGGCGGCCGTGCTGGCGGATGGTCATCTTGGTGCCGTGGTACTCCTCGACCACCGGCATGACCTTGCGCAGCAGCTTCACCGACCGCATCTTGTTGATGTCGACCTCCTGCTCGTGCCCGGAGAGGGCGTCGCGCAGCAACTTCACCGCGGTGGCGATGAGGATGATCGCGAAGAGCAGGAAGGCGAAGTCGAGCGTCTGCAGCGCGGCGGCACCGAGCGCGATGAAGATCGCCCGCAGCACCAGCGCGCCGGCGATGCCGTAGAGCAGCACCCGCTGGGCCAGCGCGGCGGGCACCGCGAACGCGGCCAGCAGCAGCATGAAGACGAAGAGGTTGTCGACCGAGAGCGACTTCTCGACCAGGTAACCGGTGAGGTACTCGATGCCCTGCTGGCCACCCCAGCGGGACCAGATCCAGGCGCCGAAGGCCAGCGGCAGGGCGATGTAGAACGCCGACCAGCCGAGCGCCTCGCGCAGGGAGACCTCGTGCGGCTTGCGGGTGACCAGGAAGTCCAGCACCAGCAGGGCGAGCACGCCGGCGATCGTCACCGCCCACAGTGTGGGCGTGCCGATCGACGACAGCTCACCCGCGGACAGGTAGGACACTTCGGTCATGGGGCCTCCTCGAACACCGTGTCATGTTCGAGGTCTCCTTCACCCACGGTTTCGTGGGCAACCACCCGAGGCTCGCCTCCGGGGGCTCGCCGTACTGACCGGAATGGTTCGTGGGAAGTACTCCCCTCGCGGGTTCAAGGCTAGGCCAACCGGGGCCGGACGCCAAGTCGGGGCGCGCATGATTGCCCTGGTCAACCGCTGTGCGCCGGGCGGGGGCGTGGCGCCGCGCGGCCCGGGCCCCTAGGCGGTGTCTTCAAAGGATCTTGGTGTCGGATGATGTAGCGCGTGGGTCGTCGCTACGAGTTGTCTGACGTCGAGTGGGAAGCGCTGTCGAGGTATCTGCCGTCGGCGGTGACCGGTGGTCGGCCGCGGGCGGATGACCGGCGGGTGCTCAACGGGATCGTGTGGAAGATCCGGGCTGGAGCAGCGTGGCGGGACGTGCCCGCCCGTTACGGCTCGTGGCAGTCGATCTACACCCGTTTCCGCAGGTGGGCCCTTGATGGCACGTTCGAGCGGATGCTCGCCGGGGTCCAGGCCGACGCGGACGCGGCTGGTGACATCGACTGGCTGGTGTCGGTCGACTCCACGATCGTGCGCGCTCACCAGCACGCAGCCGGCGCTAAAGGGGGCGGCGGGAATCGGACGAACCACAAGATCACGCCCTCGGTCGAAGTCGAGGTGGACTGACCACCAAGATTCACCTCGCCTGCGACGGCTGGGGTCGGACCCTGGCGTTCGTGCTCTCCGGTGGCAACGTCAACGACTGCACCCGCTTCACCCACGTCATGGCCGCCATCCGTGTCCAGCGGGTAGGAACCGGCCGGCCTCGAGTCCGCCCGGACCACGTCATCGCCGACAAGGGCTACAGCTCCAAGGCCATCCGGTCCGACCTGCGCCGACGAGGCATCGGGCACACCATTCCCGAGCGCGCTGACCAGCAGGCCAACCGCCGCCGACGAGGCAGTCGGGGCGGCCGGCCACCAATGTTCGACAAGCAGCTCTACAAACGGCGCAACGTCGTCGAACGCTGCTTCAACCGGCTCAAGCAGTGCCGCAGCGTCGCCACCCGCTACGACAAGACCGCGACGTCGTACCAGGCCACCGTCACCATCGCCGCGCTACTGCAATGGTTGTAACTCTTTGAAGACACGGCCTAGGGTGACGCGGGTGACCAGCCAGGGACCGCTGACCGGGGTACGGGTGATCGAGCTGGCCGGCATCGGCCCGGGGCCGTTCGCCGCGATGATGCTGGCCGACCTGGGCGCCGACGTGGTGCGCGTGGACCGGGTGGGCGGCGGCGGCTTCGGCGCCTTCCCCGGCGACCTGCTCAACCGCAACCGCCGTTCGGTCGCGCTGGACCTGAAGCACCCGGACGGGCGGGATCTGGTGCGGTCCCTGGTGGCCGGCGCGGACGCGCTGGTCGAGGGCTTCCGGCCGGGGGTCGCCGAGCGCCTCGGGCTCGGCCCGCGGGAGTGCCTGGCCGCCAACCCCCGCCTGGTGTACGGGCGGATGACCGGCTGGGGGCAGGACGGGCCGCTGGCCCGCACGGCCGGCCACGACATCGACTACCTGGCGCTGACCGGCGCGCTGCACGGGGTGGGCCGGGCCGGCGAGCGACCGGTGCCGCCGATGAACCTGCTCGGCGACTTCGGCGGGGGCGGCATGATGCTGGCCCTGGGCGTGGTCGCGGCGCTGTACGCGGTGCGCGGCGGCGCGCCCGGCCAGGTGGTCGACGCGGCCATCGTGGACGGCGTGTCGGTGCTGGCCACCCAGATCCACGCGCTGCGCGGCCTCGGCCTCTGGCAGGACCCGCGCGGGGTGAACCTGCTCGACGGCGGCGCGCCGTTCTACGACACCTACGAGTGCGCCGACGGCCGGTACGTGGCGGTCGGCGCGCTGGAGCCGCAGTTCTACGCCGAACTGGTCCGGCTCACCGGTTTCCCGCTCGACGGCGACGAGGCCCCGGACCGGGACGACCCGGCGAACTGGCCGGCGCTGCGGACCGCCTGGGCCCGGCTGTTCCGCACCCGGACCCGGGACGAGTGGGCCGACCTGCTGGCCGGCACGGACGCCTGCGTGTCACCGGTGCTCGACTGGGCCGAGGCCCCGCACCACCCGCACCTCGCCGCGCGGGACGTCTTCGTCGCGCCGGAGGGGGTGACCCAGCCGGCGCCCGCGCCGCGCTTCTCGGGCACGCCCACGGCGGTGCGCCGCCCGCCGCCGCACCCCGGTGAGCACACCGACGAGGTGCTGGCCGAGGCGGGCGTGGACGCGGCGCGGATCGCCGCCCTGCGCGCCGCCGGCACGGTCGGCTGACCCGGGGCCGCCCGGCTCCTCCGGTCGTCCCGCCGCCCGTCCCGCCGCCCGTCCCGCCGCTGCGATCCGATCGCGCGCCACCCGTGGAGATCCACCGCGAGGTCGTCCCGCGCGCGGCCTCCACGGCCGCAATCACTTACCGTAGCTCCCGCTGTTGTCACCCACCGTGTCCGCCGGGCGGAGCTACGAGTTTCACCCCGAACCGCCTTTGCTCTGCAGCCGTCGACGCAGCAGTGCCTTGAGCTGGTCTTTGACGACAGGGCGCGGGGCGCCTTTCCGGGCAGCGTTGTCACTCCCCGTGCCTGATGCGCCGGTGGCTGCAGAGCAAAGGCAGTCGCGGGGACATACGCCACTGGCAGCGTTCGTAACGGACGGTATCGGCCTTCGTCGCGGACGCACGGACGGCCGTGCGTTACGGCCCGGGCGGCGGGCGGCTCCGGCGGCGGGCGTTCTCAGCGGCGGCGGGTGGCGGCCGGCGCGAGCGCCGGTTCCACCATGTCCCGGTAGTCGCGGGGCAACTGCACCACGACGTCGGAGAACTCGCCGCCGCTGATGGCCTCGCGCAGCGTGGTGAACACCGCCCGCGCCGCGCCACGGGCGGTGTTCTCGTCGCAGTCCGCCCGCCGGGCGACCCGGGCGACGAACTCGGCCGCGCCGAACCGCTCGGCCGCCTCGGTGCCTGGGTGCGGGTCGAGCATCCCCCACAGCGGCTTCGGCAGTTGCGCGGCGAGGTCCAGCGCCTCGCCGCCGGTCAGCCGCTCGGCCAGCGTCTCCAGCGTGGCGGCGGTGAGCGTCGCGGCCCGGTCCTCGGCGGTCCCGGAGAGCCGCGCGACCCGGACGACGAACGTGTGGTGGTCCATCGGTGGTACCCCCTTCGGTACGGGCAGAGCGGCTACCCGTCCTCCGGCGGCGGAAACGGCGGGAGATCACGGGCGTGAGCCGCCGCACGACGGGTAACCGCCGCGCGGCCACGACCCGACGAACTGGCGCGAGGAGCCCGACCCATGGCGAGCTATTCGGACGTCCTTGAGTACCTGTCCGCGCTGGACTACCCGGCCGGGAAGGACGACGTCATCCGTGCGGCCGAACAGGAGGGCGCGCCGGCGGACGTGTTGCGGGCGTTGCGGGCGCTGCCGCCGGTGGACTACGCCAACGGCGTCGAGGTGGCCCGGTCGGCCGGGATCGACGCGGCCCCCGAGGTGGACCCGTCGCAGCGGGCGGCCCAGGCGCGGGACCCGCACACGCGCGTCTCGCAGCACCTGCGCGGCATCTGACGCCGGAACGACGAGGCCCGGTCGCACACGCGGCCGGGCGCCGGCATGGCCTGCTCGCGGAAGGGTGGGCGCCTCGACAGGCGGGCGCCCCGGGTCACGAACCGCGACCTGGGGCGCCACGCAGCACCTGTGCCCGGCGGTGCGCGCCCGAACCGGGTCGCGATCGCCAGGTGGTGGATGTTCGCCCGAACCGGGCGGGCATCACTGCCACGATCATCATACGACGCGACATCAGCCGAATGGCTGATATTCGGGAAAGTGTGTCCGGCGGCACGCCGGCGTCAGCCGCGTACGCCGCCGCTGCGGTCGCGGGCCTTGAGCCGGGTGGTGGGCAGCGCGGGGGCGGGCAGTGGAGCCGCCGCGTCGTCGGCGACCGTGCCGAAGCGGCGGCCGGCCGCCCAGTCCTCCCGGGCGGCGGCGATCTCCTCGTGCGAGCGGCCGACGAAGTTCCACCACATCACCAGCGGCTCCTCGAACGGGGTGCCGCCGAGCAGCAGCAGCCGGCTGCCGGGCGCCGCGCGCACGGTCAGCGCCGTCCGGCCGGCGCCCAGGTAGAGCAGCGCACCTGGGGCCAGCGCCACACCGTCCACCTCGGCCGAACCAGACATCGCCAGCAGGCCGTACTCGAAATCGGGGCGCAGCGGCAGCGTGGCCGGCGCCGGCCCGCGGGCCTCGAGCTGCGCGCCGAGCAGCGGGGTGTACGCGACCGCGGGCGAGCGTTCCGCACCGAGTTCGCCGACGAGCAGCGTCAGGTCCCAGTCGCCGTCGCGCCAGCGGGGCAGCTCGGCGTGGTGGGCGAAGTCGGGGTCGCCGGCGCGGGCCGGGTCGGGCAGCGCGACCCACAGCTGCACGCCGTGCATCAGCGGCGGGTGGACCAGCGGCGAGCGCTCCGAATGGGCGATGCCCCGCCCGGAGGTCATCACGTTGAGCTGGCCGGGCCGGATCGGCTGCACGTTGCCGAGGCTGTCGCGGTGCAGGATCTCGCCGTCGAGCAGCCAGGTGACGGTCTGCAGCCCGGTGTGCGGGTGCGGCGGCACCTCCATGCCCGGCCGCTCGGCCACGTCGTCCGGACCGAAGTGGTCGACGAAGCACCACGCGCCGACCATCCGCCGCTGCCGCTGCGGCAGCAGCCGGCGCACCGTGGTGTAGCGGCCGAGGGGGACGTCGTGGCCGGGCAGCAGCACGCTGCCCGGGTCGGTGGCGCCGACGCCGGGTGGGAGCGTCTGCGCGGGCATCGATTCGGTGCGGTCCACCGCCCGAACTGTACGCTCAGCCGGCGGTGACGCTCACCGCGTTCGCGCCGGCCACCAGGTCGAGGTAGAGGCGATCGGCCGCCCGGTCCCAGCCCGGGGTGCTGACCACGTCCCCGGCCGCGACCCCGGCGCGGCGCTCGTCGTAGACGGCCAGCGAGCCGGCGCCGGAGGCCACCCGGACCCGGACCGGGGACCCGCCGGGCACCGACACGCTCAGCGCGCTCACCCCGCCGGTCATCCGCACGGTCAGCGTGCCGTCGAGCGGGGGCAGCCGCAGGTCGGTACGGGAGGCGCCGCCGACCAGCTCGACGCCGGCCAGCCGGGCCGCGCCCAGGTCGAGTTGCTGCTCCCGGACGCCGCCGACCAGGCGCACCCGCCAGGTCAGCCGGGAGTTGAGCACCACCTCCACGGCGGACGGGCCGGGTCGGCCGTTCTCCTGGATCCACAGCCGGACCCGGTCGCCGGTCACCTGCGGGCGCGGGGTCACGCCCGCGTCGTCCGGGGCGCCGATCCGGTAGAGGTCGTCGCCCAGGTCGGCGACGCGCAGGGTGAAGCTGGTCAGGCCGTCGGCCAGCTCGAAGTCCGCCCGACGCCGGTCCCCGCGCGGGGCGGTGAGCGTCTCCGTGGCGGCGACCTCCGCGCCGCCGACGCCGCCCGAGCCGCCGCCGGTGGCCGGCGAGGGCGCGGGCCCACCGGAGAACACCACGCCGAGCCGGGCCGGGTTGGACAGGGTGACCGCGACCGCGACCCCGCCCAGCGCCACCACCAGCACGGCGGCGGCGACCAGCAGCCGGGCGGTGGCGGACCAGCGTGTCTCGGTCAGGTCGGCGTCGTCGTCCCCGGAAGTCGTCATGGTCGTCCCCTCTCACCGGTCCCCACCGGTCATACGGGCGGGTCTCCGTCGCGGTTCATTCCGCCCCCGGACAGTCGAGCCTGCACCTTGGCCCCGCAGGCGCTGAGCGTGGCGTGCGCGTCGAGGCCGAGGCTCTCGATCGCGACCAGCGCGGTGAACGCCACGTCGGCCAGCTCGGCGGCCACCTCGGCCCGGGTGTGCGTCACGCCCTTGCGCGGGTTCTGCCCGAGCGTGCCGATCCACGCCGCGGCCACCTCGCCGGTCTCCTCGCCGAGCTTGAGGATGCGGCAGGTCAGCTCCGTGTCGCCGGTGCCGTTGGCGGCGTCCAGCCAGGCCCGGGCGTCCCGCGCCGAGGTCCAGATCATGTCGTCCACCCGGTCAAGTGAACCGGACGGCGGTCACTATCCGTATCCGGGGGCGGTGCGGGCAACGGTGCCGGCGCCGGGAGGCGGAAGGACGTGTCCGTGATGCCGGAGACCGTCGAGACGGTGTTCGCCAAGGTGGTCGCGCGGAACCCGGGCGAGCCCGAGTTCCACCAGGCGGTCCGGGAGGTGCTGGAGAGCATCGGTCCGGCGCTGCACCGCAACCCCGAGTACGCCGGGGTGGTCGAGCGGGTCTGCGAGCCGGAGCGGCAGGTCATCTTCCGGGTGCCGTGGGAGGACGACCACGGCCGCGTCCGGGTGAACCGCGGCTTCCGGGTGGAGTTCAACAGCGCGCTCGGCCCGTTCAAGGGCGGGCTGCGGTTCCACCCGTCGGTCTACCTGGGCATCGTGAAGTTCCTCGGATTCGAGCAGATCTTCAAGAACGCGCTGACCGGGCTACCGATCGGCGGCGGCAAGGGCGGTGCCGACTTCGACCCGAAGGGTCGCTCCGACCGGGAGGTGATGCGGTTCTGCCAGAGCTTCATGACCGAGCTGTACCGCCACATCGGCGCGCAGACCGACGTGCCCGCCGGGGACGTCGGGGTGGGCGGCCGGGAGATCGGCTACCTGTTCGGGCAGTACAAGCGGATTACCAACCGGTACGAGGCCGGCGTGCTCACCGGCAAGGGACTCGCGTACGGGGGCGCGCAGGTGCGGCGGGAGGCGACCGGGTACGGCGCGGTCTTCTTCGCCGAGGAGATGCTCAAGCAGACCGGGGACAGCCTGGACGGCAAGCGGGTGGTGGTGTCCGGCTCCGGGAACGTGGCCATCTACGCGGTGGAGAAGGTGCACCAGCTCGGCGGCACGGTGGTGGCGTGCTCCGACTCGGACGGGTACGTGCTGGACGAGAAGGGCATCGACCTGGCGCTGCTGCGCGAGCTGAAGGAGGAGCGCCGGGCCCGGCTCGACGACTACGTGACGCACGTGCCGCACGCGGTCGCGGTCTCCGGTCGTACCGTCTGGGAGGTGCCCTGCGACCTGGCGCTGCCGTGCGCGACGCAGAACGAGATCGGCGGCGCGGAGGCCGCCGCGCTGGTCGCCGGCGGTTGTGTCGCCGTGGTGGAGGGGGCGAACATGCCCACCACGCCGGAGGCGGTGCGGATCCTCGGGCGGGCCGGGGTGCGGTTCGCGCCGGGCAAGGCGGCCAACGCCGGCGGGGTGGCGGTGAGCGCGCTGGAGATGCAGCAGAACGCCAGCCGGGACTCGTGGACGTTCGCCCGCTCGGAGCAGCGGCTGCGCGAGATCATGCGGGACGTGCACGACAGGTGCTGGGCCACCGCCGAGGAGTACGGCCTGCCCGGCGACTACGTGGCCGGCGCGAACATCAACGGGTTCCGGCGGGTGGCCGAGGCGATGCTGGCACACGGTCTGGTGTGACCGGTCAGTCAGTGATTGACAGCCCTCGACGTCCGGCCTAGGTTCAGGTCCCTACCGGCCGGTAGGGACCTGTCCCCGGGGAGCAGCGATGCAGACCTCACCCACCCGCCGGCTGCTCGCCGCCGGCGCCGCCCTCGTGCTCGCGCTCGGCCTGGCCGGCGCGGCGCCCGCCGCCGCCACCGGCCGCGACGACGGCGGCCAGCCGCTGCCCGGCTACACCATCGTCAACCCGCCGCTGCCGCCGCTGGTGGTGGACGGCGCCCCGACCACCGTCCGGCAGGGCGTGCACGCACACGCCGGCTACGTCGTCGAGGTCCCGGCCAGGTGGAACGGCGACCTGGTGATGTGGGCGCACGGATACCGCGGCCAGGGCACCGAACTCTCCCCCGAGACGCCCGCCTTCGACCTGCGGCAGCGCCTGCTGGCCCAGGGGTACGCCTGGGCGTCCTCCTCCTACGACCGCAACGGCTACGACATCCGCTCCGGCGTGCTGGGCACCCGGTCCCTGGCCGACCTGTTCGCCCGCACCGTGCGGCGGCCGCACCGGGTGCTCATCGCCGGCGTCTCCATGGGCGGGCACGTCATCGGCCGCTCGCTGGAGCAGTACCCCGGCTACTACGCCGGCGCGCTGCCGATGTGCGGGGTGCTCGGCGACCAGGAGCTGTTCGACTACTTCCTCGACTACAACCTGGTCGCGCAGGCGCTCACCGGGGTGCGCGCCTACCCGCCGCCGGCCGACTACCTGACCAACGCGGTGCCCCGGATCCAGGTGGCGACCGGGCTGGCCGGCCTCACCCCCACCGGCCCGGACACCACCAACGCGCTCGGCAAGCAACTGCGCGCGGTCACCGTGAACCGCTCCGGCGGCCCCCGACCGGGCGCCGACGCCGCGTTCGCGGTCTGGAAGGACTTCCTGTTCGGCATCGCCACCACCGACGGCGGCGACTCCCCCGCGCAGCGCCCCGGGCAGCTCGCCACCAACCTGTTCACCCGCTACACCCCGAACGAGCCGGTGAACCTGAACGCCACCGTGCAGCGGGTCGCCCCGGAGAACCTGCGCCAGCGGCTGTCGCCGGCCCTGACCGAGGTCCCCCGGATCGCCGGCCGACCGGGCGTTCCGGTGCTCAGCCTGCACGACCTCGGCGACCTGTTCGTCCCGTTCGGCATGGAGCAGGCGTACGCCCGGGACGTGGCTTGGCACGGGAGGTCCCGGCTGCTGGTGCAGCGGGCGGTGCGGGCCGCGCAGCACTGCGAGTTCAGCCCGGCCGAGGCCGGCGCCGCCTGGGACGACCTGACCCGCTGGGTGCGCACCGGCAAGCGTCCGGCCGGCGACCCGGTCACCGACGCGCGGGCGGTGGCGGCGGCCGACTTCGGCTGCCGGTTCAGCGACCCGGCCGCGTGGACCGCCGGCACCGGCACCCGCCGCCTCTACCCGGCCTGTCAGTCCTCGTCCGTGCCGTACCAGCCGCCCCGGTAGACGGTGCCCGGCCGGGGTGGGGTGCCCGGGTCGGCGGCGGTCCGGCGGGACCGGCGCACCCGGCTCACCACGAACCAGCCCACCCCGGCCACCACCGCCAGGATGACCACGTTCTGCAGGGTGCCGACGTACGCCTCGACCACGTGCCAGTTCTCGCCCAGCAGGTAGCCGGCGAGCACGAACGCGGTGTTCCAGATCAGGCTGCCCAGCGCGGTGAAGAGCAGGAACACCGGCACCGGCATCCGTTCCACGCCGGCCGGGATCGAGATCAGGCTGCGGAAGATCGGGATCATCCGGCCGAAGAACACCGCCTTGACGCCGTGGCGCAGGAACCACGCCTCGGTGCGGTCCACGTCGTCCAGCTTGATCAGCGGCAGCCGCGCGGCCAGGGCGCGCATCCGGTCCCGCCCGAGCGCCGCGCCGACGTAGTAGAGCGCCAGCGCGCCCAGCACCGACCCGAGCGTGGTCCAGGCGATCGCGCCGAACAGGCTCATCCTGCCCTGGCTGGCGGTGAACCCGGCCAGCGGCAGGATGACCTCGCTGGGGATGGGCGGGAACAGGTTCTCCAGGGCCACCGCGAGGCCGGCGCCGGGGCCACCGAGTCGTTCGACCAGGCCGGTGACCCAGCCGACGGGTCCCTCGCCGGCGGGCTCGGCGGCCCGCGCGGCGCTCACCCGGGGGCCGGCGAGCAGCTGTGCGTTTCCGATCATCCGACCACGTTACGGGGCGGATCGACCGACGGCCACGGAAAGCGGCGCCGGTTACGCTGCGGTCCATGCGTACGCCGCTGCGGATCGCGGTCGCCCAGCCGCTCACCCGCGCCGAGGACGTCGCCGGCAACGCGGAGCGGCACGCCGCCGCGGTGCGGGCCGCCGGCACCCGGGTGGTGGTCTTCCCCGAGCTGTCCCTGACCGGGTACGAGCTGGCCGCCGCGCCGCTGGACCCGGCCGACGACCGCCTCGCCGCGCTGCGGGCCGCGTGTGCCGGGACCGGGACGCTGGCGCTGGCCGGCGCGCCGGTGGCCGGACCGCACATCGCGGTGCTCGCGGTCGACGGCGAGGGCGCGCGGGTCGCGTACCGGAAGATGTTCCTCGGTGGCGCGGAGCCGCAGCGGTTCCGGCCGGGCCGGGAGCCGGCGGTGCTCGTCGTCGACGGCTGGCGGCTGGGCCTGGCGGTCTGCAAGGACACCGGGACGCCGGCGCACGCGGCGGCGACCGCGGCGCTCGGCGCGGACGCCTACCTGGCCGGGGTGCTGGAGTCGGCCGACGACGCGGCGGTGCCGGACGAACGCGCCCGCCGGGTCGCCGCCGCGCACGGCGTGTGGGTGGCGACGGCGAGCTTCGCCGGGTCGACCGGCGGCGGATACGCGCGGGCGGCCGGCGGCTCGGGCGTCTGGTCACCGGCCGGCGTGCCGGTGGCGCGCGCCGGTGCCGCCCCCGGCGAGCTGGTCACCGCCACCCTGCACTGAGGACGGTCGCCCCGGCGCGGCGGAACACGGTGACCTGGTCAGCCCTGGTCGCCGCCGCGCAGGCGGTCGTAGGCGTCGAGCAGCTCCCGCAGCGCGGCGGCGGTGGTCCCGTCGAGCTTGTCGTCGTCGACCGCGTCCTCGATCCGCTCGTGCAGGTCCTCGATCCGCTTGGCCCGCTCCTTCGGCCGGCCCCGGTCCAGCTCGGTGGCCTTCTTCCGCAGGTCGTCGGCGGTCTTGCGGTCGACCAGCCGGACCGCCTGGGCCCGGTCCAGCAGGTCGGCGAACCGGTCCCGGAGCTGGCGCGCGGTGACCGGCGCGGGTGCGCTCGCGCGGGTCGGCGTCGGCCGGGCGGCGGCCGGCGGGGCAGCCGGCGGGGCGACGGCGCTCGGGCGGCCGGTCGGCGTGGCGGTGGGCGCGGCGGTGGGCGACGGACCGGAGCGGCCGTCGAGCACCAGGGCGCCGACGAGCGCGAGCAGCAGCACGACCGCGCCGGCGACCAGCGCCCCGGTCAGCCGGTTCGGCGGCACCTCCGCGCGGACGGCCGGTGACGCGGCACGCGCCGGGGGCCGCTCGACAAGCGTCGGCGGATGGGTCGCCGGGGTCATGGTGGGCAGGATCGCGGTCGGCGGGTCCACCGGGCGTCCCGCGCCCAGCCGGTCGGCCACCTCGGCGGCGGTGGGACGGCGGGACGGGTCCACCGCCAGGCAGGCCAGGACCAGGTCGGCGACGTCGGCGGGCAGCCCGGGCACCCGGGGCGGCGGCACCGGCGGCCGGCGGTCGCGCAGCTCGACCACGTCGTCCCAGCTCCGCACCGGCAGCGGGGGCCGGCCGGTGAGGCTGCGGTAGAGCAGGACACCGAGCGCGTACACGTCGCCGGCCGGGTGGGTCGGGCCGGGGTCGAGCCGTTCCGGGGCGAAGTACGCCGGGGTGCCGGCCAGCGGCTCGCCGGCCGGTCCGGCCGCCGGGTGCTGCGGGCCGGCCGGCGCGGCGATGCCGAAGTCGAGCACCTTCGCGCCGGTCTCGGTGAGCATCACGTTGGCCGGCTTGACGTCGCGGTGCACCACGCCGATCCGGTGCGCGGCGGCCAGCGCGGCGGCGACCTGCCCGGCCGTACGGACCGCGTCCGGCCAGGCCAGCGGGCCGCCGGCGAGCCGGTCGGCGAGCGTCTGACCCTGCACCAGCTCCATCACCAGGTACGGCGTCACCACGCCGCCGGGCAGCGTCGCCTCGCCGTAGTCGTACACCTGGGTCACGTGCGGGTGGGTGAGTCGCGCCGCGGCGCGGGCCTCGCGCTGGATGGTGGCGCGCAGGTGCGGGTCGGCGGCGAGCCGGCCGGCGAGCGCCTTGACCGCGACCGGGCGGTGCAGCACCTCGTCGTCGGCGCGCCACACCTCGGACATGCCGCCGAGCCCGATGCGTTCGCGCAGGACGTACCGGTCGTGCAGCCGGAGGGCGGGACTGAACGGCGACATGATGCCCCAGTCTGCCCGGCCGGCCCCCGCCGACACCAATCCGAGCCCGGTTCGTCCTGGTCCGCTGCCCGGTCAGGACTTGCGGGCGACCCCGCCGTACATGCTCACGTCGACCACCGTGGGGCGCGGCTCGGGCTCGCCGTCGGCACGCCACTCGGCCACCGAGCAGACGCCCGGCTCGACCAGGTCGAGGCCGTCGAAGAAGCGCACGAACTCGTCCCGGCCGCGCAGGTTGATCACGCCGTGCGGACCGCCGCCGCGGGCGGCCGCCTTCGCCTCGGCGGCGAGGTGCGCCGGCAGGTGGTCGTGGGTGGCGTGCGAGGCGGCCAGGTAGCTGCCCGGCGGCAGCGCGTCCAGCAGCCGGGTGACCGTGGCGTAGGGGTCGTCGGTGTCCGGCACGAAGTGCAGCACCGCCACCAGCATCAGCGCCACCGGTCGGGTGAGGTCGAGCGTGCGACGCAGCTCGGGGTGGGCGAGGATCCGCTCCGGGTCGCGCAGGTCGGCGTCGAGGTAGGCGGTGGCGCCCTCGGGCGTGCTGGTGAGCAGCGCCCGGGCGTGGGCCAGCACGATCGGGTCGTTGTCGACGTAGACCACCCGGGCGCGCGGGTCGACGCCCTGCGCCACCTCGTGGGTGTTGTCCGCGGTGGGGATGCCGGTGCCGATGTCGAGGAACTGGCGGATCCCCGCCTCGGCGGCCAGGTGCCGCACCGCGCGCCGCAGGAACCGCCGGTTCTCCTGGGCGCTGAGCCGGATGGTGGGGAACGCGGCGGCCATCGCGTCGCCGGACTCGCGGTCGGCCTGGAAGTTGTCCTTGCCGCCCAGCCAGTAGTTGTAGCGCCGGGCCGGGTGCGCCACGGACGTGTCGATCCGGTCGGCCGGGTGGCCCGGCTCGGTCGCCGTGCCGCTCGTTTCGCTGGTCAACGCCGCCTCCACGACTCGCGCGCCACCGCCGTGGGATGACGTCCGTCCACTGTCACCGGTTCGCGGCCATGGTATCGCCCGCCGGCGCGGCGGTCAGGCCGGGTACAGCTCGTCGCGGATGCGGGCCAGCAGCTCCCGGGTGCGTTCCGGCGGCGCGGCCTCCACGCACAGCCGCTCCATCGCCTCCGCGTAGTAGTCGAGGTCGTCGCGCTTGTCGAGGTAGATGGCGCTGGTCAGCTGCTCGATGTAGACGATGTCGGGCAGGTCCTCGTCGCCGAAGCGCAGGATGCTGAACGCGCCGCTGGCGGCGGCGTGCCCGCCGGCGGTGAACGGGACGATCTGGAGCCGCACGTGCGGCGCGGCGGTCGCCTCGATCAGCGCGTCGAGTTGCTCGCGCATCACCGCGGGGCCGCCGATCGGCCGGCGCAGCGCCGCCTCGTCCAGCACCGCCCACAACTGCGGTGGGTCGGCGCGGCGCAGCAGCTCCTGACGTTCCATCCGCAGGTCCACCCGCCGGTCCAGCTCCGCCGGCGCCGCGCCGCGGTGCCCGAGCAGGATCACCTCCCGCGCGTACGCGGCGGTCTGCAGCAGGCCCGGCACGAACTGCACCTCGTACGTGCGGATCAGCGCGGCGGCGGCCTCCAGCCCCAGGTAGGACTGGAACCAGCTCGGCAGCACGTCGCCGTAGCGGTGCCACCACCCCGGGCTGTTGGCGTCCCGGGCGAGCTTGAGCAGCGCGGCGCGGTCCTCCTCCGCCGCGACGCCGTAGAGCGTGAGCAGGTCGGCGACGTCGCGTTCCTTGAAGCCGACCCGACCCAGCTCCATCCGGCTGATCTTGGATTCGGAGGAGCGGATCTCCCAGCCGGCGCTCTCCCGGCTGACCGCGGCGCCCTCGCGCAGCCGGCGTAGCTGCGCCCCGAGCAGCATGCGCAGCACCGTCGGACCGCTTGTCGGTCCGCCCTCGACGGGCACCGTCGCCACCTGACCGCCCTCGCATCCCGGCTCCCGACCGGGCGCCCTCCCGGCCGACGAGTAAGCATGCCATGGACCGACAGTGAGGTGAACTCCCCCGGACGGTCTATTTAGTCCCGTGTACGGGACGGCGGGATCAGGTGGTCGAAGTCCCCGTCCCGGGCACCGAGCACGAACGCCGCGATCTCGTCCACGGTGTAGATCAGCGCCGGCCCCTCCGGGTGGCGGGAGTTGCGCACCGCGATGCCCCCACCGCCGGGCAGCTCGGCCAGCTCGACGCAGTTGCCGCTGGGATTGCTGCGGCGGCTCTTCAGCCAGCGCATCGGGGGCAGGTGGGGCACGGGCACGCCGTTGGGGGGCGATTGCATGGGCGTCCTTCTTCGAAGGCCAGCCGAGGCCGCGGGGAGGAGCGGTGGGTGGCGACAGTGTCGACTGAGGAGTGAGATGCACGTGCATCTGCTATTGCATCTGCAATGGACTGCGAGCATGATAACCGAACGTACGGTGTGCCGGGTCGCTCACGTTCGGTGACCCGAACCCGGCCCCCGAGACCGCCCCGCGCGGCCGGGGACTGTGGTGAGGAGGGCGAGTGCCGGACCCGATGACCGTCGCCTCCGGCATCTCCGCCGCCGGCGCGCTGCTCTCCGCCTGGCAACTGCGCCGGCGGGCCCTGCGCGCCGAGTCCGAACTCGAACTGCTCCAGGCCGAGCTGGCCGCCGAACGGCACGCGGCCAGCCACGACCCGCTGACCGGGCTGCCCAACCGCCGCGCGTTCTTCCGGCTGGCCGCCGCCCTGCTCACCGACCCCGTCGGGCAGCCCCTGGTGGCGGTGGTGCTCGACCTCGACGACTTCAAGCAGATCAACGACCGCTTCGGGCACGCCGCCGGCGACCAGGTCCTGGTCAGCGTCGCCCAGCGGCTGGCCGCGTTCGCCGGCAACAACCTGGTGGCCCGCCTCGGCGGCGACGAGTTCGCCGGCCTGCTGGCCAGCCCGACGGCCGACCGGCGCTGGATCGAGCACGCCACCCGCCGGCTCTACGAGGCGCTCGCCGCGCCGATCCCGCTCGGTGGCCGCAGCATCCGGGTCACCGCCTCGGTCGGGCTCGCCCCGGTCCACGGCCCCGCGCACCTCACCGACGCGCTGTGCCGCGCCGACGCCGCCATGTACGAGGCGAAGACGCTCGGTGCCGCCCGCGCGCCCCGCCAACTCGTCGCCGAGCACTGACGGTCACCCGGCTGCCGGTGGGCCGGCCGGATCAGCGGCCGGCGACGTCCGGCCGCCCCGGTCGGGCCGCCCCGGTCAGCGCCAGCCGTAGCCGGCGCGCAACGCCGTCCCGACCCGGTCGAACCGGGACCGGTCGAGCACCGCGCCCTCGCGACGGATGCTGTCCTCGCGCATGGTGAGCACCCGGTCCAGGCGGACCCAACTGGGCCGCTTCTCCCGATCCCACTCCCCCGGGCCCAGCGACAGCCAGTGCCGCTGGCCGTCCCGGTCGCTCTGGCTGGACAGCATCAGCCCGAACAGGGTGCGGCTGTGCCGGCCCACCACCAGCACCGGCCGGTCCTTGCCCTGCCGGGGATCGTCCTCGTAGGGCACCCAGGTCCAGACGATCTCGCCCGGGTCCGCCTGCCCGTCCGGCTCCGGCGCGTACGACAGCTCGCGGCGCTGCAACGCGCTGACCTGGCGCCGGCGCGCGACCTGGGCCGGGATCGGCCCTCCGGCGCCCGCCGGCGCGGCCCCGGTGATCCGACCGAGCCGGGACGCCACGTTCCTCAACAGACCTGCCACGGCGGGCAGCCTATCCCCTCGGCACCCGGGGAATCCGGTGGCGGTCGCCCGCCGGGCGCTGCCGGCCGAGGTGGCCCGGGTGATCGACGCCGACCGACCGGCGGCGGCCCCGGCGGGCACGCCGGCCGGTCAGGCCGGGCGGCGGGCGAGGGCGAGGCTGGTGCGCAGGTCCAGCACGACGGTGCCGCCGAAGCCGTCGACCGCCGCGCCGACCGCGGCCCGGACCCGCTCGCGCAGCTCCGGCGGGCGGCGCAACTGCGGCGAGAACGTGTCCACCAACCGCAGGTACGCCGCGGTGTCCAGCGGCACCGCGCGACGGAACCGGGACAGCCGCACGTCGGTGAAGCACCCGCTGTCGACGATGTCGTCGCGGAACCACCCGTCGGGGCGGTCGCCCCGGTCGGCCGGGTCGGCGGTGGAGAACGCGGCCCGGATCGCCTCGCCCTGCGCGTCCTCGACGTAGGCGTAGCGGTGGCTGAGGACCGCGAGCGTGCCGCCGGGGCGCAGCGCGTCCCGGGCGCGCTGGTTACGGGTGGCCGGGTCCAGCCAGTGCCAGGCCATCGCGCAGGCCAGCGCCGCGACGCCGCCGGGCGGCGGGCTCCACCGCTCGAAGCTCGACGTCACCACGTCCACGCCCGGGAACCGCTCGGCGAGCACCCGGGCCATCCGGGTGTCCGGCTCGACGCAGGTGGTGGCCGCGCCGAGGGCGAGCAGCGCCGCGGTGGCCAGGCCGGTGCCGGCGCCGACCTCGACCAGGGTCTCCGGCGGGCCGCCGTGGTAGGCGCGGATCGCATCGGCGAAATCGGCCGGGTAGCCCGGGCGCGCCTCGTGGTAGGTGCCGGCCGTCTCCCCGAACAGTTGCGACATGCCCCCATCCTGCCAGCGCGAACGGCGTCCACGGGTGCCGCGCGCGGTCGGGTCAACGGGGTCCCGTTCCTCTACCGCAGGCGTTAAGAAGGGGCCCCTCCTTAAGCTGCGGGCATGGAATTGCCTGACGACTATCCGGTGGTGCGGCGGCGGGCGGTGCGGGTGGTGGTGCTCGACGTCGCCGACCGGGTGCTGCTGTTCCACACCCGCGACCCGGAGCATCCCGACCTGGGCGTGTGGTGGGAGCTGCCCGGCGGTGGCCTGGACCCGGGTGAGACGTACCGGGAGGCGGCGGTGCGGGAGCTGCGCGAGGAGACCGGCATGGTGGTCGCGCCGGACGAGATCGGCGCGCCGACCTGGCGACGGCGGGCCAGCTTCCGGCACCGGCAGCGACGACACCTGCAGGACGAGGTGGTGGTGCCGGTGCGGCTGGCCGGCCCCGGACCGGCGGTGGACGGGACGAACCGGCTGGACTACGAGGTGGAGGACTACTTCGGGTTCCGGTGGTGGCCGCTGGCCGAGGTGCTCGCCGACCGGCCGCGCTGCTATCCCGGCCGGCTGCCGGAGCTGCTGCCGGCGTTCCTCGCCGGTACGGAGATCGACGAGCCGTTCGAACTGTGGTCGTGACCGGGGTGCCGGCCGGCGCGCCAGCGGGCAGAGTGGAGCGGTGACTCCTCTCCACGCACCCCTGGCCCAGTACGCCGAGCGGCTGCACCGCGCCGCCGGCGACACCCACCACGTCGCCTCGCCGCTGGGCGCCTGGCTGCTGCTGGCGTTGACCGGCCCGGCCGCCACCGGCGAAGCCCGGGCGGCGCTGGCCGAGGCGCTGGGCGTCGACCCGGACGACGCCGCCGCGTCGGCGCGGGCGTTGCTCGCCGCGCCGCACCCGATGGTCGCCGCGGCCACCGCGCTGTGGGAGCGCACCCCCTTCGAGGAACTGGCCGAGTGGCGGGCCGCCCTGCCCGCGCCCACCGAGCGGGGTCCGCTGCCCGACCAGGCGGCGCTGGACGCCTGGGCCCGGGACCGGACCGGCGGCCTGATCGAGAGCTTCCCGGTGGACGTCACCCCGGAGACGCTGCTGATCCTGGCCAACGCGCTGGCCACGCGCGTCTCCTGGGCCGACCCGTTCGCGGTCGCGCCGGCCGCCGAGCTGGGCCCGGGCAGCGCCTGGACCGGCCGGCTGCGGCAGGTGCTCCGCACGCCCCCGGTCGGGCACCGCTGCTGGGTGTCGGCCACCGAGCGGGCCGGTGACGTGGCGGTGCACGTGGCGCCGGCGCGCCAGGCCGACGACGGCGCCGGGATGCTCGTGGTGTCGGTCGTCGCCGCGCCGGACGTGCCACCCGTCGACGTGCTGGCCGCCGCGCGGGACCTGGCCGTCCTCGCCGCCACCGTCGAGGACGGGCCGGTGCCGGGGCGACGGTCGCTGTTCGACCTGCCGCTGGGCGAGGGGCCGCTGTGGACGCTGCGGGAGGAGCCGACCCGGACCTTCGCCCCCGACCGCCGGGAGGAACGCGCCACCGCCGTGCTGCCGTGCTGGGCGGCGCGCAGCCGGCACGATCTGACCCGGGCCGGGTTCGGCTTCGACGCGGCGGCGCGGGCGCTGGGCGAGCTGCTCGGGCTGGCCGAGCCGCCGTTCGCCGCGGCCCAGTCGGCGGTGGCGCGGTTCGGCCGGTACGGCTTCGAGGCCGCCGCGGTGACCGCGTTCGGGATGGTGGCCGGGCTGCCCCCGGAGGGCGTCGCCCGCGTGGCGGACCTGCGCTTCGCCCACCCGTACGCGGTGGTCGCGGTCGCCACCGACGCCGCGGGCGGCCCCTGGCACGCGCTCCCGGTCTATTCCGCCTGGGTCGCGGACCCGGAGGACGTCCCGGCCGACGAGGCCCGCTGACGCCCGTCGGCGTCGAGGATCTGCTCCCGCAGGATGTCCGCGTGCCCGCAGTGCTGCGCGAGCTCGCGCAGCACGTGCAGGTAGACCCACCGCAGCGGGAGCGGCCCCCGTCGGTGCCCGCGCAGCACGTCGTCCGGCCCGAGGGACGACGTCGCCCGCCGCGACGCCTCGCAGGCGTCGCGGTGGGCCTGCCGGACCGTGGCGATCGTGTCGCCGTCGTCGAGGACGAACGAGTCCGCCGACCGCTCGGGGATGCCGATCCGCGCGCGGGACCGGCCGGTGACCGCCTCGTCGAACCAGACCTTCTCCACGAACGTCGCGTGCTTCACCAAGCCCAGCAGCGTGGTCCGGGAGGGCACCAGCGACCGGCGCGCCTGCTCCTCGGTCAGCCCGTCCAGGCAGCCGTCGAGCGCCGCGCGGTGCTCGTCGAGGAACGCCTCGAACTGGCCGCCGGCCGGCAGCGCCACGACCCGGTCCGCGAAGGTGGGTGGGAAGGCGGGCATGCCCGAAGCATGCCAGAACGTGCTCCGGCGCGGGCGTCCGGCCGGGTCAGCCCGCGCTGAGGTCGGTGCGACGCACGAGCCACCAGACGACGAGCAGGGCCAGCGCGGCCAGGCCCAGATAGCCGGACGCGACGATCAGGTGGAACTCGGGGATCCGGCTGCCCGGCTGGTACTGCAGGTGCTGCTGCAGATGGTGGTCGGCGAAGCAGGTGAACGTCTCGCCGCTGCCGTTGTCCGGCGGGCAGAGCCGCTGCAGCTCCACGCCGGTGAGCTCGCGGCCGGAGGCGTCGAACGCGCCGGACGGCCCGTCGAGGCCGTAGTCGATCATGCCGCCGCTGACGACCAGGGCGTTGTCGCGCAGCACGTCCAGGTTCGGCCCGCCGATGGGCCGGTGCGCGGACAGCGGCTGCATCAGCGTGGGGTACCGCCACTGGACGAGGTAGGTCAGGCCGACGAAGCCCGCGATCGCCACGAACACGGCCGGGAGCGTACGCCGGAGCGCGGCGCCGAGCGCGACGCCGACCGCGAACCAGGCGAGGCTGATCGCCACCGGCAGCATCCCGGTGTTCACAAACGGCAGGTACTCGAAGAGGGTCACCGGCGCGACCAGGGCGATCGTCCGCTGGAGGTGGTCGCTGACGCCGCCCACGACCGCGGTCACCGCAGCCACGAACAGGCCGAGCGCGCCGAGCCTGCTCCACAGCCAGCGGGTCGGCGAGACGTCCTGGCTCCAGGCCAGCAGCAGGGTCCGCTGCTCGTGCTCCCGGCTCAGCACCGGAACGCCGACGAACAGGCCGATCAGCAGCGGCATGTACTGCACGACCCGCGCCAGCGAGTCCAGGGTCAGCGCCAGCGCCCCGGAGCCGGCGAGCCGCCGGCTCTGCGGGGAGTTGTCCGGGCAGAACGACTCGTGGCACTGGTGCCACAGGTCCGTCAGCTCCGTCGACAGGTAGGTCATCCAGCCCACCAGGACCGCGGCCAGGACGAGGGTGCCGATCAGGGTCCAGCGGTGCTGGCGCCAGGTCAGCCACAGCAGGCCGCGCAGCCCGCCGCCGGACCCGGGATCCTCCGGGCGCTGGTCGGGGACCGCGTCGGCCACCAGGAAGCCCGCGCCCGCCCGGCCCTCGCTCCGCTCGGTGCGTTCGCTCATGCCGTGCCAGCCGGGCATGCCCTCACGGCCCTCGCTCCGCTCGGTGCGTTCGCTCATGCCGCCGCCTCCCGGGCACGGTGCGCCGCCGCCGACGCCTTCAGGTGGGTGAGGATCAGCTCGTCCAGGGTGAGGGGCTGGACGGTCCAGCCGGGGGCGACGACGGCGTGCGCGGTCGGCTCCGGCGGTCGCCGGAGCACGAACGTGGACTGCCGGTCGGTGTGCTGGGCCTGGACGACCGTGCCCGGGCCGGGCGGTTGGTCCGCGCGGGGTCCGGTCATGCGGACGTGGCCGTCGAGCAGCTCCTCGACGTCGCCGGTGAGCACGGGCCGACCCGCGTCGAGCAGCAGCAGATGGTCGCCGACGCCGCTGAGCTCGGCGATGATGTGGGTCGACAGCATGACCGTCATGTCGCCGTCGGCGGCCTCCGCCATGAGTTCGCCAGTCACCTCGGTGCGGGCCACCGGGTCCAGGTTCGCGAGCGGTTCGTCCAGCAGCAGCACGACCGGCCGGGAACCCAGCGCGACCGCCAGCGCGACCTGCGCCCGCTGCCCGCCGGAGAGCCGGCCGCAGCGACGGTCCAGCGGGATGTCGAAGCGCGCCAACCAGGACAGCGCCCGCCGCTGGTCCCACACCCGGTTGGTCGACCGGCCGAAGCGGAGCATGTCCGACACGTTGAAGTCCCGGTAGAGCGACTTGTCCTGGGCCAGGATCGCGACCCGGCTCCCGGCGTCGCCCGACTCCCCCCGCGCCACCGGCCGGCCGTGGACCAGCAGCGAGCCATGGGTGGCCGCCAGCGTGCCGGCGATGATGCTCAGCAGCGTCGACTTACCGGCGCCGTTCGCGCCGACCAGCGCGACGATGCGGCCGGCGGGCAGCTCGAAGCTGCACTCCCGCAGCGCCCAGACGCTGCCGTAGCGCCGGCTCACGTCACGCGCCCGCACGGCGACGGACCGCTCGCTCATGCTGTGCCGACCGGGCACGCCCTCACGGCCCTCGCTGCGCTCGGTGCGCTCACCCGTGCCGAACCGACCGGGCACGCCCTCACGGCCCTCGCTCATGCGGCGCCCTCCTTCTTCGGGAGCCCGCCGCCCGGCGCCACGCGCGCGCCCGGCCGGGTCGAGTTCTCCACGATCACCGACGCGAGCAGCGCCTGGACGTCCTCGTCCTCCAGGCCGGCGTCGCGGGCCTGGCCCAACCACCGGGCCAGGCTGGCGCGCAGGCGGGCCATGGCGTGCGGGTCGGCGTCGCCGAGCGTGCCGGTGACGAAGGTGCCCGCGCCCTGCCTCGCCTCCACCAGGCCGGACAGTTCCAGCTCCCGGTAGGCCTTGAGCACCGTGGTCGGGTTGACCGTGCACGAGGTCACCACGCTGCGCACGGTGGGGAGCTGGTCGCCGGGTCGCAGCGTCCCGATCCGCAGCCCCTCGCGCACCTGGCGGACCAGTTGGGCGTACGCGGGGACGCTGCTGGACCGGTCGACGTGGAAATTGATCACCTGGTGGCCTCCCTGCCCGCGCGGCGGCGCAAATTGTTCTGCTTAAGTAGAACACCAGCCAACCAACATGACAAGGACCGCACCGCAGCTCACCGGCGACCGGCGATCCCGTCGAGCACGATGGTCAGGTTGTGGTGGAAGGTCTCCGCCGCGTCGAGGTGCGCGCCGTCGACCACGAGCCGGGCGACCGTGGGATAGCGACCCGTGTCGAGCATGCGGGTCAGGTAGGGCCCGAGCGCGGACTGCCAGGCGGACACGTCGACACCCGTCGCCCGCGCGGTGCGCCGCTCGGTGACCTCCCGGCGCAGCGCCCCGACGAGGTACGCGTTGAAGGCGCCCAGCGCCCGCTGGAGGTCGTCGACGTCGCGTACGCCCGGGGCGCGGGCGAGCGCCGCGGCGGTCGCCTCACCGACGGCGAGCGCGTGCGGCCCCAGGTGTGGCCGCGCGCCGAGCAGGTCGACGAACCACTCGTGGTCGAGCGCGGCCTCGCGGGTCGCCGAGGCCAGGGCGCGCGCGGCGGCACGCCACCCGTCCTGGGTGGCGGTCCCGGCGATCCCGGCGTAGACCGCGTCGACCATCAGGTCGAGCAGCTCGGAGCGGTGGAGGACGTAGTCGTAGAGCCGCATCGGGCCGACACCCAGCTCCTTGGCGATCTTGCGGAGGGAGAGCCCGTCGAGGCCGTCCGCGTCGGCGATCCGGGTCGCGGTGGCGGCGATCTTCGCGCGGGTCAGCGGCACCGGCGTCGCGCGGGGTCGGGGCTCGGGCCGTTCCCAGACCGGCAGGGGTACGTTACCGTACGTCGTATCCACAAAATACAGCGTACGGTAAAGGAGGCGACGATGCGCGTCGCGATCGTCGGCGGCGGCCTCGGTGGCCTGACGCTGGCCCGGATCCTGCACCGCCACGGCCTCGGCGCGGCGGTGTACGAGCGCGAGTCGCACCGGGCCGAGCGCACCCAGGGCGGCTCGCTCGACCTGCACCCGGAGTCCGGGCAGCGGGCCCTGGCCGCCGCAGGCCTGGAGGCGCGGTTCCGGTCCGAGGCGAGGCCGCAGGGCGAGGAGCACCGCATCCTCGACCCGGCCGGGCGCGTCCTCGTGCACCACCGGCCGCGACCCGGCTCGTTCGCCGGCCGACCCGAGATCGACCGTCGGGTGCTGCGTGACCTGCTGCTCGACTCGCTCCCCGAGGACACGGTGGCGTGGGATCACCGGCTCGTCGCCGCCGAGCCGCGACCCGACGGCGGCTTCCGGCTGGCGTTCCACGGCGGCCGGCACGCCGACTGCGACGTGCTCGTCGGCGCGGACGGCGCCCGTTCGGTGGTCCGGCCGCTGCTGACCGACGCGACGCCGTCGGCCGTGTCCACGCTGGTGTCGCTCACCGTCGACGACGCCGACCGGCGCCACCCGGCGCTCGCCGACCTGGTCGGCCCGGGCAACCTCTGGTGCGTGGGCGAGCGCCGGATCCTGTCCGGGCAACGCCTCGGCGACGGCAGCATCCGGGTCGGGATCTCACTGCCGGCCGACGACCGCGACCTCGACACCTACCGCAGCAAGCGGGCCCTGCTCGACCTGTTCGCCGGCTGGGATCCCCGCCTCACCGCGCTCATCGAGGCCGGCGACGGCCCACCCGTCCCGCACCGGGCCGAGGTGCTGCCCGTCGGCACCCGCTGGCCCCACCGACCCGGCGTCACCCTGCTCGGCGACGCCGCGCACCTGATGCCGCCGGTCGGCGAGGGCGCCAACCAGGCCATGCTCGACGCCGCCGACCTCGCCGCCGCGCTCGCCGCGGACCCGGCCGACCCGGACGCGGCGATCCGGGCGTACGAGGAGGCGATGTTCGCCCGGGTCCAGCCGATCGCCGAGATGTGCGTCCGGGTGCAGGCGATGATGCTCTCCCCCACCGCGGCCGACGACCTGGTCCGCTTCTTCACGCCCCGGCCGGCCGACTGACCGCGCCGGGATCGGTCAGGACGTGGCCGCGCGCGGGCCGTAGCGGTCGGCGGCGCGCGCCTTCGCCTTGGCGGCCTCCACCTCGCGGTCCCGCGACGGCGCCTTGGTGACGAGGCGGTCCAGCAGGGTCCGGGTGGCCTCGGTGACCGCGCGGACCGCCTCGTCGAACGCCTCCTCGTTGGCCGCGGACGGCCGGGTGGCGCCGCTGACCTTGCGCACGTACTGCAGGGCGGCGGCCTCGATCTCGTCGGCGGTCGCGGGCGGCTCGAAGTTGTGGAGCACGCGAATGTTCCGGCACATGCCTCCACCATGCCAGCACGCACCGACTATTTGCTTGACAGCCCGGCGTGACCTGCGGCAGTCTTGCCGCCGACCACGCGTTCGGCGTGGCACGACGCACGAGGGAATGACGCCTGTGATCCAGGTAGGCCCAGCGGCCGCCTGAGTGTCGACCGCGCGACGGAGGACCGTCGCGCCGCTCGGCCATCGGTTCGGCGGTCCGACGCATCGATCGTCCACCGTCCGTCCTTTTCCTTTGTCGAGGTTTCCCGTGATCTTGGACAATCGCGTCCAGCAGTGCGTCGTCGCCACCCTGTCGGCCCGTCCCGCGCCGGTGGCGGTGGGGCCGTTCGTGGTGGGTGTCGACCCGACCACGACCAGCCCGCACATCAACTACGCCACCCCCCGGCCGGGCTCGACCGTCACCGCGGCCGACGTCACCGCGCTGGTCGCCGCGTTCCGCGCCGCCGGTCGCAAGCCCCGCCTGGAGTACGTCGCCCGGTGCGCCCCCGGTCTGGAGGCGCTGCTCACCGCCGCCGGGTTCGTCGTGGAGGCCCGGCACACCTACCTGGTCTGCCTGCCCGACACGTTGCGCACGCCGCCCACCCCCGCCGGCGTCGACCTCGTCGAGCCGCGCACCGACGACCAGCGGGCCGCGCTGGTCGCCGCGCAGAACGAGGCCTTCGGCCAGGCGGCGGTGGCCACCGGGGCGGACGTGGCCCGGCTGCGGCGCCAGCAGGCGGCCGGTGGCGTGGCAGTCACGGCGGTCACCTCGTCCGGCGCCTGCGCGGGTGGCGGCGGGGCGGCCCCGCCGGCCGACGCGGTGAGCGAGGTCGCCGGCATCGCCGTCCGCGAGCCGTACCGCCGGCGGGGGCTGGCCGGGGCGATCACCGCCGCGACCACCCGCCGGCTCTTCGACGCCGGCGTCGAGGTGGCCTGGCTGGAGGCCGGCGGCGCGGACTCCTGGCGGGTGTACGAGCGGGTCGGCTACCGGCCGGCCGGGGAACGGCTCTACGTGGCCGCCGACTGACACCGCGTCGACCAAGGAGTTCGCGTCGGCCCCGAAGCCGGGAACCGACGCGAACTCCTTGATCGACCGGACACGCGGGGTGGGTCAGACCGGGACGGCCTCCCGGGTCTCCGCCTTCTTGGCGGCCAGGCGCTTCTCCCGCTCCTGGGCGCCGATCAGGTCGTCCGGCAGGGAGTCCTCGACCTCCAGGTCGAAGCGGCGCAGCAACCGGATCGCGAAGCCGCCCAGGGTGATCAGGATCAGGACCACCCCGAAGCAGACGTACGCGAAGCCGATGCCGCGGCCCGGACCGGTGCCGATCACCGCGCCCACCGAGCCGGCCAGCGACCCGCCCGGGGCGAGCATCGGCTCGAACACGGCGGTGGCGGCCGGCGCGAGCACCGCGAAGCCGATCGGCAGCGTGGACCAGGCGATGGTCTGGTTCAGGCTGAACACCCGGCCGTGGAAGCGCTGCGGCACCTTCACCTGGACGATCGTCGCGTAGATCGACTGCGCGGTGGTCATCGCCATGGCCAGCCAGCAGAAGCCGATGCAGATCATCACGATCGACGCGTCCAGGCCGATCAGCACGCAGCCGATCGCGGTGCCCAGGTTGCCGATCAGCACGCCGATCATCCGCCGCTTGCGCGGACCGCCCCACAGCGACATCAGCACGCCGCCGAGCACCGCGCCCACCGCCTCGGCCAGCGCGACCTGGGCGACCTGGGTGGGGCTGCCGAACGACAGCACCAGCGGCGTGGTGAGCACCAGCGCCGGCGCCAGGAAGATGTTGCCCAGCGCGAAGTAGCCGAGCATCAGCCGGAAGCCGCGGTGCTGCCAGGAGTAGCGCAAACCGTTCGCGATGGCCACCAGCAGCCGTTCCCGGGGCCGCCAGCCGAGCAGGTCCGGGAAGCGGACCACGGCCAGGGTGAGCACCGCGACGACGTAGCTGGCCACGTCGACGATCAGGATGCCCTTCAGCTCGATCGCGGCGAGCAGGCCGGCGGCGAACGCCGGCATCAGCAGCGTGGCCACGCCGGTGGAGAGCTGGGTGATGCCCATCGCGTGCCCGAGGAAGCGCTTCGGCACCAGTTGCGGCACCGCCGACTGGAACGCGATCCGTTGGAACGACCCGGCCACCGAACTGAACGCCACCAGCAGGTAGATGTGCCAGAGCACCAGGTTGTCGGTCCACAGCAGGAGGGCCAGCACCAACTGGATCGAGCCGGCGACGCTGCTGGCCAGCATCATGATCCGGCGTCGGCTGACCCGGTCCACCAGGGCGCCGGCCACCGGCAGCATGAGCACGCCGCAGATCAGCGCCAGCGCCCACAGCAGGCCCAGGTCGGCCACCGAACCGGTGCGGTTGAACAGCCAGATCGGCAGCGCGAACGCGGTCAGCGCGGACCCGGTGCTGGAGACGAGCTGCCCGACGGTGACCGCCAGGAACCGGCCCATGCTCGGCTTGACCGTGGTGTCGGGCTTGCGGTCCTCGCCGACCCGCAGCATGTCGTGCACCGCCCAGCCGGCGTCCTCGCCCCGCGCCTCCGGGTCGAGCCCGGTCAGGTCACCGGCCACCACCGCGGGATGCGTGCGGGTGACGATCTCGGCCAGCTCCTCGGCGCGGTACTTCAGGAAGAAGTGCCCGGCCTGGTCGAGCACGACCAGCCCCAGCGTGTCGCTGAGGAACTGCCACTCGGCGTACCGCTCGCGGTAGTAGTCGGTGACCGGGTCCTCGGAGCCGACCACCGAGACGATCGGGGCGCGCAGCTTCGTGGCCTGCCGGTCGAGCAGCCCGGTGAAGTACTCCTCCGAGGCGCGGGAGTCGGCCCGCATGTTGCTGATGATCCGGTCGGCCTGCTCCGGGTCCAGCTCGTCGGTGTCCACGCCCATCGACTTGAGCCAGCTCGCGTAGTGCTTGTTGCTGCGGAGCTGCTCCAGCCGGTTGCGGGCGGCCGCGAACGGGCCCTTCGGGCGGGCGAACGGGAACATCGCGCCGATGTAGACGGCCGTCAGGTCCCGGCCCGCCGCCTCCACCTTGCGGGCCACCTCGGCGACGATCGCGCTGCCCACGCCGCAGTGGCCGTAGAGCGCGATCGGGCCCTCGACCCGCTCCACGATCTCGTCCGCGACCCGGGTGGTCAGCTCGTCGAACGGCAACGCGTCCTCGCTGAGGCCCACGTCGTGACCGGGGATGGCGAGCGACCACAGGCCGTACCCGGCCGGCAGCGCGTCCGCGAGCGGCTGGTAGACGATGGCGCTGCCGCCGCCGTACGGGACGCAGACGTAGGTCAGCACCCGCTTGGCCACCGGGATCGGCTTGGTCAGCTCGTAGAGCAGCCGGCGCGGGCCCTCCTGGGTGGCGTCGCCGGAGATGAACGCGGCCAGGTCGCGGATGGTGCGCTTCTGGAACAGGTCCATCACGCCGACCGCCCGGCCGCCCAGCTCCGCCTTGCGGATCTTGGCGACCACCTGGGTGGCGAGCATGGAGTGCCCGCCCAGGTCGAAGAAGTCGTCGTCGATGCCGAGCGTCGCCACGCCCAGCACCTCGGACCAGATCGCGGCGAGGGCCCGCTCGGTGTCGTCGCGCGGCTCGACCAGCGCCACCGACGCCTCGCGGGTGACCACCGGCGCGGGCAGCGCCTTGCGGTCGAGCTTGCCGTTGGGGGTCAGCGGCAGCGCGTCGAGCGTGACGAACGCGGCCGGCACCATGTACTCCGGCAGCGTGTCCTTGAGCGCCGCCTTCAGCTCGGCGTGCTCGGCCGGCCCGACCAGGTAGGCGGTGAGCCGCTTGTCGCCGGGGCTGTCCTCGCGGACGATCACCGTGGCCTCGGTGACGCCCGGCTGCTCGCGCAGCGCGCTCTCGATCTCGCCCAGCTCGATGCGCAGGCCGCGCAGCTTCACCTGGTGGTCGATCCGGCCGAGGAACTCGATCACCCCGGCGCCGTCCGGCCCGACGACCCAGCGGGCCAGGTCACCGGTGCGGTAGAGGCGGGCGCCCGGCTCGGCCGAGAACGGGTCGGGGACGAACTTCTCGGCGGTCAGCGCCGGCCGGCGGTGGTAGCCGCGGGCCAGCCCGACGCCGCCGATGTGCAGCTCACCGGCGACCCCGACCGGGCACACCGCCCCGGACCCGTCGAGCACGTGCAGCCGCAGGTTGGCGATCGGCGCGCCGATCGGCACCGCGTCCACCTCGGCCAGCCGCGCCGGCTCGCACGGCCAGGCGGTGACGTCGATGGCCGCCTCGGTCGGGCCGTAGAGGTTGTGCAGGCCGCACCAGGGCAGCCGGGCGGTGAAGTCGACCGCCGCCGTCAGCGGCAGCTCCTCGCCGGAGCAGATCACCCGGCGCAGCGCGGTGGCCGCCTCCACGCCCTCCTCGGCGAGGAAGACGGTCAGCATCGACGGCACGAAGTGCGCGGTGGTGATCCGCTCGGACACCAGCAGGTCACGCAGGTAACCGGCGTCCTTGTGGCCGCCCGGCTTCGCCAGCACCAGCCGGGCGCCGGTGCGCAGCGGCCAGAAGAACTCCCAGACCGACACGTCGAAACTGGCCGGCGTCTTCTGCAGCACCGCGTCGTCGGCGCCGAGGCCGTACGTCTTCTGCATCCAGTCCAGCCGGTTGACGATGCCCCGGTGGGTGTTGGGCACGCCCTTCGGCCGGCCGGTGGAGCCGGAGGTGTAGATGACGTAGGCCAGGTGCTCCGGGCCGGCCAGCGGCGCCGGGTCGGTGGTCGGCCGGTCCGCCCAGACGGTCGCGTCGTCCAGGTCGAGCACGGTCGCCGAGGTGGCCGGCAGCACGTCGCGCAGGTGCGACTGCACCAGCACCACCGGCGCGTCCGCGTCGGTGACCATGAAGGCGAGCCGGTCCGCCGGGTACTCCGGGTCCAGCGGCAGGTAGGCGCCGCCGGCCTTGAGCACGCCGAGCAGGCCGGCGACCAGCTCCACCGAGCGCTCCGCGCACACCCCGACCAGCGTCTCCGGGCCGACGCCGGCCGCGCGCAGCCGGTGCGCGATCCGGTTGGCGTCCGCGTTGAGCTGCGCGTACGTGCGGCTGTGCCCGTCGATGGTGACGGCGACCGCGTCCGGGGTGGCGGCGGCCCGCTCCTCGATCGGGCCGTGCAGCGTCTCGTCGCGCGGGAAGTCCGCCGCCGTGTCGTTCCAGCCGGCCAGCAGCTCCCGCTCACCCTCGGGCAGCAGCGGCAGCCGGGACACCGGCGTGTCCGGCGCGGCGACCACCGCGTCCAGCAGGGCGGTCCACCGCCGGGCCATCCGCTCGACCGTCGCCCGGTCGAACAGGTCGGTGTTGAAGACCAGCTTGCCCCAGAGTCCGTCCACGGTCTCCACCGCGTGCAGCTCGAAGTCGAACCGGGTCGCCTGCAGCTCCATCGGGGTCCACTCGAAGGTGACCTCGTCGCTGCGGGACACGCCGCGGAAGCGGCCCATCTCGTAGTTCTGCAGCACGAACATGGTCTGGAACACCGGGGAGCGGCTGACGTCGCGCGCCAGCCCCAGCTCGTGCACCACCTTGGCGAACGGCACGTCGGCGTGCTCGAAGCCGTCGAGCACCACGCGGCGGGTGCGGGCCAGCAGCTCGGTGAAGGTCGGGTCGCCGGCCAGCTCGGACCGCAGCGGCAGCATGTTGATGAACATGCCGACGACGTTCTCCAGCTCCGGCGCGGACCGGCCGGCCACCGACGCGCCGACGGCGAAGTCGTCCTGGCCGGCGTGCCGCGCCAGCATCACCTGGTACGCCGACAGCAGCGTCATGAACAGCGTGCCGCCGCTGTCGCGGGTGAGCGTGTTGAGCGCCTCGGTGGCCGCCGGGTCGAGCTGGAACTCGACGAAGTCGCCCCGGTAGGTCTGGGTGGCCGGGCGGGGCCGGTCCAGCGGCAGCTCCAGCGGGGTGATCCCGGCGAGGCGCTGCTTCCAGTAGTCCACGTGCGCCCGGGCCTGCGGACCGTCCAGCTCCCGGGCCTCCCAGGCGGCGAAGTCGCCGTACTGGATCGGCAGGGCCGGCGGCTCGCCGCCCCGGTAGAACGTGATCAGGTCGCGCAGCAGCACGTCCACCGACCAGCCGTCGCCGACGATGTGGTGCTGGCCGAGGAAGAGCACGTGGTCGGAGGCGGACAACCGGATCAGCAGGGCCCGCAGCAGCGGCCCGTCGGCCAGGTCGAACGGCTCGGCCGCCGCGGCGTCGACCAGGGCCTGCGCGGCGGCCTCGTCGGCCGCCTCCACCACGGTCAGCGGGATGTCGGCGGTGTCGGCGACCACCACGGTCGGGCGGCCGTCGGCGTCCGCCGGGAAGCGGGTGCGCTGCGACTCGTGCCGGGCGCCGAGCGCGGCCAGGGCCGCGCGCAGCGTCTCGACGTCGAGCGGTCCGCGCACCCGCAGGGGCACCGCGATGTGGTACGCGGCCTCGCCCGGGGCGAGCTGGTCCATGAACCAGACCCGCTCCTGGGCGTAGGACAGCGGCACCTCGGCGCCCTCGGGCCGGGGGGTGATCCGGGCCGACGGGACAGACTGGCGGGCGCGCAACCGCTTGGCGATCAGCGCCTGCCGGGCCGCCTCGCGGGCCGGATCCTTCAGGTCGGTCATCAGTTGGTTCCCTCTTCCGCCGCGAGCAGCGCGGCGACCTCGGTGTCGGAGAGGCCGTCGAGTTCGGCGGCGATCCGCTGTTCGATCTGGGCGGCCAGGTCCGCCACCACGGGGCTGGAGAACAGCGCCCGCATGGGCAGGTCGACGTCCACCTCGGCGCGGATCCGGGCCATCGCCCGCATGCCGCGCAGCGAGTTGCCGCCGAGGGTGAAGAAGTCGTCGAGCGCGCCGACCTTCTCCACCTGGAGGATGTCGGCGTACACCTCGGCGACCAGCGCCTCGGCCTCGGTGCGCGGGGCGACGTAGCTGTCCTCGGTCGGTTCGGTGGCCGCCGGGGCGGGCAGCGCGGCCCGGTCCAGCTTGCCGTTCGGGGTCAACGGCAACGCGTCCAGCCGCACCAGGGCGGCCGGCACCAGGTGCGACGGCAGTTCCCGGGCCAGCTCGGCGCGGACCGAGTCCTCGTGCGCCGGGCCGACCAGGTAGCCGACCAGCGTCGGCTCGCCGCCGCCGTCGGTGCGGACCGCCGCGGCGGCCGCCCGCACGTCCGGGTGGGCCAGCAGCGCGGCCTCGACCTCGCCCAGCTCGATACGCATGCCGCGCACCTTCACCTGGTCGTCGCGGCGGCCCAGGTAGTCGAGCGTGCCGTCGGGACGCCGGCGCGCCAGGTCGCCGGTGGCGTACATCCGCGTGCCGGGCGGGCCGTACGGGCAGGGCAGGAAGCGCTCGGCGGTCAGGCCGGGCCGGTCGTGGTAGCCGCGGGCGAGCTGGACGCCGGTGACGTACAGCTCGCCGACCACCCCCGGCGGCACCGGCTGGAGCGCGCCGTCGAGCAGCAGCGCCCGGGTGTTCCAGGTGGGCGTGCCGATCGGCACCGGGCCGGGCGCGACCGGCTCGCCCGGTGCGACGCGGGCCGCCACGCAGCCGACGGTCGCCTCGGTCGGGCCGTACTCGTTGACCACCGCGACCTCGGGGTGCGCGGCCCGCCAGCCGGCGAGCTGCTCCCCGCTCAACGCCTCGCCGCCGATCACCAGGTCGGTGGTGGGCGACAGCTCGCCGTCGAGCAGCGGCAGGTGGCTCGGGGTGACCTTCAGGAACGACGGCCGGCCCCCGGCGCGCGCGGCCGGGGAGTCGATCGCGGCCAGCCGCACCGCGCCGCCGGCGGTGAGCGTGCCGAGCAGGCCGGTGACGGTGAGGTCGAACGAGACTGGCGAGTGCAGCAACGCCGCGCCGGCCAGCCCCGGGTAGGTGGCCCGGGCCCAGGCCAGGTAGGCGGTCACCGCCCGGTGCTCGACCACCACGCCCTTCGGTCGGCCGGTCGAGCCGGAGGTGTGCAGCACGTACGCCGGGTGCCCGGGGCGCAGCGGGGCGACCCGGTCGGCGTCGGTCAGGTCCCCGCCGGGCTGGTCCGCGCCGACCTCCCCGTCGAGCACCAGCGTGTCGCCGGCGGCCGAGGCGGCGGTGTCCGGGGTGGCCACCACCAGCGCCGGCGTGGCGTCGGACAGCAGGTAGGCGATCCGGCCCGACGGATAGGCCGGGTCCACCGGCACGTACGCGGCGCCGGCCTTCAGCACCGCGAGCATCGCCACCACCAGCTCGCAGGAGCGGGGCAGCAGCAACGCGACCCGGGTCTCCGGGCCGGCGCCACGGGCCACCAGCAGCCGGGCCAGCCGGTTCGCCGCGGTGTTCAGCTCGGCGTAGCTGAGCGTCGCGCCGTCGCAGACCAGCGCCGCCGCGTCCGGGGTGGCGGCGACCTGCCGCTGCACCTCGTCGACCACGGTGGTCACCGGCACGTCGCGCGCGGTGTCGTCGCCGAGGACGAGGTTCCGCTCGTCGTCGGTGAGCAGCGGCAGCGCGCCCACCGTACGCTCCGGTTCGGCCACCGCGGCGGCGAGCAGCCGCAGGTAGCGCCGCACCACCGTCTCGGCGGTCGCCCGGTCGAACAGCTCGCTGCGGTAGACCAGCCGGGACTCGCCGGTGGTGATGTCGAACGCCAGGTCGTCCTTGGTGGTGCCCAGCTCGATCGGGTCCAGGCCGGAGTCCGGGATCCAGTTCAGCGCGGTCTGGAAGACCGGCTGCACCGACGGGTCGCGCTGCGGGTCGACCGCCTCGACGATCTTCTGGAACGGCGTCTGCCCGTGCTCCATGGCGTCGATCAGGCCGTTGCGGACCCGGCCCAGCAGGTCGGCGAAGGTCGGGTCGCCGGAGACGTCGCAGCGCAGCGCCACCGGGTTGACGAACATGCCGATCAGCGGCGCCAGCTCGGGGTTGTCCCGGCCCGCGGTGGAGACGCCCACGACCACGTCGGTGTCGCCGGAGATGCGCGACAGCAGCGCCGCGAAACCGGCCAGCAGCACCATGTACGGCGTGGCCTGCGCGCCGACCGCCAGCGCGCCGATCCGGTCGAGCAGCCCGTCCGGCAGCGCGAAGCGCACCTCGTCGCCGGCGAAGCCGAGCTGCGCCGGGCGGGGCCGGTCCAGCGGCAGGCCGGTGACCGCCGGCGCACCGGCCAGGTGACCGGTCCAGAACGCGAGCTGCCGGGCCAGCTCGTCGCCGGTGAGCTGCTGGCGCTGCCAGACCGCGAAGTCGGCGTACTGGATCGGCAGCTCGGGCACGGCGGCCTCGGTGCCGCTGCGCACGGCCTCGCAGGTCGCGCGCAGCTCGGCGTGGAACAGCACCGCCGAGTGGCTGTCGAAGACCGCGTGGTGCGCCACGAACGCCAGCGCCCAGTTGTCCTCGAGGCGGATCAGCCGGGCCCGCCACAGCGGCGCCGCGTCCAGCGGGATCGGGGTGCGGGCCAGCTCGGCGCGCAGCCGCTCGAACTCGGCCAGCCGCTCGCCGGCCGGCAGGTGGCTCAGGTCCACGGTGGGCAGCGGTGTCGCCTCGTGGGCGCGCACCACCTGCACCAGCGCGCCGTCGTCCACCCGCAGGTGGGTACGGAGCGCCTCGTGCCGGGCCACGATCCGGTTGACCACGTCGCTCGCCGTCTCCGCGTCCACGCCGGCCGGGAAGGCCCACGGGACGGAGACGTTGAACACCGGCGAGCCGGCGTCGAGCTGGTTGGCCATCCACACCCGTTCCTGGGCGTACGAGGCCGGGAAGGTCCACTCCTGCTGACTCATGAGAGCGCCTCGCGTACCGAGCGCGGGCGCATGTCGGTCCACACCTCGTCCACGTGGGCCAGGCACTCCTCGCGGCTGCCGGCGAAACCGGTGTCCTGCCAGCCGGCGGGCAGCTCCCGGTCGGCCGACCAGATCGAGTACTGCTCCTCGTCGTTGCGGACGACCAGGAATCGGGGTTCGGCCATGTCAGTTCGCTCCAGCGGTGTCGGGGGTGTACGCCTCGGCCATCGCCACGGCGATCTTCCGGGGGCCGGTGAACGGCTCCCGGCCGTGCGCGGCCGTCATGTTGTCGACCACCAGCACGTCGTCGCGCTGGTAGTCGAATCGGACCGTGGCCGCCCGGTAGGCGGCACGCAGGTGGTCCATGACGTCGGCGGGGATCTCGCCGCCGTCGCCGTAGTAGGTGTTCGACGGCAGACCGTCCGCGCCGAACATGGCCAGCAGCCCCTCCTGGTAGTCCTTCGGCAGGGTGCTGAGGTGGAAGAACGTGGCGTGGTTGAACCAGCGCGGCGTGTCCGAGCCGGGCCGGTGGTGCACCACGTCGCGCACCGCGCGGGTGCGCAGGCCGTCCTTGCCGACCCACTCGGGGGTGATCCCGTTGGCCGCCGCGTACGACTCGACCTCGGCGCGGCTCTCGGTGTTGAACACCTCCTGCCAGCGGGTGCCGAAGTCGCCGTGGAAGTTGCGCACCAGCATCCAGCGCCGCCGGACGAACTCCTCGCGCACCGCCGGGTCGATCAGCTCGTACACCCGGCGCACGTCGGCCAGCGGCGTGGCGCCCCGGGTCTCCGGCGCGGTGACGCAGTAGAAGAACAGCGTCAGCGGCCAGCGCGCCTGGTAGGAGTTCTCGTTGTGCAGGAAGATCTCCTCGTCCGGCGGGTAGTCGGTCGAGGTGTAGACCCGGCCCTTGATGGAGTGCCGGGGCGAGGACCGCTCGGTGTAGGTCAGCGGCTCGCCGGCCAGGGCGCGCACGGCGGCGTCGAAGCCGTCCACACCACCCACCTCGAAGCCGCGGAACAGCAGCCCGCCGCTGGCGACGAGGGTGTCCCGCAGCTCGGCGCGCCGGGCCGCGATGAGGTCGGTCAGCGCCCGGCCGTCGTTCTCGACGACCACCGGGAGCGTGGCGGTTGTCTCGCTCATGATGCGGTGTCTCCTTGGGTTGCGTCGGGGGGTGTCAGCCGCGGGGCAGCCGCGGAATGGCCGGAATCGCCGCCGGGGCGGCCGGTTGGTCGGCGGGGGCCTCGGCGCGCAGCTCCTCGATCCGGGCCGCCAGACCGGCCACGGTGGGGGTCTCGAAGAGGCTGCGCATCGGCAGCCGCACCCCGGTCGCCTTGCGCATCGCGGCGATGAGCTGCACGGCGACCAGCGAGTTGCCGCCGAGGGCGAAGAAGTCGTCGTCCACGCCGATGTCGGTGACGCCGAGGCCGTCCCGCCACACCTGGGCGATGGTCTTCTCCAGCTCGGTGCCCGGCGCGGCCGAGCCGCCACCGGACGCCGCCGGCGCGCCGGTCGGGGCGTCGGTCTCCTCGGCCAGGCTGTCCGTGGTCACCCGGGCGGCCCGGCGCCGGATGTCGGCCACCGTGCGGGTGGCGATGACCACCTGCGCGCCCAGGCCGGCGCCGAGGCTGCGGCGGAACGCCTCCGCCCCGTCGACCGGCCGGATGTCCTCGGTGACCACGGCCGGCGCGTCGGCCTCCGCCGGAGCCTCCGCGAGGTTGCCGGTGACCGCGCCCTGATCCACCCGGCGCAGCACGAAGTCGCTGATCGCGACCAGCTCCCGGCCGTCCGGGTCGCGCAGCGACAGGTCGGCGGCGACCACCTCGTCGGTGGCCGCCGGCCGGTGCCGCAGGTGACTGTGGAACTGCTCCGGCAGCGCCCCGCGCACCACGATCCGCCCGTACGACAGCGGCAGGTAGGTGCCGCTGCCCTGGCCCCGACCGAACGCGGTGGCCACGTCCAGCAGCGCCGGGTGCAACCCCCAGGCGGGCAGGTCACCGCGCGCCGCGGCGGGCGCCTGCACCCGGGCCAGTTCCTCACCGTCGGCGAGGTGGTGCTCCGCCAGCGCCGCCCAGCGCGGCCCGAACGTGAGCATGCTGGTGCGTCCGCGCCCGAACGAGGCGTCGTCGTCGACCCGCCGGCCGGCCACGGTGGCCGGGGCGGCCGGCGGCGCGGCCTCGGTGGTCCACCCCGCCGCGCCGCGCACGTGCGTGCGCAGCCGGCCGGCGGTGAGGCTGGCCACGGTGAAGTCCACCCCGTCCTCGGTCGGGGCCAGCTCCACCCGGTATTGCGCCACGGCGCCGTCCGGCACCGAGAACGGCTCCAGGAAGACCACGTCGCGCAGCTCCACCGCGGCGTCCGGCGCCGGCGCGGGCAGCGCGGCGACCACCGCGGCGCGCACCGACTCCAGGTGGGCGGTGCCGGGCACCACCGGCACCCCGCCGATCCGGTGCTCGTCGAGCAGCCAGTGGGTGTCCGCCGCGACCAGGCCGTGCAGCACCGTGCCGTCCGGCCCGGCGACCATCGTGGTCAGCACCGGGTGGGTGACCGCGCTGGTGACGGTGTCCCGCCCGGCGGCCCGGAACGCGGCCGGCGCGGCGGTCTCCACCGCCATGCCGACCTCGGCCCAGCCGCCCCAGTTCTGCGACACCACCGGCGCCCGGAAACCGGCACCGGACCGGGCCAGCGCGTCCAGCACGTTGTTCGCCGCGCAGTAGTCGACCTGGCCGAAACCGCCGATCACCGCGGTGATCGAGGAGCAGAGCGCCACGAAGTCCAGCGGCAGGTCGCCGAAGACCTGGGCCAGCGCGAGCGTGCCGGCGAGCTTCGGCGCGAGCACCCGCTCCGCCTCGGCCCGCTCCTTCACCTCGGCCATGCCACCGCCGGGCAGGCCGGCGGCGTGCACGATGCCGTCCAGCCCGCCGAAGCGGCGCTCCGCCTCGGCGCGTACCCGGCGCAGGTCGTCCGGGTCGGTGACGTCGGCGGCGAGCACCAGCACCTCCGCGCCGGCGGCCTCCATCCGGCGGATCGCCGCGATCGCCCGCCCGGCCCGGTCGGCGCCGCCGTGCACCGCCAGGTGCCCGTCCCAGTCGTCCCGCTCGGGCAGGCCGGAGCGGGCCAGCAGCACCAGCTTGGCGCGGGTCCGGCGGGCGAAGTCCTCGGCCAGGGTGACGCCGATGCCGCCGAGCCCACCGGTGATCAGGTAGCGGCCCTCCTCGCGCAGCACGCCCGGCTCGTCCTCGGCGGCCACGGTCACCTGCTCGTAGCCGCCCACCCAGCGCCGGTCGCGCCGCAACGCCACCTCCGGGTGCTCCGGGTCGACCGGGCTGCGCAGCTCCACCGCCAGGGCGGCCACGCCACGCGCGGCCGGGTCGGCGTCGAGCAGCCGGACGGTGAGGCCGGGCAGCTCCACCGGGAGCACCCGGGCCAGGCCGGCGAGCGTGGCGTGCTCCGGCCGGACCAGGTCGTCGCCGCGCACGTCGCCGATGCCGGCGGTGACCAGGTCGAGGTGCACGCCCGCCTCGTCGGCGGTCAGGCCGGCGCCGGCGAGCGCCTGCACCAGGTGCAGCGCGCCGAAGAAGCCGCGCTCCTGGGCGGCCCAGGCGGCGGCCACGTCGGTGCCGGCCGGCTCGCCGTCGAGCGCGAACGCGTGCACGATCCGCCGGGGCAGGTCCGCGCCGAGCGCCGCGACCAGCGCCTCGGCGTCCTCCCGGGAACCGGGGCGCAGCCGGAAGCCGGTCGCGGTCGCGGTGAACGCGCCGCCGGCGCGTACCTCCACCGGGTCGTCGCCGGCGACCCGCAGCGCGGCAACGAGCGCCTCGCCGCGCGGGCCGTCGGCCAGCACCAGGCAGCGGCCCAGCGGCGCGACCTCGCGGGCCGGCGCGGCCTGCCGCCACACCGGCACGGCGAACCACTCCGGCAGCGGGCGGGGGCCGGTCTCCACCGGGGCCGCGGCCTCCTCCCGCACCGGGTCCGGGTCGACCCAGTAGCGGCGCCGCTCGAACGGGTACGTGGGCAGCGGCACCCGCCGCGCGTCGGGGTCGACGGCCAGGTCCACCGGCGCCCCGGCGCACCAGAGCGCGCCGGCGGTGCCGAGCAGCGTGGCCAGGTCGCCGGTGGGCTCGCCCGGCCCGGGCAGGCTGCCCAGCGGGGTGAGCGCGCGCTGCGCCTCGCCGGCCTTGGCGACCTGCATCCGGGCCAGGTTGGCGAGCTGCCGGCCGGGGCCGCACTCGACGAGCGCCCAGGTGCCCTCGGCGAGCAGGGTGGCCACGCACGCGCCGAAGCGCACCGGCCGGCGCAGGTGCGACGCCCAGTACGCCGGGTCGGTGGCCTGCGCGTCGGTGATCCAGGTGCCGGTCACGTTGGACACGAACGGCACGGCCGGCGCGCGCAGCGGCACGGTCGCCATCAGCGCGGTGAACTCGTCCAGGATCGGGTCCATCATCGGCGAGTGGAAGGCGTGCGAGGTGCGCAGCAGCTTCGACTTGTTCTTGCTGCCCAGGCTCTCCGCGAACGCCTCGACCAGCGGGGTCTCGCCGGCCACCACGCAGGTGCCGGGGCCGTTCACGGTCGCCACCGACAGGCCCTCGGGCAGCGTGTCGGCCACCGCCGACTCGTCCAGCGTCACCGCCAGCATGGACCCGGCCGGCAGGGCGTGCATGAGCCGGCCCCGGGCGGCGACCACCCGCAGCGCGTCGGGGAGGCTGAGCACCCCGGCGACGGTGGCGGCCACGTACTCGCCGATGGAGTGGCCGATCATCGCGGCCGGGGAGACGCCGGCGGCGCGCCAGGCGGCGGCGAGCGCGTACTCGACGGTAAACAGGGCGGGCTGGGTCCAGCGGGTCTCGGTGAGCTTCGTCGCCGCCTCCGGGTCCCGGCCGAGGATCAGGTCCCGGATGTCCAGGCCCAGCTCGGGGTGGAGCAGCTCGGCGCACTCGTCGACGGCGGCGGCGAACGTCGGGTCCTCGGCGTACAGCTCGGCGCCCATGCCGGCATACTGCGAGCCCTGCCCACTGAACAGGAAGGCCACCCGGGGGGCTGGGCCGTCGGCGACGCCCCGCTGGGCCTTGCGCCGGTCGCGCAGCGCGGCAACCGCCGTCGGGGGGTCACCGGCGACCACGGCGGCGCGGTGCGGGTAGCGCTGGCGGCCCACCCGCAGCGTGTGCGCCACGTCGGCGAGCAGGTCCGGGCCGCCGGCGGTGGCGCGCTCCAGGTGGTCGGCGAGGTCGCGGACCGCGGCGTCCAGCGCGGTCGGGGTCTTCGCCGACACCTGGAGCAGGTGCGCGGGGCGGACCCGCCGCTCGGACCGGTACGCCGCCGGCGCCTCCTCGAGCACCACGTGCGCGTTGGTGCCGCCGATGCCGAACGAGCTGACGCCGGCCCGGCGCGGCCCGCCGTCGGCGTCCCACTTGGTCAGCGTGTTCGCCACGTAGAACGGGGTGTCGGCGAAGTCGATGGCCGGGTTCGGCGTCTCGTAGTTGATGGTCGGCGGGATCAGCCCGTGCTCCATGGCCAGCACCGTCTTGATCACGCTGACGATGCCGGACGGCTGGCTGAGGTGGCCGATGTTGGACTTCACCGAGCCGATGCCGCACCAGCCCCGGTCGTCGGTGTCGCGGGTGTAGACGGCGGACAGCGCGGCGACCTCGATCGGGTCGCCGAGCGCGGTGCCGGTGCCGTGCGCCTCGACGTAGCTGATGCTGCGCGGGTCGATCCCGGCCAGCCCGACGGCCTGCGCGACGGCCTCGACCTGCCCGTCGATGCTGGGCGCGGTGAAGCCGACCTTCCCGGCGCCGTCGTTGTTGATCGCGTTGCCGAGCACCACCGCGCGGATGGTGTCGCCGTCGGCGATCGCGTCGGAGAGGCGCTTGAGCAGGGTGACCCCGACGCCGCTGCCCCAGACCGTGCCGTTCGCGTCGGCGTCGAACGGCCGGCACCGCCCGTCCGGCGAGGTGAAGCCGTCCATGCCGATGTAGCCGGCGTGCGGCAGCTCGATGTTCACGCCGCCGGCGAGCGCCATGTCGCACTCGCCGTTGCGCAGCGCCTCGCAGGCGAGGTGGAACGCCACCAGCGAGGTGGAGCAGGCGGTGTGCACGGTCAGGCTCGGCCCGCGCAGGTCCAGCCGGTACGACACGTTGGTGGCCACGTAGTTCGGCGAGTTGCCGGTGGCGATGGAGACCGCGCCGTGCGGACTGCCGCCGACCCGCTTGTTGCGCAGCACGTAGCGGTTCAGGTAGGTGGTGCCGCCGGTGCCCGCGTACACGCCGACCGCGCCGTCGTAGCGGCCCGGGTCGTAGCCGGCGTCCTGCAGCGCGGTGTAGCAGCTCTCCAGGAACAGCCGGTGCTGCGGGTCGGTGATCTCGGCCTCGCGGGCGGTCATCCCGAACAGGCCGGCGTCGAACTCGTCGTAGCCGTCGACCAGCGGGGCCCGGTTCACCCAGCTCGGGTCGTCGACCTCGTCGGCGCTGACGCCGCGGGCGATCTGCTCGTCGCGGGTCAGCTCGGTCGTCGACTCCACGCCGTCGACCAGGTTGCGCCAGAACTCGTCGACGTCGGCCGCGCCGGGGAGGCGGGCGGCCAACCCGACGATGGCGATGGGTTCGATGCCGTCGTCGGCGGCGGGAATGTCGTCAGTCATGGGAGGTCGTCCTTCAGTTCGCACGGGGTTGCGGCATCACTGCTGGTGAGGTCTGCGGGGTGGCGGGGTACGGCGGGCACGTCCCCGCCGGGCGGCGGCGCGCATCGCGGCGCGGGCCAGTTCCGGCCGCTCGGCGGCACCGTCGAGGCTGGCGGCGAGCGCCCGCACGGTCGGGTGGCGGAACAGGTCGAGCATGGTGATCGAGCGGCCGGTGGCCTCGGTGAGACGGGCGTGCACCGCGGCGAGGGCCATCGAGTGGCCGCCGATGTCGAAGAAGTTGTCGGCCACGCCGACGGTGTCGCGGTCGAGCACGTCGCGCCAGATGCCGGCGATCAGCTCCTCGGTCGCGGTGAGCGCGTCCGGGCCGGCGGGCAGCGGCGCCCGCGCCGGTTCGGCGGCGACCACGGTCATCGCGCCGAGCGCGGCCACCCGGACCGCCGGGCGGGGCAGCTCGGCGGCCACCTCGACGGCCGGCGCGTCCGGGTCGGCGGCGAGCGCGCCGACCAGGGCGGCCAGGTCGGCCAGGAGCGCGGTGATCCGGTCGCCGTCGAACAGGTCCGGGTTGTGCACCACCTCGACGCCGGCCCGACCGTCGCGCTCCACCACGTAGACGGTCAGGTCGAACGGCGACCCGGGTTTCGGCACCGGCGCCGGCTCGACGGTCAGGTCGGCCAGGGCCAGCCGGGGCGGCACGAAGTTGAGCACGTTGAACAGCACCTGCACCAGCGGCGCGCGGGAGGTGTCCCGGCCGACGCCCAGCGCCTCGACCAGGCGTTCCAGCGGCGCGCCCGGGTGCGCGGTCACGTCGTGCAGCTCGGCGGCGCACCTGTCGACCTGCTCGGCGAAGGTGCCGCCGGCCCGGACCCGCACCGGGACGGTGTCGATGAAGAAGCCGATCACCTCGTCGAACGCGGCCAGCCGCCGGTCGGCGACGATCGCGCCGAGCACGTGGTCGTCGCCGCCGGTGAGCCGGCGCAGCAGCTCGCCGAAGCCGGCCAGCAGCACCGCCGCGACGGTGGTGCCGCGCCGCGCGGCCAGCTCGCGCACCGCCCGGTCGGCCGGCTCGTCCAGCGCCACCGCGGCCTCCGCGCCGGCGTACGTCTGCACCGCCGGGCGGGGCCGGTCGCGGGGCAGGTCCAGCACCGTCGGCGCGCCGGCCAGGTGCGCGGTCCACCAGGCCAGGTCGGCGTCGCCACGACGACGGTCCCGGGTCTCCCGCCACACCGCGTAGTCGGCGTAGGTGGCGGGCAGCGGCGCGCGGCCCGGCACGGAGCGGCCCAGCGCGCGGGCGTACGCGGCACCCAGCTCGTCGTAGAGCAGCGCCTCGGACCAGCCGTCGAAGACCGCGTGGTGCACGGTCACCGCCAGCACGTGCTCCTCGGCCGCCAGCCGGTAGACGGTCACCTGCCAGGGCGGGCCGGTGGCCAGGTCGAACGCGTGCCCGGCGCCGGCCGCGAGCATGCCGGCCAGCTCGGTGTCCGGGTCGGCGGCGGCGGTCAGGTCGACCACCGGCACGGCCACGTCGGTGGGCTCCTCGCGGACCGCGTACGGCACGCCGCCGGACTGCGCGATGCGCCAGCGCAGCACGTCGTGCCGCTCGGCGACCACGCGCAGGGCCGCGCCGAGCGCGACCACGTCGAGCGGCCCGCGCAGCCGGTGCGCGACCGCGATGTTGTAGGGCGCGCTGGACGGGGCGAGCTGGTCCATGAACCACAGCCGCCGCTGCGGCGGCGACAGCGTGGGCGGGTTGCCGGTGGTCAGCTCGTCGCCGCAGGCCGGGTCGGCGGCGCGGACCCGGTCGACGAGCGCGGCGAAGGTGCGGTCGGTGAACAGCACCCGGGTGTCCACCTGCCGGCCGGTCTCCGCGCGCAGCGCGGCGACCAGCCGCATCGCGGCGATGGAGTTGCCGCCGGCGGCGAGGAAGTCGCTGTCCGGCCCGGGAGCGGCGCCGAGCAGCCGGGTCCACAGTCGCCGGACCGCGCGCTCCACCCCGTCCCCGCCGTCGGGCGTGTCGTGCTCCGGCGCGACGGCCGTGGCCAGCGCGCGCAGCGCCGGCCGGTCCAGCTTGCCGGTGGTCGGGCTGACCGGCAACGTGGCCAGCCGCACCGTCCGGGCCGGCAGCATCGCGGCGGTCAGCCGCTGCTCGGCGTACGCCCGCAGCGCGTCGTCGTCCGGCGCGCCGGCCGGGGTGAGGAACGCGACCAGCTCGGTGCCGGCCGGGCCGGGCACCGCCTCCACCGCGACCCGCTCCACGCCGGGGTGGGCGGCCAGCACGGCCTCCACCTCGCCCAGCTCGATGCGCTGCCCGCGCACCTTGACCTGCCGGTCGGCCCGGCCGAGGTAGACGATCCGGCCGTCCGGCGCCTGCCGGACCAGGTCACCGGTGCGGTAGAGCCGCCCGCCGGGGACATCGCCGAACTCGTCCGGCACGAACCGCTCGGCGGTCAGCGCGGGCCGGTTGAGGTAGCCGTCGGCCAGGCCCGGCCCGCCGATCAGCAGCTCGCCGGTCTCCCCCGGCGGCACCGGCCGCAGGTCCGCGTCGACCACGTACGCGCGGTGGTTGGGCAGCGGGCGGCCGATCGGCACCGGGTCGGCGTCGGCCGGGGTGAGATCGCCGCTGACCGCCAGCACGGTGGTCTCGGTCGGCCCGTAGCCGTTGAGGAAGCGCCGCCCGGGCGCCCAGCGGGCGACCAGCTCGGCCGGCACCGCCTCGCCGCCGCAGAGCAGCACCCGCCACGACGGCAGGTCGGCCGGGTCGAGCAGGGCCAGCACGGTCGGGGTGATGAAGCCCCAGGTCACCTCGTGCGCGGCGACGAACCGGGCCAGCCGCGCCGGATCCGACCGGTCGTCGGCGCCGAGCAGTTGCACCGCGCCGCCGAGGGTCAGCGGCACGAACAGGTCCATGGTGGCCGCGTCGAAGCCGAGCGAGGCGATGCCGAGGCTGCGCACCGACGCGTCGGCGCCGGTCAGCGCGCTCACCCCGGTGACGAACTCGACCGCGTTGCGGTGGGTGGTGAGCACGCCCTTGGGTCGGCCGGTGGATCCGGAGGTGAACAGCACGTACGCCGGGTCGCCGGGGCGCGCCGGGCAGGGCGCGAGCGGGGCCGGGTCGGGCCGGCCGAGCGCCTCGACGCCGGGCATGTCGCCGAACTCGGCTTCGGCCGCGTCGCCGACCACCACCCGCACGCCCGCGTCGCGGGCAATCTCGCGCAGCCGGTCCCGCGGGCCGCCCGGCTCCAGCGGCACGTACGCGGCGCCGGCCAGCAGCACCCCGACCACGTCCACCACCAGGTCCGGGGTGCGCGCGCCGCACACGCCGACCCGGTCACCCCGGCCGACGCCCCGCCCGCGCAGCGCGGCGGCCACCCCGGCGGCCCGCTCGACGAGCCGGCGGTAGGTGAGCCGGGCGTCCCACTGGCGCACCGCCACCGCGTCCGGCACCCGGGCGGCCCGGTCGACGATCAGGTCGGCGAGGGTGGCGTCCGGCCAGGGCAGGTCCGCCCCGGAGGCGGCGCTGATGGTCAGGGTGTCGGTCACCGGTGTGCTCCCAGGTGCTCGGCCGGATCGGTGATCTGGAGGCGGAGTTCGCTGACGTAGCCGCGGCCGTGGGCGTCGGGCACCCAGGCCTCGGCGGGGGCGGGCAGCAGCTCGGAGACCACCACCGGCACGTCCGGGCCGGTACGCAGCGCGGCGTCCACCATGGCGCACAGCGACTGCGCGTACAGCGGGCCGGTCAGGTCCACGTAGCAGGGCTTGATCTCGGTGCCCACCTTGACGAACACCCGCTCGGGCAGGTCGGTCTCCGCCCGCCAGCGGCGGACCGCCAGGTAGCGGGCGTGCTCGTCGGCGTGGCCGCCCAGCCCGCACGCGCCGGCCGTGGTGCGCCAGGTGCGCCGGGCCACCACCAGCCGGTCGATGGTGATCCGGGGCGTGTGCGGCGCGGCGCCGAACAGCTTGAACGCGTCCAGCAGCAGCGAGCCGAGCAGGGTGGCGAAGACCTCCATCAGCGGCCAGCGGGCGCCGTCCGGGAAGACCGCGGTGAGCCGGTCCCCGTCACGCTCCACCACCACCGCCGTGGCCGGGACCAGCCGGTCGGTGTCGGCGCCGTGCGCGGTGTCGATGCCGAGCTGGCGGTCCGCCGGGCCGGTCAGCGCGTACGTGGTGCGGGTGGTCCGGCGGGGGAAGCTGTCCGGCCAGAGCACCCGCAGCCGGACCGGGCCGAGGTCGGCGTCGAGGTCGGCGCGCAGCGCGGCCGGGTCGGGGTGGAACGGGCTGAGCACCGCGCTGTCGAACGCCACCGACGCGGGGTGCAGCTCGCCGAGCACCAGCAGGAACTCGCCCCGCTCGACCGCCTCCGGGGACGCGGCGCTGAGCTGGACGTCCGGGTTGTGCAGCCGGGCCGACGGCCAGCCGGGGGTCTCGGCCGGGAACAGCTCCCGCACCCGCTCGGCCACGTCGGCCGCGCGCACCCGCAGCTCCGCCTGCCCGGCCGGCAGGTCGCGCAGGCCGAACAGCTCGGCCCAGCGCTCGGTCAGCTCCCTCCCGGCGAGGCCGATCGGGCCGTCCGGAGCGATCAGCGTGCCCTGCGCCAGCAGCCACAGGTCGGCCAGCCGCACCGGCTCACCGCCGGCGGCCAGTTCCTCGTGCAGCTCGGTGAAGAGGTCGCCGCAGCGCTCGGCGACCCGCACGGTGAACCAGCGGGCGGTGCGCAGCACCACCGCGAGGGGTTCGGCGAGCGCGTCGGTGACCGCCGAGCCGATCCGGAACTCCAGGTCGCGGGCGGTCTCCTCGTAGCAGACGGTGCGCGCCGCGTACATCTGTCCGCTGTTGCGGGTGGCCGGGCGGCCGGTGACCGCGGTGAACTCCGCGTTCAGCGCGGCGAGCGCGGCGCCGAGCCGGTCCGGGTCGCCGGCCGCGGCCGACACCGCGTCGCGGGCGCCCCGGAGCCGGTCGAACTCCGCCGCCGTCGCGTCGCGCACCGGCCCGTCGCCGATGGCGGCGATCCGCGCGGTGAGCACCTGCTCGGCGTCCGGGGCGATCGGCAGGTTCGCGCCCCAGGTGAGCTGGCCGCGTTCCACCCACCGGTCGAGCAGCAGGTAGACGTCGTCGGCGCCGTGCACCACACCCTCGGCGCACAGCCGCTCGGCCAGTTCCCGCGCCGGGGTGCGCCCGTCGCAGTCGGCCAGCAGGCGGGCCTCGACCGGGGTCAGCGCGATCGACGGGTGCAGCGGCCAGCGCAGCTCCCGGCCGGCGACGGTCAGGTGCGGTTGCAGCGCCGGCGCCCACCAGCGGCGCACCGCCAGGTCGTCGGCGAGCCGGTCGGCGTACGCGATCAACGCCCACGCCTCGAAGAACACCCGGCGTCGGTGCACCAGCGCCGCGCCGGGCGCGGTGCGCACGCCGCGCGTCGTCGGGTCGAACGTGCCCCAGCAGACCGGGCCGAAGAAGCCGATGGTCTCGGCCTTGCCGCAGTAGCGCTGCCAGTAGCGCAGCAGGCTCAGCTCGCGCTTGCGCCGGCGCACGTTGCGCACCTGCGGGTCGGTGCGCAGCAGGCCGTCCAGCGCGATCAGCATGTCCGGGTTCTGCCAGGTGACCGCCTCGCGCAGCAGCGGGTCGGCGGCCAGCTCGCCGGCCACCGCCGACGACTCGGCGAACGCCTCGCGCAGGGTCTTGTCGAACACCTCCGGGGTGCCGGCGCCGGCCAGCGTCGCGTCGGCGGCGGCCGCGCACTCCGGCGCGGCGAACCGGTCCAGCCCGGCGGCCGGGAACCCGGCGGTCCGCAGGACCACGTCCCGCCAGACCGACCAGCCGGTCTCGCCCAGGGGCACCAGGTGGCTCATCGCGCGTCCTCCAGGCCGGCGTCGGTGATGTGCAGGCGCAGCTCGCTGAAGTAGCGGCGGCCCGCGCCGTCGGGCACCCAGGCCTGCTCCGGGGCGGGCAGCATCTCGCTGACCGTGAGCGAGACCCCGTCACCGCCGTCGACGCGCGCGGCCCGCACCAGTGCGCAGAGCATGGTGGCGAACCCGGGCGCGGCCAGGTCCACGAAACACGGCTTGGTCTCGGTGCCCAGCTTGACGTAGACCTGCTCGGGCAGGCCGAGCCGGCGGCGCCAGGCCCGTACGGCCAGGAACCGCTGCCGCTCACCGGTGGCGGTGGCCAGGCCGCTCTCCCCCACCGTGGTACGCCAGGTCTGCCGGGCGACCACCAGCTTGTCCACCGTGATCCGGGGCGTGTAGGGCGCGGCGGCGACCAGCTTGAAGCCGTCCACCGCGTGCGCGCTGAACGCCTCGGCGAAGATCTCGGCGAGCGGCCAGCGCTGCCCGTCCGAGGCGGTGGCGACCAGCGTCCCGTCGACCTCGTCGACGGTGAGGTCCACCGTGGGCAGCACCCGGTCCGGGTCGGCGCCGGGCGCGTCGAGGAAGGCGAGCTGCCGGTCGGTCGGGCCGGTCAGCGACTCGGCGGTGCGGCTGGTCCGGCGCGGCCAGTCGGCCGGGAACAGCAGCCGGACCCGCCGCTCGCCCAGGTCGGCGGCGAGCGCCTCGCACAGCCGTTCCACCTGCGGGTGCGACGGGGTGAACACCGCACAGTCGAACGACGACCAGGCGGCGTGCAGCTCGCCGAGCACCACGGTGTAGTCACCGCGCCGCAGCGCCGCCGCGTCGGTGGCGCAGATCTGCAGGTCGGGGCTGTGCATGGCGGCGTTGGACCAGTTCGGCCGGGTGCCCGGGAAGACCGCGTCGATCCGCTCGGCCAGGTCGGCCGCGCGCAGCTCGACCCCGGTCGCCCCGGCGGGCAGCGTGTCCAGGCCGAACAGGCCGGCCCAGCGGCCCGCGAAGTCGGCCGCGACCGCGTCGACCGGCCGCTCCCCGTCGCCCCAGAACAGGCCCTGGGCCAGGAACCACAGGTCGGCCAGCGCCACCGGGCCGCCGGCCTCGGCGCGCAGCTCGTCGTAGAGGCCGCGCAGCACGTCCAGGTAGGCCTCGGCGAGCGCGTTGGCCAGCCAGCGGGCGGCGCGCAGCAGCACGTCCAGCGGGGCGGCCAGCTCGGCCAGCAGCGGGGCGCCGAAGACCACGTCGAGGTCGCGGGCGGTGTCCTCGTAGCAGATGGTGCGGCCGGCGTACATCTGGCCGGCGCGGCGCACCGCGGGCACGCCGGTCAGCTCGGTGAACGTGGCGTCGAGGGCGTCCAGCGCGGCCCGCAGCGACACCGGGTCGCCGGCCGCGGCGGCCACCGCGTCGCGGGCGGTCCGCAGCCGGTCGAAGCCGGCCCGGGCGGCGGCGCGGGCCGGCTCGTCGCCGATCGCCGCGATCCGCTCGGCCAGCACCCGCTCGGCGTCCGGGCTCACCGGCAGCGCCGCGTCCCAGGTCACCAGCTCCCGCTCCACCAGCCGGTCGAGCAGCGCGTAGCCGTCCTCCGGCCGGCGCAGGCCGATCGCCGGGTCGGCGACCAGGTCGGCGGCGGTGCGGTGGCCGTCGGCGGCCCGCAGCAGCGCGGCCTCCACCGGGGTCAGGGTCAGCGGCGGGCGGCCGGGCCGCAGCACGGCCCGGTCCCGGATCGCCAGGTGGGGCCGCAGCGTCGGCGGCCACCAGCGGCGGACCGCGAGGTCCGCGCCGACCCGGTCGGCGTACGCGGCGAGCGCCCAGGACTCGAACCACACCCAGCGCCGCCGGGTCAGCCGGTCACCAGGGTTGACCAGGGCAACCTCCGGCTGGTCGGGATCGACGGCGACCCAGCAGGCCGGGCCGAAGAAGCCGACCGTCTCGTTCTTGCCGCAGTAGCGCTGCCAGTACTTCAGCAGCGCCCGCTCCCGGTCGCGCCGGCGCACGTTGCGGGGCGCGTCGGCCCCGCCGCGCACCAGCCCGTCCAGCGCGACCAGGGCGCCCCGGTTCTGCCAGGTGACCGCCTCGCGCAGCAGCGGGTCGGCGGCCAGCGCGCCGAGCCGCTCGGCGCCGGCGCGTACCGCCTCGTCGAATTCCTTCTCGAAGCGGTCCTCACCGGTGCCGGTGTCGAGCAGTTCGTCGGCGGCCGCCGCGGCCCGCGGTGCGGTCAGCAGCTCCAGCCCGTCGGCGGGGAAGCCGGTGGTCCGCAGCATCGCGTCGCGCCACACCGACCAGCCGGTGTCGCCGAGTGGCACCCGGTGCGCACCGCCGGCGGTCCCGCGGCCGGCGGCGCGCACCGGGGCCGGACCCGCGCCCGGTCTCGCGGCACGGGTGGTCGGGGCGCCGGGCGCGGCGGTCGCGGCCCCCGGCGTCGTCGCGGCCCCCGGCGTCGTCGCGGCCCCCGGCGTCGTCGCGGCCCCCGGCGTCGTCGCGGCGGCCGGCGTGGTCGCGGCGGCCGGCGTGGCGGCCAGGTCGGCCCGGATCAGCGCGGCCAGCTCGGTGAGCCGGTCGTGCAGGAAGAAGTGGCCGCCGTCCAGCTCGTGCAGGGTGAACCCGGCGGCGGTGTGCTCGGCCCAGGCCGCGTTCTGCTCGCGGGTGACCGCCCGGTCCCGGTCGCCGGCGAACGCGACGATCGGCACCGGCAGCGGCTCGCCGGGGACGTAGCGGTAGTCGTCCACCCGACCGAAGTCGGCGCGCAGCAACGGCAGCAGCAGCTCCACCAGCTCCGGGTGCTCCAGCAGCTCGGCCGGGAGGCCGCCGCCGTCGCCGAGGCGGCGTAGCAGCTCCTCGTCGCCGGCCCGGGACAGCCCGTCGAAGAGCCCGGGCGCGGCGACGTGCGGGGCGCGGGCGCCGCCGACGTAGAGGCGCAGCGGCAGCGGTCGGCCGGTGCGGCGCAGCTCCCGCACCACCTCGAAGCCGAGGCGCCCGCCCATCGAGTGGCCGTAGATCGCGTACGGGCGGTCGGCCCGGGAGGCGATGGCGTCGGCCACGTCGGCGACGGCGAAGCGCGGGTCCTCGGTGATCCGGTTCTCCCGGCCGGGCAACTGCACCGGCAGCACCTCGACGTCCGGGTCGAACGCGGCCGGCCAGCGCCGGAACGCGCTGGCGCCCGCGCCGGCGTAGGGCAGGCAGAACAACCGCACCGGCGCCTCGGGGCGGCTTCCGGTGGAGACGAACCAGTTCACCGCGGGCCTCTCTGCACGGGGTCGATCCAGTGCCGGCGGCGCTGGAACGGGTAGGTGGGCAGTCCGGTGCGCCGGACGGCGCCCTCGGGGTGCAGGGCATCCCAGTCGACGTCGCGCCCGGCCACCCACTCGGCGGCCAGCTCGCGCAGCGGGCCGGCCTCGCCGGCCGTCCGGGCGTCGGTGTCGAGCAGCACGTCCAGCGCGGCCAGCGCGGCGGGCAGGTCGGCGGCGACCACCGCCGCCCGGTGGGCGAACGGCCGCCGCCCGAGCGCCAGCGTGGCGGCCACCTCGGGCAGCGCCGGCGCGGCGCCGGCCAGGTGCGCCCGCAGCCGGGCCAGCGCGGCCCGCAACGCCACCGGGGTACGCGCGGACACCGGCAGCAGCCACGGCCCGTCCCCGGGCGGGTCGACCGGCTCGACCGGCGGCGGCTGCTCCACCACCACGTGGGCGTTGGTGCCGCCCAGCCCGAACGCGCTCACCCCGGCCACCCGGCGGCCCTCGTCCGGCCAGTCCCGGGCCTTGGTCGGCACGTAGAACGGGCCGGCGGCCAGGTCGATCTCCGGGTGCGGGCGGGTGAAGTGCAGGTTCGGCGGGATCACGCCGTGTCGGACGGCGAGCACGGTCTTGATCAGGCCGGCGATACCGGCGGCGGCGTCGAGGTGACCGATGTTCGTCTTCACCGAGCCGAGCGCGCAGGTGCCGGCGGGCGCGGCGCCGGCGTACACCTCGTGCAGCGCCGCCACCTCGATGGCGTCACCGAGCGGGGTCCCGCTGCCGTGTCCCTCGACCAGGCGGACCTCGCCGGGGGCGACCTCGGCGGTGGCAAGCGCGTTGGCCACGGCGGCGGCCTGCCCGGCCGGGCCGGGCACGGCGAAGCCGGCGCGGTCCGGGCCGTCGTTGGTGACCGCCCAGCCGGGCAGGATCGCGTAGATCCGGTCGCCGTCGGCCTGCGCGTCGGCGAGCCGGCGCAGCGCGACCACGCCCGCGCCGGAGCCGAAGCCGGAGCCGTCGGCGGCCTCGTCGAAGGCGCGGCACCGGCCGTCCGGTGAGGCGAGCCCGCCGGGGGTGGCCCGGTGCCGGGGCCACATCACCGTGGCGCCACCGGCCAGGGCCAGGTCGCACTGGTAGTCGGCGAGGCTCTGCGCGGCCAGGCAGACCGCGACCAGCGAGCTGGAGCAGGCGCTCTGCACGGCCAGCGCGGGCCCGGTCAGGCCGAGCCGGTAGGCCACCTGGCCGGGCAGGTGGTCGGTGAACTGCCGGCCGACCAGCCGCGCCTCCCAGTCGTCCGGGTCGACGTCGCCGACCACGGCCGGATTGTCCATCAAGTGGAACAGGAAGTAGCGGTTGGCGGAGGTGGCGGAGTAGACGCCGACCAGCCCCGGGAAGCGTCGCGGGTCGTGCCCGGCGTCCTCCATGGCCTCCCACGCGGTCTCCAGGAAGAGCCGGTGCTGGGGGTCGGTGCGGGCGGCCTCGTCGGCGCCGAAGGAGAAGAACTCCGCGTCGAAGTCGGTCACCCCGTCGAGCCGCCCGGCGGCGCGCACGTGGCGGGGATCGGCGAGCAGGCGCGGCCCGATGCCGAGCGCGGCCAGCTCGTCGTCGGTGTGGTCGTGGATCGAGTCCACCCCGGTGCACAGGTTCCACCAGAACGTCGCCACGTCGGGCGCGCCGGGGAAGCGCCCGGCGACGCCGACCACGGCGATCTCGTCGCCGGTGTAGTCGCGGGCCGCGCGCAGCGGCGCGACGGGGGCGGGCAGCAGCGGGGCGCGGACCGCCTCGGGCGGGGCGTCCAGCAGCGCCGCCTGGGCGGCGACGGTGGGGTGGTCGAACAGGCGCAGCATCGGCAGCCGCACCCCGAACCGCTCGGCGATGCGCTGCTGCACCCGGCCCAGCAGCAGCGACTGCCCGCCCACGTCGAAGAAGCTGTCGGTGCGGCCGACGGCCGGGCGGCCGAGCACCGCGCACCAGATGTCGTGCACCGCGCGTTCGGTGTCGGTGGCCGGCGCCGCCTCGGCGGGCACGTCCGTCGCCGGGTCGGGCAGTGCCCGCTCGTCGACCTTGCCGCTGACGGTGAGCGGGAACTCGTCGAGCGCCACCACCGCGCGGGGCACCGCGTAGTCGGGCAGGGCGGCGGCCAGGGCCGCCCGCAACGCGGCCGGGTCGGTGCGGGGGGCGGCCGGCCGGACGTACGCCAGCAGCTCGCCGTCGCGGGCCACGGCACGCGCCCCGGCCACGCCCGGCTGGCCGGCGAGCACCGCCTCGATCTCGGTCAGCTCGACCCGGTGCCCGCGCACCTTGACCTGGCGGTCCAGCCGGCCCAGGCAGAGCAGTTCGCCGCCGGGCAGTCGCCGGCCGAGGTCGCCGGTGCGGTACGACCGCACGCCGCCCCCGTCGACGCCGAAGCGGTCGCTGTCCTGGTTGAGGTAGCCGGGCGCGAGGTGCCGGCTGTGGACCACGATCTCGCCGGTGTCCGGGTCGAGGTCGAGCCGGTAACCGGGGAACGCGGTGCCGATCGGCAGCGGCCCGGCGGCGCCCGGGTCCACCTCGGACAGCGGCAGCAGGTGCCGGGCCGCGAACGTCATCTCGGTCGCGCCGTAGCCGTTGACCAGCACGCAGTCGGGGGCGAAGCGGTCCCGGCCGCGCAGGGCGTCGGCCCAGGTGGCCTGCTCGCCGCCGAGCAGCACCGCGCGCACCGAGGCCAGCCGACGCTCGCCGAGCGTGTCGAGCAGGAAGCGGTAGACGGTGGGCGTGCCGTGCAGCACCGTGGTCCGGTGCCGGTCGAGCTGCTCGACCGCGTACGCCAGGCCCTGCCGGCGCAGGTCGACCGGGACGACGGCGGCGCCGGTGAGCAGCGCCGGGTAGAGGTCGGGGATGGCGGCGTCGAAGCTGAACGAGGCGAGCAGGCTGAGCCGGTCGGCCGGCCCGATGCCGAGCGCGTCGATCTGGTTGTCGACCACGTGGGCGAGGTTGCGGTGGGTCTGCCCGACCGCCTTGGGCACGCCGGTGGAGCCGGAGGTGAACAGCACGTACGCCAGTGCGTCCGGGTCGACCGGCACCGGGCGCAGCGGGGCGGGCGGCACCTCGTCCAGCGACACCACGCGACGGCCGTCGGCCAGCTCACGGGCCAGCGCACGGTGCTCGGCGGCGCACGCCACGGCGGTGACCCCGGCGGCGGCGACCATGTGGCGCAGCCGGGCGACCGGGAAGCCCGGGTCCAGCGGCACGTACGCGCAGCCGGCAGCGAGCGTGCCGAGCAGCGCGGCGACGGTCGGCGCGCCGTGCGTGGTGAGCAGCGCGATGCGGTCGCCGGGCCGGAAACCGGCGGCGACGAGCACGGCCGCGTACCCGCCGGCCGCACCGGCCAACTCGGCGTAACCGACCTCGTGGGTCTCGCCGAGAAGTGCCGGACGGCCACCGTGGACCGCTGCGACCGCGCCGAAACGATTGATGATCATCGTCTCTGCCATGTCAGGAAGCGGGTTGCGCTCCACAAACGGCAGGCACGCAGCAATCGACGAATGTGACCATTGATCCCCCCCAGGACTTCACATTGGAAGCAGAATAAGGCTCAATCTCTCGACCGGAAGAGCATCGATCCGGGTCAAGCCGAAGGTGGGAGGGCCCCTGGTACCCGGGACGGAGGATTTCGTCCGATCATCCCTCTAGCGCGTAGACGATTTACCGCGTAGGTGGCTACTGGCGAGTTATTTTACGGTGAAAATACTTTCGGGCCGTCAAATCTTCGCGTGACGGCCTTCGCTCGGCAGCTCGACCCGGATCGCGGGGAGCCTGCTCAGACATCGTACGGCGGACGCGGAACCGGGTCCACCATCGCGTCGAAGCCGCGGGGAAGCTGCGCCACGAGATCCTGGAACTCGCCGACCGTGACCGTCTCGCGCAACGTGGCGAGCACCGCCCGCGCGCCCACCTCGGCGACCGCCGGATCCACCGCGGCCCGCTCGGCGACCCGGTAGAGGAAGTCCACCGCGGCGCCGGTCACCCCGGCCCGGTCCGGCGCCGACAGGTAGCCGCCCACGTCGTCCGGCAACTGGGCGGCGAGGTCGGCCGACTCGTCGGCGGTGATCCGCTCGGCGAGGGTCTGCAACACCGCCCGGGAGATCGTCGCGGCGTCGTCCGTGGGCAACTCGGCCCGACGCGCCACCGCGTCGACGAACAGGGGAAACCGCATGCCGCCCCTCCCCTCGCCACCGACCCCGCGACCCCGTGCCGCCCGCCGGCCCCGCGACTACCCACCCCCACCCCCACCAAACACCCCCACCCTCACCCCCACCCTCCCCACCCACACCCCTCTCCGCGCCGATCTTGCACTTCCTGCCCCGGCAAAAGCGACCAATGTGACGTCTCGAGGGCACAAACTGCAAGATCGCCGCGGAGAGGGAGGGAGGGAGGGAGGGAGGGGTCAGCCGCTGAGGGGGCGGCTCGCCACTGCCAGGTGTGGCGGTGGGGGCGGTGGGGCAGGTCGGCGCGGCCTACGCACCAGCGCAGCGCGGTCCACGGGTCCACGTCGGCCAGACTGGGCGCCACCTCGGGGAAGAGTCGCGCCACCACCCGTTCGCAGACCGGGCGGGGCGGGTCCATCGCCGTGCCGAGGCCGGCGGCGATGTCCTCGCCGTGCAGCAGCACCTCGGCCACGCCCATCGCGGCGAACCCGGCCGGATCGGCCTGGCCGGACGGGTGGAACGCCCGGACCCCGGCCGGGGTGCCGCGCACCGCCAGGGCGAGCAGCCCGGCCGCGCAGGTCACGCACTCGACCATCTCGACCGGCGAGGCGTCCGGCTCGACCACGGCGGCAAGACGGACGAAGCGGTCGGCCGGGCGCGACACCACCTGCGCGGCGTAGGACAGCAGCGTGTCGGCCAGATGCTCGGCCGTCCGCCGACAGTCCCAGTCCAGCCCGCCGGCGCGGCGGGACCAGTCCGCCCCGGTCACCGGCCCCAGCGCCGCGGCCACGCACGCGGCCGCCCGGTCGAGGTCGTCGGCGGTGACCGTCATCGTGTCCTCCCCCGGGTCGGCTCGCGCCCCATCCTGCCCGAGCCGCCCGCGTCCCGTCGCCCCCGACGAGTCGGACCGGGTGGGTAGCATCCGCGACATGGCCCCCGTCACCCATCCCGGCGCCTGCCCCCTGGACTGCCCCGACACCTGCGTCTGGCAGCTCACCGTCGACGACGGCCGGGCCGTGGCGTTGCGCGGCGACCGCGACCACCCGTTCACCCGGGGCGCGCTCTGCGGCAAGGTCAACCGCTACCTCGACGCGGTCAACGGCCCGGACCGGCTCACCACGCCCTGGATCCGCACCGGTCCGAAGGGCGCCGGGCGGGTGGCGTACCGGCCGGCGAGCTGGGCGGAGGCCGTCGACCGGGTGGCCGCCGGGCTGCGGGCGAGCATCGACCGGGACGGCCCGGAGTCGGTGCTGCCCTACTACTTCGCCGGCACCATGGGGCTCGTCCAGGGCTGGACCATGGGGCCACGACTCTTCGCCCACCTGGGCGCGTCCCGGTTGGACACCACCATCTGCACGGCGGCGGCGAACGCGGCGACGCGCTCGATGTACGGGCGGTCGGTGGGCTTCGAGCCGGAGTCGATCGTCGAGGCCCGACTGATCGTGCTCTGGGGCTCGAACCCGCTCGTCACCAACCTGCACCAGTGGCCGTTCGTGCAGCAGGCCCGCGAGCACGGCGCGTACGTGGTGACGATCGACCCGCTGCGCACCGACACCGCGGCCCGCAGCGACGAGCACGTCGCGCCGCTGCCCGGCACCGACGCGGCGCTCGCCCTCGGGCTGATGCGGCACGTGCGCGACGCCGGGGCCGCCGACGAGCCGTGGTTGGCCGCGCACACCGTGGGCTGGGCCGAGCTGGCCGCCCGGCTCGACGAGTGGCCGGTGGAGCGGGCCGCCGCCGAGTGCGGCCTGCCGGTCGAGGTGCTACGCCGGCTCGGCGACCGGATCGCCACCACCCGACCCACCGCGATCCGCGTCGGGCTCGGCCTGCAACGGCACTCCGGCGCCGGGCAGGCGATCCGGGCGATCTGCGCGCTGCCGCTGCTCACCGGCGACTTCCGGTATCCCGGCGGCGGCGCGTTGGTGACCACCAGCGGGCACCACCCGGTCGACAACGGCCCGGTGATCCGGCCGGCGGGTATGCCGGCGCCGCCGGCCCGGTCGCTGAACATGAGCCGGCTCGCCGCCGTCCTCACCGGGGAGGCCGACCCGCCGGTGACCTCGCTCGTGGTGTTCAACGCCAACCCTGCCGCCACCGCGCCGGACCAGACCCGGCTGCTCGCCGGCCTGCGCCGCGCCGACCTGTTCACCGTGGTGCTGGAGCAGCGCTGGACCGACACCTGCGACCACGCCGACGTGGTGCTGCCGGCCACCATGCAGCCCGAGCACCTGGACCTGCAGACGTCCTACGGGCACCACTACACGACGCTGAACCTGCCGGTCACCCGCGCGCCCGGCGAGGCGCTGCCGAACACCGAGATCTTCCGCCGGATCGCCGCCGCGCTCGGCGTCGACCATCCGGCGTTCCGGGACAGCGACGAGGACCTGGCCCGGCAGTTGCTGGCCGGCACGCCGATCACCTTCGAGGAGTTGCGCGAGCGCACGTACGCCCGGCTCACCGGCGTGCCGGTCGGCTCGGCGCCGTTCGCCGACGGCGGCTTCCCCACCCCGGACGGGCGGGCCCGGCTGCACGACCCGGCGCTGGCCCGGCTCGGGGTGGATCCGCTGCCCGGCTACACGCCGCCGGTCGAGGCGGCGGACGCGGACCTGGCCCACCGGTTCCCGCTGCTGCTGCTCGCCCCGGCGGGCCGGTACCTGATGAACTCGACGTTCGCCTCGCTGCCCTGGCACGCCCGCCGCGCCGGCCCGCCCCGCGTGCACCTGCACCCGGTCGACGCGGCGGCGCGCGGGCTGGCCGACGGCGACGCGGTGCGGGTGCGCAACGACCGGGGCGCGTTCCTCGCCGCGGTCGCGGTGGACGAGGCGACCCGGCCGGGGCTGGCGTTCACCTACAAGGCCTACTGGGCCCGGTCGAGCCCCGGCCGGTCCACGGTCAACGCGGTGACCGCGGTCCGCGACGCGGACCTGGGCGGGGCGCCGACGTTCCACGACTGCCGTGTCGAGGTGGAGCCGGTGCCGGCCGAACTGCTGGCCACCGAGCCCCCCGCCGACCATCCGGCCACGCCCGCCACCGAACACCCCACCGGACCGGCCACCGGGCACCCCGCCGCGCCGGTCACGGCCGCCGGCACCGCTGCGCCACGCCGCTGAGCCGGACCCGCCGCTGAGCCGGACCCGGGCTGAGACCCAGGGCTGAGCCGGCCCCGGCCGAGACCGGCGCTGACGGCGGGCCGGCCGCTCCACCGGCGACGACCGGGAGAGGGCGATCCTGGCCACCGCCGAACGGCAGGCCAGACCGGCACTGAGCCGGGAACCGGGACCAACGGCCCGGGCGACCGGTGCGTGGGCCCCTGCTCGACGCGGCCACCGCCGCCTAGCGTCGGAGACGGTAGCTCCGGGTCGCGGCGCGGCGTCAGACGCGCCGACCCGGAGGGGACGCCGGGACGAGGAGGACGCCATGCGGACGTGGCAGGTGCGGGACGTGATGACCACCGACGTGGCGTCGGTGCGGGAGGGCACGGCGTACCGGGAGATCGTGGACGTGCTGACCGGCCGGCGGGTGACGGCGGCGCCGGTGGTGGACGGCGCCCGTCGGGTCCTCGGGGTGGTCTCCGAGGCGGACCTGATGTACAAGGTGGAGCTGTCCGGGCAGCCGCGCGAGCGGCACCTCCGGCCCGACCGGCACCGCCGGGAGGCGCGGGCGAAGGCCGGCGCGACGCTGGCGGCCGACCTGATGACCGCTCCTCCGGTGACCGTGACGCCGGACGCCACGCTCGTCGAGGCGGCCCGGCTGATGGACTCGCGCGCCGTGAAGCGGCTGCCGGTGGTCGACGACCTGGGCCGGCTGGTCGGCATCGTGACCCGCGGCGACCTGCTGAAGGTGCACCTGCGCCCGGACGCGGACATCCGCCGGGACGTGGTCGACGAGGTGCTGCGGCGCACGCTCGGCGTGCGGGACGGCGTGGTGGACGTGACCGTGCACGGCGGCGTGGTGACGCTCACCGGTCAACTGGAGCGCTGGTCCACGGTCCACCTGGCGTTGCGGCTGACCCGGCAGGTCAGCGGCGTGGTCGAGGTGGTCGACGCGCTCGGCTACGCGGTCGACGACGCGCCGAACTCGGCGTTGCGGCTGGGCGGCGGCATGCCGGCCGGCATCGCCTGAGCCGCGCCGCCTCGCGCCGGCCCGCTCAGCCCTCGGCGAGCGCGTCGAGCACCAGCGCGGCGGTCCAACTGAACGCCGGCGAGCCGAGACCGGCGCCGGTGTCCGGGTGGAAGTACTCGTGGCAGCCGGCGCCGTCGACCAGGTCGAGCAGCGACTCGCGCAACCCGGCCGCCAGGTCGGCCCGGCGGTGGGTCCGCAGCCCTTGCCACAGCAGCCAACCGGTGTTCACCCAGCTCGGCCCGCGCCAGTAGCGCAGCGGCTCGAAGCCCGGCGCGGTGCGGTCGAGCGTGGGCAGCGGCCGGTCCATCCGGGCGGCCAGGCCGAACCGGGGTGAGCACGCCTCGGCCAGCACGGCCCGCACCTGCGGCTCGGGCAGGTCGGGCAGGGCCAGCGGCAGCAACCCGAGCACGGTCCGAGGGCCGACCAGCCGGTCGGTGCGGACGTCGCGCGGGCGGAACGTGCCGGCGACCGGGTCCCAGAGCCGGGTCACCAGCGCCTCGGTGATCCGGGCCGCCCGGTCGCGGTGCGGGCACGGGTCCGCGCCGACGACGGTGGCGATGCGGGCCAGCGCGTACTCGGAGACGCCGAGCGCGGCGTTGACCAGCGGGCACTCCACCAGGAACGGGTGCCGGCCGAGCAGCGCCTCGTCGCGGTAGCGGCCCGTGCGGTAGCTGTCCACCAGGGCGACGTAGCGCGCGTAGTCGAGGTCGGTGGGCCGGTGCGCGGCGTCGGCGTGCGCGGTGTCGTGCCGGCGGTACGCGCGCATCACCGACTCGTCGGCCGGCACCGCCGCCAGCGGGGTGTCCCAGGCGGGGCTGTTGTCCAGGCCGGACTCCCACGGGTGCACGATGGCGGCCAGCCCGCCCCCGCCGACGTCGCGCCGCCCGGTCAGGTAGCGCTGCTGGGCGACCAGCCGGGGATACAGCCGGCGCAGCGCGGCCACCGACGCCTCGGAGGGCGCCCGCCGGTGCACCAGCCACGCGGCCGGGGCGTGCACGGGCGGCTGCACGATGCCGGAGGTGGGCGCCGCCGGGGCGCCCTCGGCGCGGCCGGAGTCCCAGAACTCGGGGCCGGGGAAGTACGAGCCGACGCGCAGCGCCGGGTTGAACACGATGTGCGGCACCCGCCCGTCGACCCACTGCGCGGCGAACAGCGTGCGCAGTTCCCGCCAGGCCCGGTCCGGGCGTACGTGGGCCAGCCCGACGGCGATGAACGCCGAGTCCCAGCTCCACTGGTGCGGGTAGAGCGTGCGTGAGGGCACGGTGTGGTCGTGTTCCCAGTTGGCGTCCAGGGTGGCCAGCGCGAGGCGGCGCAGCCGGGCGTCCCGTTCGGCGCCGGCCCGTACGCCGGCCGCCAGGCTGCCGGTCACGCGGCGGCCCGCCACGGCCGGTCCGGGTGGCCCAGCACGGTGGCGGCCTGGCGCAGCGCGGCGACCGGTTCGCCGCGCAGCCGGCACTCCAGCGCCAGCCAGCCGGGATAGCCGAGGTCGGTGAGCGTGCCCAGCAGCGCGGGCCAGTCCAGGTGCCCGGCGCCGGGTTGGTGCCGGTTGGAGTCGCTGACCTGCACGTGCCCGAGGTACGGCGCGGCGGCGCGTAGCGCGGCGTGCGGGTCGTCCTCCTCGATGTTCATGTGGTAGGTGTCGGCGACCACCCGCACCGCCGGCGATCCGACCGCCCGGCACAGCTCGACCGCCTGGTCGAGGCGGTTGACCATGTGGTCCTCGTACCGGTTGAGCGGTTCCAGGAAGAGCGTGACCCCCTCGGTGCGGGCGTGCTCGCCCAGCTCGCCGAGGGCGTCGACGAGCACCCGCCGGTCGCCGGCGGGCGTGCGGGGCGGTTCGAACGGCGGCAGCCGGCGGGAGAACATGCCCCAGGCGGCCGGCGTCATCGCGCCGACGCCACCCAGCTCGGCGATCACCGAGAGTTGGGAGCGCAGGTTGCGGACCGCGTCGCGGGAGCGGTCCGGGTCGAAGTCACCGATGAAGTGGTCCATCTCGACGCAGACGGTCGGTGTCACCACCCCGGCGGCGTGGGCCCGGCGCAGCTCCGGCAGCCGCCGGGCCAGCCCCAGGTCCCCCCGTCCGCGCAGTTCGATGCCCTGGTAGCCGAGGGAGACGGCGAGGGCGTACTTGTCGATCAGGTCGGCGCCGGGGAGCAACTGCTCCTGGCAGGCCAGTGGGATGTCCATTCAGAACCTCAGCACCACTTGGAGGACGTCACCGTCACCGCGGTCGAGCAACGCCAGGGCGTCGGCCACCGCGCCCGCGTCGACGACGTGGCTCACCAGCGGCAGCGGGTCGACGCTGCCCTCCGCCACCAGGTCCATGAACGTGTCGGCGATCCGCGTCCCGGTCCACCGGCCGGCCGTGCCGGGGGCCGGGTCGGGCCCGGAGACCTGGGCGGCCACCAGGTGGATCCGGTTGTGGTGGAACTCCTCGCCGAGTTCCAGCCCGTGGGCGTACCCCTGGTAGAAGCCGGCGGCGACGACGCGGCCGGCGTGCGCGGTGGCCCGGATCGCCTCGTGCAGCGCCGGGTACGCGCCGGACAGTTCCAGGCACACGTCGGCGCCCCGGCCGTCGGTGGCCGCCCGCAGCGCGGTGGCGGCCGAGTCGCCGGTGGCGTCGACCACCCGGCGGGCGCCGAGGCGGGCGGCGTGCGCCAGCCGTCCGGGCACCCCGTCGACGGCCACCACCCGGGCCCCGGACAGCACCGCGAGCCGGGTGCCGAGCAACCCGATGACGCCCTGGCCGAAGACGCCGACCCAGTCGCCGAGGTGCAGGTCGCCGGCGAGCACCGCGGTCATCGCGATGGCGCCGGGCCGGGCGAAGACGGCGGCGAGCGGGTCGAGGCCGGGGGTGAGCGGGTGCGCCGCGGCGGCGGGGAGCACCGCCTCGGCGCGGTGGCCCCAGATGCCCCAGACGAGTTGCCCGGCGCGCCGGTCGGTGACGTCGGGGGCGACCTCGACGATCTCGCCGACCTCCTCGTAGCCGAAGCCGACCACCGGGTAGGCGGGTCCGGCCTGGCGGGGCACGAACATCCGGGCGCCCGCGTCCCAGTCCTTGCGGAGCCGGGGGTTGCTGCCGCGGTAGAGGGTCAGTTCGGTGCCGGCGGAGATGCCGGAGTAGCAGGTGCGGACGCGGACCTGACCCGGGCCGAGCCGGTCCGGAGGGCAGGGCTCCAGGCGTACGTGCCGGGGCCCGGCCAGAGAGACAACCCAGTTGCTCATGGCGTCGCTCCGAAGGAAGTGCCGGCCTCCATGCTAACCCCAAAAAATGGGCATATGTGATTAGATTGATGAATCCGTGGGTATTGATGCCGCGCCGTGCTCCTTGGAGAAAGGTGCCATCGATGTCATCACCCTCAACACGGCTGCTCGCGTCGAGCCTGATCCTGGCACTGGCCGGGGCCGGCGCGACCGCCTGCAGCGACGACGGGCAGAAATCCGACAGTACGCAGATCACCGTGTGGAGCCTGGAGGACGTGGCGGACCGGGTCGCCGCCACCAAGGCGATCATCGCCGACTACACCGCGAAGACCGGCGTCAAGGTCAACCTGGTCACCGTCAACGAGGACCAGTTCCCGTCCCTGATCGCCTCCAGCGCCGCCGCCGGCGACCTGCCCGACGTGGTCGGCTCGGTGTCGCTGGCCGGCGTCCGCACGCTCGCCGGCAACGAGCTGCTGGAGCCGGACGCCAACAAGGCGGTGGTGGAGAAGCTCGGGCGGGACACGTTCTCCCCCCGCGCGCTGGAGCTGACCAGCGACGGCGGCACCCAGCTCGCGGTGCCCAGCGACGGCTGGGGCCAGCTCCTGGTCTACCGCAAGGACCTGTTCGACGCCGCCGGTTTGCCGGCCCCTGACACGTACGAGAAGATCGCCGCCGCGGCGGCGAAGCTGAACACCGGCGGCGTCGCCGGCATCACCGCGGCGACCGCCCCCGGCGACGTGTTCACCCAGCAGACGTTCGAGCACCTGGCGCTGGCCAACGGCTGCCAGCTCACCGACGACTCCGGCAAGGTCACCCTGGACTCGCCGCAGTGCGTGGAGGCGTTCCGGTTCTACGGCGACCTGATGCGGAACAACTCGGTGAAGGGCGCGCAGGACGTCGACACCACCCGGGCCACCTACTTCGCCGGCAAGGCGGCCATGCTGATCTGGTCACCGTTCGTCCTCGACGAGTTGGCCGGCCTGCGCAACGACGCCCGGCCCACCTGCCCGCAGTGCCAGTCCGACCCGGCCTGGCTGGCGAAGAACAGCGGGTTCGTCACCGCGATCAAGGGCCCGAACGGCACCGAGCCGGCGCAGTACGGCGAGGTCAGCTCCTGGGCGGTGCTCGACGGCGCGGCCGACCCGGCGAAGTCCTTCGTGGAGTACATGCTCTCCGACGGCTACCCGCGTTGGTTCGGCATGTCCCCGGAGGGGCGCTTCCCGGTGCGCACCGGCACCCAGGACGACAAGCAGAAGTTCCGCACCGCCTGGAACACCAGCCAGGCCGGGGTGGACACGAAGAAGCCGCTCTCCGACGTCTACGGCGACGACGTGCTGGCCACCCTGCGGGAGAGCCCCGAGGAGTTCCAGCGCTGGGGGCTGACCCAGGGCCAGGGCAAGCTGGTCGGGGCGATCCTCGGCGAGCTGCCGGTGCCGAAGGCGCTCGCCGACGTGGTCGGCGGCAAGACCGACGCCCAGGCCGCGGCCGAGCGGGCCAAGAAGGACGTCGAGGCCATCGCCAAGGGTGTCAATTGACCACCACCGCGCCGGAGGCCGGCCGCTCCCCCACCGAGGAGCGGCCCCGCCGGCCCGGCCGCCGCCCGCTGACCCTGCGCCGCCGCGAGTCCCGCGCCGGGCTCGCCCTGGTCGCGCCCACCCTGCTCGTCGTGCTCGCGGTGATCGGCATCCCGATCGTGTGGACGGTGGTGCTGGCCTTCCAACGGGTACGCCTGGCGACGCTGCGCAAGACCGGCCTGTTCGGCGAGCTGACGCTGGACAACGTCGACCGGGTGCTGCACACCCCCGGGTTCGCCGACACGCTCTGGACCACCGTGCTCTACAGCGTCGGCGGCACGGTCGGCTCGATCGTGGTCGGGCTGGCCGCCGCGCTGGCCGTCCGCGGGCCGTTCCGGGGCCGTACGCTGGTGCGGGCGTCGATGCTGCTGCCGTACGTGGCGCCGGTGGTCGCCATGACGTTCGTCTGGCAGGTGATGCTGGACCCGCAGCTCGGCATCGTCAACGACTGGGGGCAACGCTTCCTCGGCTGGGACGCCCCGGTGGCGTTCCTGTCCCAGGAGTCCACCGCGTTGTGGACGGTGATCGCGTTCGAAGCGTGGCGCTACTTCCCGTTCGCGTTCCTGTTCCTGCTGGCCCGGCTCCAGGCGGTGCCGGCGGAGCTGGAGGAGGCCGCCCGGGTGGACGGGGCGACGCCGACGCAGCGCTTCCGGCACATCCTGCTGCCGCAGCTCATGCCGGTGATCGCGCTGATCGGCGTGCTCCGCTTCATCATGACGTTCAACAAGTTCGACGACGTCTACCTGCTCACCGGCGGCTCGGCCGGCACCGAGGTGGTCAGCGTCCGGGTCTACCAGTTCCTCACCGCCCGCACCGACATCGGCGCGGCCGCCGCCCAGGCCGTCGTGCTGGCCGTGGTGCTGCTCGTGTTCGTGGCCATCTACCTGCGCTTCTTCGGCGCGAAACGGGAGGCGTGATGGATCGGGACCGGATCGAGACGATCAGCCTGCGCTGGCTGCGCCGGCTGGTGATCGCCGGCTTCCTGGTGGTCACGCTGCTGCCGTTCTGGTACATGCTGGTGCTCTCGGTGCGCCCGATCGAACGGCTGCTGCTCGACCCCGGCTCGCTCTGGGTGCCGTTCGGCGAGTTGACCGTCGCCACGTACGCCGAGGTGCTGCGGTCGGTGGAGAACGGCGGCCAGGGGTTCCTCACGTTCATCCGCAACAGCGGGCTGGTGGCGCTGGCCGCCACCGTGCTCACCCTGATCGTGGCCATTCCCGGCGCGTACGCGGTCTCCCGGTTGCGATTCTTCGGCCGCCGGCAGGTCAGCGCGCTGTTCCTGGCGGTCTACCTGTTCCCGTCGATCGTCATCGCGATCCCGCTGTTCGTGGTGTTCAGCCGGGCCGGGCTGCGCGGGTCGCTGTTCGGGCTGGTGCTGGTCTACATCTCGCAGACGCTGCCGGTCTCGGTCTACATGCTCAAGAACTACTTCGAGACCATCCCGGTGAGCCTGGAGGAGTCGGCGGCGATCGACGGGGCCGGCCGGCTCGGCATCATCCGGCGGGTCAGCCTGCCGCTGGCCGCGCCGTCGGTGATGGCGGTCGCGCTCTACGACTTCATGATCGCCTGGAACGAGTTCCTGTTCGCGCTGCTGTTCCTGGTCGACCGGCCGAACCGGTGGACCGTCTCGCTCGGGCTGTCGCTGCTCGCCGACGGCGTCGAGGTGCCCAAGACCGTGCTGATGGCCGGCTCGGTCATCCTCACCCTGCCGATCGTGGTGCTCTTCTTCGCCGGCGAACGCCTGCTCACCGAGGGCCTCACCAGCGGCGCGGAGAAGGGCTGAAGCAAGGAGGGGGCCCCGCTTAACGCATTCGGTAGAGGCGGGGCCCCCGCCTAACATGGGGTCATGGGCAAGCCGACCCGCTGGGCGACCGACACCGAACCCGGCCACTCGCAGTGGTACGTCGACCGGTTCCGCCGCCTCGCCGCCGAGGGCGCCGACCTGGCCGGCGAGGCCCGGCTGGTGGACGCGCTGGTGCCGCCCGGCGCGCGGATCCTCGACGCCGGCTGCGGCACCGGCCGGGTGGCCGCCGCGCTGGCCGCGCGCGGGCACGCCGTCGTCGGCGTGGACGCCGACCCGTCGCTCGTCGAGGCGGCCCGCGCCGACCACCCCGGCCCCCGCTTCCTGGTCGCCGACCTCGCCGAGCTGGACCTGCCCGCCCACGGTGAGCCGGCGCCGTTCGACGCGGCCGTGGTGGCCGGCAACGTGATGACCTTCGTCGCCCCCGGCACCGAACGCGGCGTGCTGGCCCACATCGCCGCGCACGTGCGCCCGGACGGCGTGGTGGTGGTCGGCTTCGGCACCGACCGGGGTTACCCGCTCGCCGATCTGGACGCCGACGCGGTGGCCGCCGGGCTGCGCCCGGAGCACCGCTTCGCCACCTGGGACCTGCGGCCCTGGCACGAGGAGGCGGACTTCGCGGTCACCGTGCTGCGCCGGCCGGCCTGAGTCGAGGCGCTCCTCAGGCCGGGGCGGCCACCGCGCGGGCGGCCTCCGGGTCGAGCGGGCCGCCCGCCGGCAGCAGGTCGACCAGGCTCGCCGGTAGCCGCACCGGCCGCACCCCGGCGTAGCCGAGCATGCCCGGCACGTCCGCACCGGCCAGCGCGTACCGTCGGCCCAGGTCGGTGACGACGCAGACCGTGCCGCCGGTGGCGCCCGGGGCGGCGGCTGCCTCCACCAGCGCGCCGCGCCCCGGCTCCACCACGACCTGGTCGGCCAGCCCACCCCGACCCCCGGCGGTACGCGTGGCGGCGCCCAGGTCCGGCGCGGTCACGCCGAGCCGGATCTCCCGTACGCCCGCGTCGTCGCCGGCCCGGGCGCAGAGCGCGCCGCCCTCCGGCGTGGCCAGCCGGGGTGGCTCGGCGGGCGGCGCGGTCGGTCCGGACGGCACCAGGTCGGGCAGTTTCGGCAGCGCGGCGAACCGGCCGAGCGTGATCGGCTCGGGCTCGCCCTGGCCGGTGCGCGCCAGCAGCAGCGCGGCCTGCAGCTCGGTGATGCCGGCCAGCCCGCCGCGCGTGGCGACCGCGTACTGCCGGCCGCCGCCGGAGTTGCGCACCAGGTAGACGTCGCCCACGGCGGCCCCGCCCACCCGCGCGGCGGGGGCGCCGAGGTCGCCGACCGGCGGCGGAACCAGGTCGGCGCCGGCCGCCACGGTGTTGAGCAGCGCCGCCGCGACCGGCACGGCCCGTTCCCGGGTGGCGGCCAGCGCGGCGAGCACCCGGTCGGTGTCGCGCAGCAGGTAGCGCCGGTCGTGCCAGAGCAGGTGCAGCCCGCCGTCCGGGTGGCGGACCAGCAGGCCCTGGTCGCCGAGGACCCGCCCGCCGGGCGCGCCGCGCCCGATCAGCAGCGCGGACCGGGCCTCGGCCCGCCCCGCCTCCGCGGTCACCGCGGAGCAGAGCGTCCAGCCGTCGCGGACCAGCCGGTCGGCGGCGGGCAGCGAGTCCGGGGCGTCGGCGATGCCGAGCGGCAGGCCGCGCGGCACCCCTTCGATGGCGCGCCGGGTGACGAGCACCGTCTTCGGCCGGTCGGCCCCGATGATCAGCAGGGCGGAGGCGTAGTTGAGCACCGAGTGCAGCTTCTCGTCGCGGTAGACGAACCGGGCGCCGGACTCCTTCTCCACGATCACCGCGCGGGTGTCGCGCCAGGAGCTGCCGCCGCCGGTGAACAGGCCGTACAGCGCGACCCCGCCGAGCGCGATCGCCGCCACCAGCACGCTGGCCAGGCCGGCGCCGGCCAGCCGGCGGAACGGCGACTGCGGCGGGTCGGTCTCGCGCATCACCAGCGCGGCGACCGCCCGTTGGACGGTGAACTGGTACGAGTGCAGCTGGTCCTGCCGCGACGCCATCGAGTCCCCTCCGCCGGATCACCGGCGCACAGGATAAGCGCTCCGTCGACCGTCCGGCGACCCTCCGTACCCGCCGCCCGGCCCTCAGCGGGGTGGGTGGTCGATTGGGTACCCCCCGGGGTATGTTTGGTTCAGGAGGTGGGACGTGAAGCTACGACCTGAGATGACCGGCGACGCGCTGACCCGGCTCAAGCGGGCCCGGGGGCAGCTCAACGCCGTGATCGAGATGATGGAGAACGGCGAGGACTGTCGCGCCGCGCTGACCCAGCTCGCCGCGGTCTCCAAGGCGATCGACCGGGCCGGCTTCAAGATCATCGCTTCCGGCATGCGGCACTGCGGCACCGCCCGACGCGACGGCGAGGAGCCGGAGATGACCGAGGAGGAGCTGGAGAAGCTCTTCCTCGCCCTGGCCTAGCACCCACCACCCGACCCGGGCCGCGTGATCGCGGCCCGGGCGGGTAGCCCCGTGCCCGGGAACCCGGGCCGGAGTCTGCCATCCGCATACCCCCGGGGGTATGCGACGAGGAGGGGAGAACGTTACGTGACCGTCGAGGTGTCCGTCATCGCCACGTCCTCGCTCGGCGACCGCAGCTACCTGGCCTCCGACGGCCGGGTGGCGATCGTGGTCGACCCGCAGCGCGACATCGACCGCGTCCTGCACCTGGCCGGGGCGAAGGGGGTGCGCGTCACCCACGTGGTGGAGACCCACCTCCACAACGACTACGTCTCCGGCGGTCTCGAACTGGCCCGGATCACCGGCGCGCACTACCTGGTGGCCGCCGCCGACCGGGTCGGCTTCGACCGGATGCCGGTGGCCGACGGCGACGCGGTGCCGGTCTCGGACGACCTGCGGCTGCGGGTCGTCGGCACGCCGGGCCACACGTTCCACCACCTGTCGTACGTGCTGGACGAGGCCGGCGACGGCGGCTGGTCCCCGGTCGGCGTGTTCACCGGCGGCTCGCTGCTGTTCGGCACCACCGGCCGCACCGACCTGCTGGGCCAGCGGCACGCCCACGACCTGGCCCACCACCAGCACGCCTCCGCCCGCAAGCTGGCCGACCTGCTGCCCGACGGGGCGCAGGTGTGGCCGACGCACGGCTTCGGCAGCTTCTGCTCGGCCAGCCAGGCCGACGCCCCCGAGTCGACCATCGGCCGGGAACGGGCGGCCAACCCGGTGCTGCGGCTGGCCGCCGACCGGTTCGTCACCGAGACACTGGCCGGCCTGGACGCCTACCCGGCCTACTACGCCCACATGGGCGTGGCCAACGCCGCCGGTCCGGCACCGGTCGACCTCACCCCGGTGGCCCGCGCCGACGCCGACGAACTGCGCCGCCGGATCGCCGCCGGCGAGTGGGTGGTCGACCTGCGGCACCGCAAGGCGTACGCGGCCTCGCACCTCGCCGGCACCGTCGGCCTCGGCCTGGACGGGCCGATGTCGACCTGGCTGGGCTGGCTGATCGACTGGGGTGCGCCGATCACGCTGCTGGCCGAGACGCCGGACCAGGTCGCCGACGCCCAGCGGGAACTGGTCCGGATCGGCATCGACCGACCGGCCGCCCAGGCCACCGGCGCGCCCGAGCAGTGGGCCGCCGCGCGGTCGGAGGTGCGCGAGCTGACCGTGGCCGACTTCGACGCGCTGGCCGCCGCGCAGGCCGGCGACACCCCGGCCGGGCTGCGCGCCCCGCAGGTCGTCCTGGACGTGCGGATGACCAACGAGTGGAAGGCCGGGCACGTCGACGGTGCGGTGCACGTCCCGCTGCCCGACCTGCCCACCCGGCTCGCCGACGTGCCCGCCGGAACGGTCTGGGTGCACTGCGGCTCCGGCTACCGCGCCACCGCCGCCGCGTCCCTGCTGGCCAACGCCGGCCGCGACGTCGTGCTGATCGACGACATGTTCGGCCGGGCCGAGGCCGCCGGCGTCCGGATGGCGTCGACCGCCTGATCTCCCCGTTCCCCGTCCGGCCGGCGCGCCACCGCGCCGGCCGGCGACGCCCCCTGCCCTTCGAAGGAGAACGCATGACCACCACGACCCCGTCGACCGTCGACGCGGCCACCCTGCGGGAGCTGATCGCCGCCGGCCGCGCCCCGCGCATGCTGGACGTACGCACCCCCGGCGAGTTCGAGGCCGCGCACGTCCCCGGCGCGTACAACGTGCCGTTGGACCTGCTCCGGGAGCACCGCGCGGAACTGCGCAACCACCTCGACGAGGAGGTGGTGCTGATCTGCCGCTCCGGCGCCCGCGCCACCCAGGCGGAGCAGGCGCTCGCCACCGTCGGCCTACCCAACCTCAAGGTCCTCGACGGCGGCATGCTGGCCTGGCAGGCCGTGAACGCCCCGGTCAACCAGGGCCGGTCGCGCTGGGACCTGGAGCGCCAGGTCCGCCTGGTCGCCGGCTCGATCGTGCTGGCCGCCGTCGTCGGCTCCGCGTGGGTGCCGGGCCTCAGGTGGGTCGCCGGGTTCATCGGCGCCGGCCTCACGTTCGCGGCGGTCTCGAACACCTGCGCCATGGGCATGCTGCTGAGCCGGTTGCCCTACAACCGGGGCGCGCGGTGCGACCTGGACACCGTGGTCGGCCGGCTGCGCGACGCCGGGCGGCCGGCGTGACCACCCTGGCGCTGACCGTGGCCGGCGCGGTGCTCATCGGCGTGAGCCTGGGCCTGCTCGGCGGCGGCGGGTCCATCCTCGCCGTGCCGCTGCTGGTCTACGTCGCCGGCCTGCCGGCCAAGGAGGCCATCGCCACCTCGCTGCTCGTCGTGGGCGCCACCAGCGCCGTCGGCGTGCTGCCGCACGCCCGCGCCCACCGGGTGCGCTGGCGCACCGGGCTGGTCTTCGGCCTGGCCGGCATGACCGGCGCGTACGCCGGGGGCCGGCTGGCCGCGTTCGTGCCGGCGGGCGTCCTGCTCACCGGGTTCGCCCTGATGATGCTCGCCACCGCGGTCGCGATGATCCGCGGCCGACGCCCGGTCGAGGGGCGTCCGGCGCCACGCGAGCTGCCGACGTTCCGGGTGGTCCTGGACGGCGTGGTCGTCGGCCTGGTCACCGGCCTGGTCGGCGCGGGCGGCGGCTTCCTGGTGGTGCCCGCCCTGGCCCTGCTCGGCGGGCTGCCGATGCCGGTCGCGGTCGGCACCTCGCTCGTCGTCATCGCGATGAAGTCGTTCGCCGGCCTGGCCGGCTACCTGTCCGACGTGCACGTCGACTGGGGGCTCGCGGGCGCCGTCACCGCCGCCGCGGTCGTCGGCAGCCTGCTCGGCGGCCGGCTCGCCGGCCGCGTCCCGGAGGACGTGCTGCGCCGGGCGTTCGGCTGGTTCGTCGTGGCGATGGGGGTGTTCGTCCTGGCCCGGCAGTTGCCGCCGGTCGCGGGACTCGCGCTGGCCATTCTTGCCGTAGCCGGTACGGTCACGGTGGCGGTGTGGGGCCGCCGAAGGAGGGGACACAGTGGACAGCAGCGCCTGGGACGACCGGTACGCCAACGCATCCGGACTGGTGTGGAGCGCTGAGCCCAACCGGTTCGTGGTCGAGTCGGTCGCCGGGCTGAGTCCCGGGTCGGCGTTGGACATCGCCGCCGGCGAGGGACGCAACGCGGTCTGGCTGGCCGGTCAGGGCTGGCGGGTCAACGCGGTGGACTTCTCGACCGTGGCCATCGAGCGAGGGCGGGAGTTGGCCGCCGCCCGGGGCGTCACGGTCGACTGGCGGGTCGCCGACGTGACCGCGTACCGGCCGGTGCCGGGCAGCTACGACTTGGTCCTGATCAGCTACCTGCACCTGCCCGCCGCCGACTTCGCCGGGGTGCTCGCCGCGACCCGGTCCGCGCTGCGCCCCGGCGGCACGCTCGTGGTGGTCGGCCACGACCTGGCGAACCTCTCCGGCGGCACCGGCGGCCCGCAGGACCCGACCGTGCTGCTCACCCCGGAGGCGGTGGTCGACGGGCTGGCCGGGCTGCGCATCCGCCGCGCCGAGACGGCCCGCCGCCCGGTGCCGACCAGCGACGGCGGCACGGTCGACGCGCTGGACACCGTGGTGGTGGCCACCCGCCCCGCCGACTGACGCCGGCTGCGGACCGTTCACCGGGCCGCGCGCCGGGCCGGCCGGTAACATCCGGTGACGGATCGGCGGAGAGGACACCGGGTGGGCGTGCGTTTCGAGGAGTTGGCCTGGCGGGAGACCCCGATCGGGGAGATCAGCCTGCGCCGCCGCCGCGACCCGGCGCTGGACGCCGACGTCTACGAGGTGAAGCTCGACGACGAGTTCCTCATGTCCAGCGCCTTCCCGGTCGCGGAGATCGAGCTGGCCCGGCTCGGGCTGGCCCCGCTCACCGGCGAGACGCTGGACGTGGTGGTGGGCGGCCTCGGGCTCGGCTACACCGCGCGCACCGCGCTGGAGGACGCCCGGGTGCGGTCGCTGGTGGTGGTCGAGGCGATCGAGGACGTGATCGACTGGCACCGGCGGGACCTGCTGCCGTTCGCCGCCGGCCTGGCCGCGGACCCGCGTACCCGGTTCGTCCGGGCGGACTTCTTCGCCGCGGTCGCCGGCGGCGGTCTCGACCCCGACGAGCCCGGGCGGCGGTTCCACGCGGTGCTGCTCGACGTGGACCACTCCCCCCGCCACGTGCTGCACCCGAGCCACGCGCCGTTCTACACGGTTGACGGGCTGCGCCGGCTCGCCGCACTGCTGCACCCGGACGGGGTGTTCGCGCTCTGGTCGAACGACCCGCCGGACTCGGAGTTCCAGCGCACGCTGACCGAGGTGTTCCCGACCTCGGTGGCGCACGTCGTCCGGTTCGCCAACCCGTTGCAGGGCCGGGAGGCCGCCAACACCGTCTACGTGGCCCGCCGCTAGCGCCCGCCGGCCGGCATGGTCGCCGGCGGAGCGGGAAAGCGCGCGGCCACCGCAGGAGACGGGAGGCACCACATGCGCGCGTTGCTCTGGGTGGTCGGCGTGGTCGCCGGCGTGCTCATCCTGCTCGGGCTGCTGCTGGAGGCGGTCCGCTGGCTGATCATCATCGGCGTGGTCGCGCTGGCCGCGGTCGTCGTCTTCGCGATCGTGAAGACCCGGCGGGTGGCGCACCGGCACTCGGCGACCCACCGCTGATGTGACCAACCCGGCAACCTACGCCGGCGTAAGTTACCCGCCGGTCACGTTAGGCTGAGGCCGTCATCCGCGCAGCGAGGAGAGACGGCGATGGACGCGACCGACCGGCGGCCCTGGACCCGCAGCTACGCACCGGGGGTGCCGGCCGAGATCGCCGAGCCCGACGGCTCGCTGGTCGACCTGCTCACCGACGCGGCGGCCCGGTTCGGGCCTCGGGTGGCGCTCGACTTCTACGGCGCCACCACCACCTTCACCGAGCTGGCCGACCAGGTGACCCGCGCCGCCGAGGCGCTGCGCCGGCTCGGCGTCGCGCCGGGCGACCGGGTGGCACTGGTGCTGCCGAACTGCCCGCAGCACGTGGTCGCCTTCTACGCGGTGCTGCGCCTCGGCGCGGTGGTGGTCGAGCACAACCCGCTCTACACCGCCGACGAGCTGGAGCGGCAGCTCGCCGACCACGGCGCCGAGGTGGCGGTCGTGTGGGACCGGATCGCGCCACTGGTGGCGGGGCGCGGCGCGGTGCGTACCGTGGTCGCGGTCGACCTGACCGCGGCGCTGCCCCGGCTCAAGCGGTGGGCGCTGCGGCTGCCGCTGCCCAAGGTCCGCGCCGCCCGCGCGGCCATGACCGGCCCGGCGCCCGGCGCGCTGCGCTGGTCCGACCTGGTCGCCGCCGCCGACCCGCTGCCGGCCGCGCACCCCGGCCCGGACGTGCACGACGTCGCGCTGTTGCAGTACACCGGCGGCACCACGGGCGTGCCCAAGGGTGCCGTGCTGACCCACCGCAACCTGCGGGCCAACGCCGCGCAGGGCCGGGCCTGGGTGCCCGGCCTGCGCGACGGCGCCGAGACCGTGTACGCGGTGCTGCCGCTGTTCCACGCCTACGGGCTGACGCTCTGCCTCACCTTCGCCGTGGGCATCGGCGCGACGCTGGTGCTGTTCCCGCGCTTCGACGCCGACCAGGTGCTCGACGCGGCCCGCCGGCGCCCGCCGACGTTCCTGCCGGCGGTGCCGCCGGTCTACGCGCGGCTGGCCACCGCCGCCCGCGAGCGCGGCGCCGACCTCACCTCGATCCGGTACGCCATCTCCGGCGCGATGGCGCTGCCGCCGACCACGGTGGACCTGTGGGAACAGGTGACCGGCGGGCTGCTGGTCGAGGGCTACGGGATGACCGAGACGTCCCCGATCACGCTGGGCAACCCGGTCGCGCCGACCCGCCGGCCCGGCACGGTCGGGGTGCCGTTCCCCTCCACCGAGGTCCGCATCGTCGACCCCGAGGAGCCGACCCGCGACCGGCCCGCCGGTGAGGCCGGCGAGCTGCTGGTACGCGGCCCGCAGGTGTTCTCCGGCTACTGGAACCGGCCCGACGAGACAGCCCGGGTGCTGCTGCCCGGCGGGTGGCTGCGCACCGGCGACATCGTCACCATGGACGCCGACGGCTTCGTGACCGTGGTCGACCGGATCAAGGAACTGATCATCACCGGCGGCTTCAACGTCTACCCGTCCGAGGTGGAGGAGGCGTTGCGCCGCATCCCCGGCGTGGTCGAGGCCGCCGCCGTGGGCGTGCCCACCGCCGACGGCGAGGAGGTGATCGCGGCCGTGGTGCTCGACGTCGCGGTGGCCGGCACGCCGGAGGCGATCCGCACCGCGTGCCGCACCCACCTGGCCGGCTACAAGGTGCCCCGCCGGGTGGTGGTGGTCGAGGACCTGCCCCGCTCCCAGATCGGCAAGATCCTCCGTCGCGAGGTCCGCGACCGGCTCCTCGCCGACGGCTGACCCGCCGGTCGGCGCGTCAGTCGACCGGATAGCCGGTCGCCACGACGTCCTCCCGGACGTCGGCGAGGGCGAGGCGGGGGTTCAGCGCCCGCGTCACCGCGTCGGTCAGCGGCCGGTGGGCGACCACGTGCGCGACGGCGGCCCGGTCCACCGCGACCTCGTAGTAGTCGCCGGCGAACGCGACGTACCGGTCCACGATGTCGTCGAGCAGGATCGTCAGCATGCCGGACCCGTCCGGCCCGACATCGTCGTACGGGCCGGCGAGCGGCGGGAAGTCGATGTCCGCACCGGCGTGCCAACGGTCGTCGCCGGTCAGTCGCCACAGCACGGCGGTCGCGACGAAATGCCCCTCCTCGTCGCCGAACGCCGGCTCGGCCACCATCGGGCGCAGCACGTCCGGCATGCCGTCGAGCAGGCCCGGCCACAGCTCGCGGTCCTCGTCGGCGTACGGCGACATGGACGACTCGTGGTCGAAGACCCGGATGAACGCGCCGTCGGCGGTGAACACCACGGCCCACTCGTCGCCGCTGCCGTTACTCATCAACGCCGCCTCGTCCGGGCCCCACGCCGGATCGAAGGCGTAGTACGGATACCTGCCGTCTAGGACGCGGTCCAGCACGGCCAGGGCTCGGCACCGCCGTCGGAGCACGCCGATGTCCGGCAGTTTCGCGGCGATGTCGTACGCGGTCACGGCGCGACCCTATCCGCTCCGTCATCGGCGCCCAGCGCGGGAAGGCCCTCGTCGACCGCGACGCGTTCGGCGGTGCACGAAGCGATCGATCCCACGGCCGCGACGCCCTGATCCGCCCCGCCTCGCCCCGCCCCGCCCCGCCTCGCCCCGCCTCGCCTCGCCGATCTTGGACTTGTGGTGCCAAGGAATGCCCCCTTCGCGGGAAAAGCGAGGTGCCACAACTCCAAGATCGACGGAAGGGTAGGCGGCACCCGCCCCGGACCGGATGATCACGAGGTTGCCGGCGGAACCTCCAGGAGTGATCAAGGAGTTTTGTGCCGGGTGGATCTCGGCGGTGACGCGAAGTCCTTGATCACGTGTGGGGTGGGCGGGGGACGGACAGGGCGAACGGTCCGGGCGAGACGTCCCTCCTTGACCTTGTCGCACGGCGGGTGCGTTCGCGGTGGAATCCGACGGCCGCGCCGCCGTCGTAGTCCGGGTCAGCGCGGCCGGTCGTACCGCGTCGTCGCCCATGTCCGAGGCGGTGGGCGGACGGTGGCGACGCGGGCAGGGCCGGCGACACCCGGTCCGTCGGTACACAGGTCACCCGGTTTGCGGGCTCGGTGGCACGGGTAGACGGGCGTCCATGATGGATTCACGGGGCAAGGCGGTCGGGCGGTATCTTCTGCGACTTGTCGGCGGGGTGTCGGTGATCATCGGGCTACTCATGGCGTTCAGCAGCCTCGTCGACGCCAACCTCGTCGGGATCGTGCTCAGCGCGGTGCTCATCGGCGGCGGGGTGTTCGCGCTCAAGCGTTCCGGCGGTCCGCGCCGGGCGGAGGCCTCGACCTCCGTGCCGGTCGCGGGGCGGTAGGCACGCCGGCCCGACACCGGCCACGTCTCGCGGCCGGTGTCGGTGCCTGCGCCTAGGCTGGGGCGGTGATCGACCGACGGCAGGTGATGAGCTTCCGCGTCCGGGCCCAGCAGCTCGACCGCGCCGAGGGCACACTCGCCGACACCGCCCTGCTCGACCTCGGCGCGCAGGACACCGGCCCCGACGGCGCCCGTTGGGCACTGGCCCTGCGGGGCGTCGACGCGTCGGCGTCCGCCGGCGACGACCTGGTCCTGCTCTGGACCGTGCGCGGCGCTCCCCACCTCTACCGTCGCGCCGACGTCGGCCGGGTGGCGGCCGCCGTCGCGCCGTTCTCCGACGCCGACGCGGCCAAGCGCATCTACGACGCGGCCAAGCCGCTGAAGGCGGCCGGCATCGGCATCGTCGCCGCCCTCGACGAGGTGGCTGCGGGGATGCGCACGATCGTCACCGAGCCGACGGTCAAGGGCGACGTCTCCGGCCGCCTCGCCGACCTGCTGCCCGAGCCCTACCTGCGCTTCTGCCGGCCCTGCGGCGTCATCCACCTCTACGAGATGCCGTTCCGGCTGGCCGCCGTGCGGGCCGGCTTGGAGCTGACGCCCGGCACCTCGCCGCCGGTGCTGCGCCGCATCCCGGCCTTCCGCCCGGCGGCGACCCCCGGAGACCGGCTCGACCTCGTCCGCGCCTACCTGCGGCTGCTCGGCCCGGCCACGCCGAAGCACGTGGCCGACTACCTCGACGCCCCGGTCAAGGACGTCAAGGCGCGCTGGCCGCAGGACGCGGTGGAGGTGACCGTGGACGGCGAGACCCGCTGGCTGCTGGCCGCCGACGAGGCGGCGCTGTCGTCGGCCGGGAGCACCCCGACCCGCCTGCTCGGCCCGTTCGACCTCTTCCTCCAGGCGAAGGACCGGGCGACCCTGGCGCCCGACCCGGCCCGGGCCAAGGAGCTGTGGCCGGTGCTGGGTCGACCGGGCGCGGTGCTGGCCGACGGTGACCTGGTCGGCGCCTGGCGGCCCCGCAAGTCCGGCGCGAAGCTGACCGTCGCCGTGCAGCCGTGGGGAAAGCTGACCGCCGCCCAGCGTCGCGACGTGGGCGAGCAGGCCGAACGCCTCGCCGCGCACCGCTCGGCCACCCTCGCCGGGGTCGAGTTCGCTGACTGAGGGGAGCCGCAGCGATGGGCGACGAACCGCCGGTGCGGGTAGCGCTGCGGATCGCCGACGTCGAGGCGGCGGCCACGCTCCATCAGAGCTTCGGCTTCAACCGGTGATCACTCTCGGAGCCAGGACAGCGAGGGTGTCGCCTCCTCCCGGATCCGTCCGTCGCGCACCTCCCACCCGGTGGCGCCACCGTGTTCGTCGGACACGAGGAACAGGCCGACCGGCCGGTCACCGTCCTCGTCCACCGGCCGCATCGCCGCCAACTCGTCGAGCTGCGCGCGCAGCCAGGGCAGCCGCGCCTCGCGGATGTCCCCGCCGTAGAAGAGATAGAGCGTCCAGTTGAACGGTGCCGTCGGGAAGGCCCAACCACCGGAGTAGAGCTCGTCGTGATGCCGCTGGATGATCTCCTCCGCCGCACTCCGCTGCTTGAAGTCGATCTCCAACCAACCGCGAACCGACGCGTACATGCCCATGCGTCCACCGTAGGGACACGCGTCAGCCGAGGCACTCGACGGTCGCGGGCACCAGGCCGTGGCCGCGCACGACGCCGGTGAGCCGGCCAATCAGCGGGCGCAGCGCCTCCCGGTCGAGCGGCTCGGCCGTCACGTCCAGGCACCACGCCACCCCGCCGGCGTGCCGCAGCTCCCAACGGAACGCCGTCCCGTCGACGCGCAGCCGGCCGACGCCCTGGTCCGTCCGCCCGTCGAGGCGCAGGGCCGACCGCACCGCGGCCAGCCGCTCGGCGTCGAGCCCACCGGCGAACAGCACCCGGTGCACGGGCGGACCGACGCCGAGCCGCAGCGGCGCCGCGCCCGCAAGCATCACGTCGTCGCGGAAGCGCCCGCGCAGCGTCTCCTCGTCGGGCAGCGTCCCGCCGCCCAGCCGGCGGTAGGTCTCCGCCGCGCCGGCGCGGGTGACCGCGCGTACCCGGGCCCGCACGTCCGGGTCCGCGCGGACCGCGCGGGCGAAGGCCGCCGAACTCCACCAGCCGCCGTCGGCCGGCGTCCACCCGGCGGTACGCAGGCGCGTCGCCGACAGGTCGTCGGCCAGCTCGAACTCCTCGACCAGCAGCCCGCGCGGGGAATGCGGATCCAGCAGGTAGTAGTCGAGCGTGGACGTCACGGCGACCGACGTCACCGAAGCCTCAGTCACCCGGGCACGGTAGCGCGCTCAGCGGTGGGCGAAGACGAACCCGCCCTCGACACCCGGGGCCGGATGGTGTGCCATCTCGGCCTCCACGGTGAACCCGGCCGCCGCCAGCCAGCCCGCGACCCGCTCCGGCGGCCGGCGGTGCACGTACACGCGCATCGGGTGACCGCCGTACCCCTCGGTCTTGAGCCGGCTGCCGTCGCCGGCGTGGAACCCGAGCAGCACGACGCCGCCCGGCCGCAGCACCCGGTGGAACTCGGCGAGGACCGTGGGCACCTCGGCGTCCGGGACGTGGATGAGCGAGAACCAGGCGAGCAGCCCGGTGAGGCTCTCGTCGGCCAGGTCGAGGCACGTCATGGTGCCCACCTCGAACCGCAGGCCGGGATGGTCGCGTCGGGCCACCTCGATCATCGCCGGGGACAGGTCGACGCCGAACGCGTCCAGGCCGAGCCGGTGCAGGTGGCCGGTGAGCCGGCCCGGTCCGCAGCCCACGTCGGCGATCGGGCCGCTTCCCCGGGCCCGCGCCAGCTCGGCGAAGAGCGCGAGGATCCCGCGCTGGAACGGTTCCTCGGCGAGCGCGTCGCGCAGCAGGTCGGCGTAGTCGGCCGCCACCGTGTCGTAGGAGGTCCGGGTGTCGGCGAGCCAGTCGGATTCGTCCACCGTCGGCACCCTAACCGTCGGCGGCGGCGCGCGTCACCGCCGCGCCGCCGGGCTGACCCGTGGCCAGGCCGGGCGCCAGACCGGCTCGGGAAGCGGCGGCAGGGCCGCGAAGTGGTCGATGATCGGGCGCAGCGCCGGGTGCGGGTCCGCCGGCAGCAGGAGCGAGATCGGGTACGCGAGCGTCGGCCCCTCGATCGGGATACGCCGCAGGTCGTGCCCGGCCGGCCAGAGGTAGCGGTCGCGGGCGCCGACGAGGGTGGCCAGGTCGGCGGAGTCGGCCAGCGTGTCGAGCAGGACCTCGGTGCCGAAGTTCGGGCCGGTGGCGTCGATACGCAGGTCGAACGCGGCGGTCAGCCGGTCGTAGAACTCCGACCACTCGCTGCCGGCCACGATGCCCGGCACCCAGATCCGGTGCCCGCGCAGCTCGGCCGGGGTGAGCGTGCCGGCGGCGGCGAGCGGGTGCCGGGGGCCGACGAGGAGTTCCAGCGGGGAGTCGAACGCGTGCACCATCCGCACGTCGGGCGGCAGGGTGGCCGGGTCGGTGACGGTGCGGAACGCGGCGTCGAGGTCACCGGCCGCGACGGCGGCGGCGACCCGGCGCGGGTCGTCCAGCCGCAGCGTCACCACGTCGAGGTGCACGCCGGGACGCGACCGCCAGTAGTCGTGCAGCAGGACGGCCTGCGCGCTGCGCAGGCCGAGCACGTCGACGCGCGGCGCCCGCGAGCCGGGCCGGACCGCGGCCACGGCGCGGTCGGCGTGCGCGACGACGCGGCGCGCGTGCGGGAGGAACGACCGGCCGTCGAGCGTCAGGTCGACCCCCCGGGCGGTACGGGTGAACAGGCGGACGGCCAGCTCACGCTCCAGGGCGGCGACGCGCTTCGAGACGGCCTGCTGGGTGACGCCCAGTTCGTCGGCGGCGCGTTGCAACTGGCCCAGCTCGGCCGCCCGGACGAACGATCGCACTGCCTCGGTGTCCACCGGCCCACCCTAGGGCCGCCCCACCGATGGTTGTGGCTCGCCGACCGGCGGTTGTTTGCTCCCGCACACCGGCGGCCGGTCTGATGCCCGGGTGCGGGAGAAACTGGGGGCCGACTTCGGTCGGCTGTGGTCGGCCTACGCGATTAGCACCTACGGCACGTGGCTCGCCTTCGGCGCGTTCCCGCTGATCGCGGTGCGGGTGCTGGACTCGTCGGCGTTCGCGGTGTCGCTGCTGGAGGCGGCCGGGTTGGCGGTGGCGGCGCTCGTCGCGATCCCGCTCGGCCCCTGGGTGGAGCACCGGCCGAAGCGCCCGGTGATGATCGCCACGGATCTGGTCCGCTTCGTCGCGCTGGCGAGCGTGCCGGTCGCGTACGCCCTGGGCCTGCTCTCCTACGGTCAGCTCCTGCTGGTCGCGGTGGTGTCCGGGAGCGCCGGCATCGCGTTCGGCGCGGCGTCCGGCGCGTACCTGAAGCATCTGGTCCCCGGCGACCGGCTGCTGGTGGCGAACGGGCGGTTCGAGGGCACCGCCTGGGTGGCGACGGCGGTCGGCCCGCCGCTCGGCGGCGCGCTGGTCGGGCTGCTCGGCCCGGTCGTCACCGTCACCGCCGACGCGCTGAGCTACCTGCTCTCCGCGCTGGCGGTGCGCCGCATCCGCGGCGGCGACGTGGCGACGCCCCGGGCCGGCGGGGTACGCGGCGCCGACCTGCTCGCCGGCTGGCGGTTCGTCCGCCACGAGCCGGTGCTGCGGCGCCTGTTCCTCAACTCGGTGCTGGTCGGTGCGCTGATCACGGCCACCGTGCCGCTGCTGGCCGTGCTGCTGCTCGGCGAGTACGGCTTCCCGGCCTGGCAGTACGGGCTGGCGTTCGGCCTGCCGGCGTTGGGCGGGTTCGTCGGGGCCCGCCTCTCCCCGCGCCTGGTGCGACGGTTCGGCCGGCACCGGGTCATGACCGCGTCCGGCTGGCTGCGTTCGGTGTTCCCGCTCGGGCTGGCGTTCCTGCGGCCCGGCGTCGGCGGGCTGGTCACCGTGATCGTGGTGGAGGCCCTGCTGATCGTGTGCATGGGCGTGTTCAACCCGCTCCTGGCCACCGAACGGCTGCGCCGCGCTCCCCCGGACCGGACGGCCCGGGTGCTGGCCGCGTGGAGCGTCGGCAGCCGGCTCACCCAGGCCACGCTGACCGTGGGGTGGGGCGTGCTCGCCGCCCTGGTCGGCCCGCTGGCCGCGATCACCGTCTCCGGCGTGCTCCTGCTCGCCACCCCGCTCCTGCTGCCGCGAACCGCCCGTCCGGTGCCGGTCAGCTCCGGCGGGCCAGGACGTCCGGCGGTACGCTGGCCCGGCCGCGCGGCGGGGCACGCCCGCGCGTCCGGCCACCCCGACGGAGGACCCCGGTGACGCTGGCCGACCTGCTCGACATCGCCGACGGCACCCGGGACGACGACCCGTGGCCGCTGGTGCGGGAGCTGGCCGCCGGCGGCGACGCCGGCCTGGCCGCCCCGGCGCGGGCCGCGTTCGAGCGGTGCGTGCGCGAGCGCAACTGGTACGGCCGGGACCTGGTCGCCCACGTCCTGGCCGGGCTGTCCGGCGGGGACGCCTTCCCGCTGCTGCTGCACGCGTTCGCCCACCGCGACGAGGACGCCGACGACGGCGAGCAGCTCGGCATGGCGGTGAGCAGGGCCACCCGCGCGGATCGCGCCGCCGCCCGGTCCGTCGTCCTGCCGATGCTCCACGACCCCGACCCGCTGATGCGCCGGGCCGCGCTGTGGGCGCTGGACGACGTCTACGAGCCGTCCGACCTGGCGACGCTGCGCGAGGCGCTGACCGATCCCGACCCGGTGATCCGGCGGACCGCGCTGAACTCGCTGCCGGCCGTGAACAGCGACCCGCAGGCGTACGCGCTGGTCCTCGCGGCCCTGCGCGACCCGGACGAGTGGGTCCGGCACCACGCCGTGCTGCTGCTCGCCTGGTCCGCGCCGCCGGCGGTGGTGGACCACCTGGTGCCGCTGGTCCCCGATCCGGCCCGGTACGTCCGGTCGGTGCTGGGCGAGGCGATCGGCCGCCGGGCCGCGGACAGCGACCGGGTCCCGGCGGCGGACGCCGCGCTGCGGGTGCTGCTCGCCGACCCCGAGTCGGCGGTACGGGCCGGCGCGGTCCGTGGCCTCGGCCTGCTCGGCGTGCCGCTGGACGCGCTGCGGACCCGGCTCGACGACCCGGACTGGTGGGTGCGGGCGGCCGTCGCCGGCGTCCTCGCCACCGGGCTGCGACGCTGGCCGGGAGGCCGTCCACTGCTGCGCCGGCTGAGCGAGGACACCGACCCGACCGTGCGGGCGACCGCGTCGGCGGCCTTGCGCGACACCGACGGCGGGCGCTGACCCGTCAGCGGGCCTGCCACATCTCGCGGGTCATCTCGTACTCGACCTCGCCCCGCTCCGCGCCCGGCAGCGGCTCGTCCCAGTCGGGGAAGTAGGTGCGGACGTACCGCATGCCGACCGCCTCCATCACACCCCGCGAGCCGGCGTTCACGGCCATCGTCTGCGCGATCACCCGGCGCTGCCCGACGGTGTCGAAGGCGTGCCGCAGCAGGCACCGGGACGCGTCGCTGGCGAGGCCCTTGCGCCAGTGCCGACGGACGAGGCGATAGCCCAGTTCCGCGACGGTGGGGTCGTCGGGCTGGTCGGGTCCGTGCGCCGGCGGGAGCATCATCAGCCCGACGAACTCGCCCTCGTCCTCGCTCGCGGGCGCGATCGACTCACGCCCGCAGTCGCCGGATCCGAACGCCATCCAGAAGCCCAGACCGTCGACCGTGGTGGCCTGGGCCATCCGTCGGGCGTGGTAGTCCGCCACCACGTCCCTGGGGTGCGGCCGGCTGAACAGGTAGCGGAGCACCTCGGCGTCGGAGTCGAGCCGTACCTCCAGCTCGAGGTGCCGGTCGGCCAGGGGAACCAGCAGCAGGCGGTCGGTACGCAAGATCGGCTGGGGCATCCGGCAACGATCGCACGGCGCCGCCGGCCCGGGCGATCGGTTTCCGCGGCCGGCCGGCGCGACTCAGTCGGCGGTCCGGACCGCCGCGACGGCGGCGTGCGGGCGGCGGGCGCCGTCACCGGGCCGGTGCAGGCGCTCCACCTCGGTGAAGCCGGCCGCCGCCAGCCGGGCGGAGAACTCGTCCACCGGCCAGCGGTAGGCGGTGGTGACCTTGTGGTCGAACGCGGCGACCTCGTCGCCGACGAAGATGCCGCACACCACTGTCGCGCCCGGCGCGGTCACCCGGCGGAACTCGGCGAGCACCCCGTCGAGGTCGGGCGGCGGCAGGTGGATCACCGAGCCCCAGGCCAGGATGCCGGCGGCGCCGCCGTCGGCGACCGGGAGCCGCTCCATCGACCCGAACACGTACCGGCCGCCCGGGTGGGTGGCCCGGGCGTGGGCGACGAACTCGGGCACGATGTCGAACCCCGTGGCGTCGCCGCCGAGGGAGCGGAGGAAGTCGGTGAGGTGGCCCGGTCCGCAGCCCAGGTCGAGCACCGGCCCGGACCGGCCGGCCAGGTGCCGCCGGATGAACGCGAGGTCGTCGGCGTGGACCTGCCCGCTCGTCCCGAACAGGTCGATGTAGAGATCCGCCACCGACGCGTACGCCTGCCGGACCTGTTCCGTGGTCATCCGACGACCCTAGGGCAGGTCGGCGCGTCGCACCGGGGCGCCGGCGCGCAGGGCGCGCGGGATCTCGGCCACCTCGTCGACCCGCGCCAGCAATCGGTCCAGCTCGTCGGCGGACGCGGGCGACCGAAGCTCCACCCGGTAGGTGATGCCGGTGGAGGCCCAGGTCCGCGTGTCGAAGCCGCCCGAGGCGGTCACCCGCACCCCGTCGACGCGGATGCCCAGCTCACCGGCCTCCCGGTAGACGTCGTTGAGCACGCAACCCGCCGCGGCGACGTGCAGGAGGTGCGCCCCGGTGAAGTCGGCGGCGACCGTCACGCCCTCCGGCGTCCAGCGGTGCGGGAACCGGACCACGTCGGCCGCGCTCGACCGGAGCGAGCCGGCACCGACCACCACGGCGAACTGATCCACGGCCTGCCCCGTCCCCTCGCGCCACATCGGACCGGGCCATTCTGCCCCCGCGCACCCGATCCGGGCCAGACGCCGTCCCGCCTCACCGCCGCCGGTCGAGCGCCCGCACGGTGTGCGAGCTGCTCGGCGGTGACCGCGCCGCCCGGAATCCGGCGTCAGGCCCGCAGGTAGGCGTCGAGCCGGTCGGCGAGTTGCCTCGGGTGGCTGAGCGCCACCGAGTGGCCGCCGTCCACCTCGTCGGGTGGGAAACCGAGCCGATCCTCGGTCACCCGGCGCAGGAAGTCCGCCGGGAAGAACCGGTCCTCGCGGGCGACGAGCACCCTGGTCGGCACGTCGGGCCAGGCGTCCAGCGGCCAGGGCTCGTCGCCCTCGGCGCTGACCTGCTCGCGGCTGTGGGCCGGGGCCTCGGCCACGACGTCGGCCGGCACGCCGTGGTAGAACTGCTCCTCCTCGCTGAGCCCCTCCACACCCCGGTAGCCGGTGGCGGCCCACCAGTCGCCGGGCTTCTCCCCCGGCCTCGGGATCATCGGGGTGAGCAGGACGATCAGCCGGACCGGCAGCCTCGCGGCGATCAGCGGCGCGGTGAACGCGCCGTAGGAGTGGCCGACCACCACGAGATCGCGCCGGTCGCCGACCGCGTCGACGACCGCCCGGCAGAACGCGTCGAAGCCGGCCGACCGGTCCCCGATCGGCAGTTCCGGCGTCACCGCGTCGTGGCCGAGGTCGACCAGCTCCGGCGCCAGGAGGTGCCAGTCCCAGGCGCTGCCCCCGCCGCCGTGGATCAGAACGAACGTCGCCATGCCCGGGAGCGTCCCATCCGGGTACGACACCTCCTCAGCGGACCGTGGCGACCAGGCGCCGCAGCGCCGCGTGGGCGGGTGGACCCCAGGTGGGCTTGCCGCCGGGACGACCGTGGACGCCGTTGTCGCCGATGAGGACGCCGCCGAGCGCGCGGGCCGCCGCCCAGCCGCGGGCGCGTCGCCGGGTGGCGGCGTCCGCACCCGGCCGATAGGCCGCGAGGACGTCGTCCACTGCCCCGTCCGGCAGCAGGAGCCAGCCGGCGGCCAGGTCGTACGCCGGGTCACCCGCGCAGAGATCCCCGAAGTCGATCACACCGCGAAGTGTGCCGTCGGCGACCAGGACGTTGGCCGGATGCAGGTCGGCGTGCAACCACAGTGGCGGGCCGGTCCACGGCGGCGCGGCGACCGCGTCGGCCCAGACGGCACGTACCGCGTCCGGGTCGTCGACCAGCCCTCGCCCGGTGGCCTCGCGGAGCGCCGCGGCGACGCCCTCCGCCTGCTCGGCCAGCGGCCCGCCACGACTCGGGTTGGTCGGCGCGTCGTCGGGGGCCGGTCGGTGCAGGGCCGACAGGAAGGTGGCCAGCGACCTCGCCGCGTCGACGGCGCGGGTGACCGGAGCGCGGTCGGCGGGCGTGCCCGGGATCCAGGTCGTGACGAGCCACGGGTGCGGGAACCGCGGGGAGGGCTCGCCGAGCCGACGCGGGACGGGAACCGGCAGCGGGAGGCGCGGTGCGAGCGTGGGCACCCAGCGGTGCTCCTTGCGCAGCAGCAGTCCCGCCGTCTCGGTCGCCCAGGGCAGCCGCACCGCCAGGTCGTCGCCGAGCCGCCACATCTGGTTGTCCCACCCGCGCGCGGCCAGCCGGATCGGGCGGTCGGCGAGGTCGGGATGCTGGTCGCGGAGCAGATCGCGGACCAGCCCGGCGCTGATCTCGGGTGTCATACCGACCGGTTAGCCTTCCGTCATGCCGAGCGCCGAGCTGGACGAGTTGGTCGTCGGGGACGCCGACGAGTTGCGCGCGTGGTTGTCGGCCCACCATGCCACGTCACCCGGCGTGTGGCTGGCCCTGACCAGGAAGGGCGGCACCGTGACCACGCTGACCTGGCAGCAGGCGGTCGACGAGGCGCTCTGCTTCGGTTGGATCGACGGCCAGGCCCGCAAGCGCGACGAGCACAGCTCCTGGATCCGGTTCACCCCGCGCCGCCCGCGCAGTATCTGGTCGCGACGCAACGTCGCGCACGTGGCCCGGCTGGAGGAGCAGGGGCGGATGCGGCCCGCCGGCCGCGCGGCGGTGGAGGCCGCGCAGGCCGACGGGCGGTGGGCCGCGGCCTACGCGCCGCCGTCGGAGGCGGAGGTGCCGGCCGACCTGCTCGCCGCCGTCGCCGCCGAGCCCGCGGCGCAGGCCATGTTCGACGTGCTCACCAAGGGCAACCGCTTCGCGCTGATCCACCGCCTCAACGCGGTCAAGCGGGCGGAGACCCGGGCCCGCAAGATCGACGAGTTCGTCGCCATGCTGGCCCGCCACGAGACGTTCCATCCACAGCGGGCGAAACCTCCGGCCGCACCGTGACCGGGAGGGCCGATGCTCCTCAGCGTGCAACCGGACCGCAGGTAGCGCGATCGGGCGGCGCAGGGGCGGCGTGTCGTCGGTTCAGCGTCAGCAGGGCCACGGTCCAGGCGACCGGCAGGATCCCGGCGAACTCGCTGTCCAGGAGCCAGAAGACCTGCACCACCAACAGCTCCATCATCAGAGCGACCTCGAACAGGTCGGTTGCCGACCGGCCACGGGTCGAGCGCCACAGCCCGAGGACCGCGAGCACGAACGCGGTGCACGCGAACGTCGCGTGGACGAGGTTGGGCAGGTTCGCGTCCCGGGACAGCAGCACGAGCGGGCGGCCCAGCGAGAAGAGGGTGAACAACCCGATCGCCGGCGCGGTCCAGCGGCGCAGCGGCGGCCGTCGGCAGAAGTCGGCAAGCGCCGACCGCCATCGCTCACGGATGCGCGTCGGCCATTCACCACCTGCCGGCGAGCCGGCATGGCCGTCCGCCGTCCGGTGCGCCGCGTTGACGAGCCGCTCGCGTTCGCTCAGGGGCCGGCGGTTGACGCCGAGCCGCACCACGGCGTAGGTCGCGACGAAAACGGCGTAGATGACGGCGGCGACGGGTTCGTAGAAGTAGTTGTTGTCGGCGGTGAGGAACTTGCCGACCTCGTCGATGAACAGGCCGAAGCCGGCTCCGGCCACGACCGCTGCGGCGTTTCGCACTCCGACGCCGATGAACAGCATGGACATCAGGTGGGCGACGAGCATCCCGAGGCCGCCCCACAGCACGTGCGCGATGTGCAGCCCTCCGCTGCCGACCTGCGGATAGCCGGTCAGGTGCAGGAACGCCCGGGTCACCAGGATGGTGAGCACCCCGGCGACGAGAAACAGCGTGAACCGGTCCGCGCCGCCCTCGTCGCGGACCGGTCGATGCGCCCGGAGCCGACGCACTCGGGACGTCGGCGGGTCGTCGGCGGCTGGGAACGCGGGCAGGGTCACGCCCTCAGCCTGGCCCGTGGCCAGGCCCCGGGACATCCGGGACGGCCCCCCGGGCTTCCCCCATGCCACCCACTAGTGGCGACTGGCGGCGGCCTGCACCCGCCGCCGGCGCTGCTCGACGTGTACGGCCCCGGCTACCCGGACCACCAGCGGTCCCCGGCGCCCCCGCGCCCACACGGTGAGCGCGAGGCAGCACAGCGCCGCTCCGGTGATCGTGATCGCGGTCCAGCCGCCGACGGCCCACAGCGTGGTCGCGGCGGCGGAGCCGACGGCGGCGCCGACGAAGTTGCCGGCGGCCAGCGCCGTGTTGAGTCGGCTGCGGGCCTCGTCGGAGAGGGCGAACAGTCGCGCCCGGTTGAGCAGCGCCTGGGTCTGGAGGGCCACGTCGATCATGACGACCGCGACGACGAGCAGGACCACGGAACGGCCGGTGAACGCCGCGACGACGAAGGCGCCGAGTGCCAACGCCCAGGCGACGCCGGTGGCCGGGAGCGACCGGCCACGGTCGTGCAACCGGCCGCCGCGCAGTCCGGCGAGGACACCGGCGAGGCCGGCCAGCCCGAACAACCCGATCACCGGCGCCGGATACCGGAACGGCGGGCCGCTGAGCAGGAACGTCAGCGCCGTCCAGAACAGCGAGAACGTGGCGAAGCCGGTGGCGGCCAGGACCAGCGTCCACCGGACCGCCCGCTCCCGCACGACCACCGCGCCGACCGAGGCGACGAGCCGGGGGTACGCCATGCGCGTCCGCGGTGCCAGCGGTGGGATCGCGCGGTGGAGCAGGACCGCGAGCAGGACCGCGACGACGGCGGCGACGACGAAGAGCGCCCGCCAGCCGGCGGTGTCGGCGACCAGGCCGCCGACCGTACGGGAGGCGAGGATGCCGGTGAGGTCCCGGAGCCGACGACGCCGACGACGCGGCCACGGTGGGCGTCACCGGCGAGGTCCCCGGCCAGCGGGGTGAGGATCTGACCGGAGATCGTGGTCACGCCGAGCACACCGAGGGCGGCGAGGAGCACCCCGGTCGACGGCGCCCACGCGCAGAGCAGCAGCGCGGCGGCCGAGGCGGTCAGCATCAGCGGGACGAACCGGCGGCGGTCGAGGACGTCGCCGAGCGGCACGAGCAGCAGCACGCCGGCGGCGTACCCGATCTGTGTCGCGGTGACCAGCCAGCCGGCCGCCGCGGTGGCGGTCCCCAGGTCGCCCGCGATGAGGCCGAGCAGCGGCTGGGTCCAGTAGAGGTTGCCGATCGCCGCGCCGGCCGTCACCGCGAACAGGAACGTCAGCCGGCGGCTCATCGTCGCCGGTGGCGTGCCGGGGGCAGCGGTCACCTCACCACGGTAGGGCGCGCCGGGGGCGAGGGGTGTCAGGAGATCGACGGGGGCCAGCGGTGGGCGCGCCACTGCCGCCACGTCGCGAATCCGGCCGGCGGGTCGCCGACGGGTTCACTGCCGTCGAGTTCACCGGCCGTCGGGATCTCGATGACGGCCGCCCACCCGGCGAGTTCCTCGTCGGACATCGGCCAGGTCGTGTGCGGCGCCTCGGCCTGCCGCCGGTCGACCCGCCTGCGCTGCTCGGCGGCGGTGACGGCGAAGTAGCGCAGCTCCACCGCCGCGCCGACGTCGGTCGCGGCCTGCCGGAGGGCGGACCGCTCGTCCCGGCTCCACAGGCCGAAGTCGATCACGACGTTGGTGCCGAGTTCGAGGGCGCGCAGCCCGACCTGGATGAGCCGTCCCTCGATCACGTCCTGCGCGGAGGGCGGGTTCTCCGGCCCGTAGAGCGCCTTCACCCACTCGTCCTTGGTGAGGCGAAGCGCCTGCTGCTCGACCTCGATGCGGCGAGCGGCGGTGGTCTTCCCCGTGCACGGAAGTCCCACGGTCAGGAACAGTGTGGGTCGCCTCATCATCGCCGCCGATTGTTGGGTAACGATCAGGGTAGTGTTCGGACAGCCGACCGGCCGGGTGGAGGAGCAGACGTGAGCGACTGGAACGACAAGATCATCGCTGAGTTCCGGGCCAACGGCGGCCGGGTGGGCGGCCAGTTCGCCGGCGCGCCGCTGCTGCTGTTGCACACCGTCGGCGCCCGCAGCGGCGAGCCCCGGGTCCACCCGATGATGTACCAGGAGCTGGACGGCGGCTACGCGGTGTTCGCGTCCAAGGCCGGTGCGCCCACCAATCCCGACTGGTACCACAACCTGCTCGCCCACCCGAAGGTCACGGCGGAGATCGGCACGGACACCGTCGACCTGGTCGCCCGGGTCGCCGACGGCGACGAGCGGGAGCGCATCTGGGACGCGCAGAAGGCGGCGTACCCGGGCTTCGCCGACTACGAGCGGAAGACGAGCCGGCAGATCCCGGTCGTCGTGCTGGAGCCCGCGCCGTAGTGCGGTACGTGTCCAGAGCGCCGCGACCGCAGCTGGACGAGCTGATCGACGACGTCTACTTCCTGGACGGCTCGCCGCCGTACGCCTGCTCGAGGCGGAGCTGATGCGACGGCTGCGCGAGGCGGACGGCGTGGCGCTGGTCCGCCGGACGAGCAGCGTCATCGCGGACACCGGCGGGGCGGTGGCGATCGGCGACCTGACCGTAGCGGCCGGGGTGAGCAGCACCCATCTGGCGCAGCGGTTCAAGCAGCTCGTCGGCGTCACGCCGAAGCGGCTGGCCCGAACCTACCGCTTCGCCGCCACGGTGTTCGCGATCGACCCCGCCGGGCCGGTCGACTGGGCCGACCTCGCCGCCCGCGCCGGCTACTTCGACCAGGCCCACTTCGGCCACGACTTCCGGGCGTTCACCGGGCTCACACCGACCCGCTACGTCGACGTCCGGCGACGCTTCCTGCGCGAACATCCCGGTCACGTGCTGGACGGCTGGCCGCTGCCGATCGATTGATTTCCTACAAGAGCCGCCGGTCGCGGCCCGCTACCTTGGGGGCATTCCAGGCAGAGGAGAACCCGTGGGCGCGGTGGTCATGTACAGCTCGGTGTCGGTGGACGGCTTCGTCGCGGACGAGAACGACCAGCCCGGACCGCTGTTCGACTGGTTGTCCGGCGGTGACGTCCCGTTGGACGACAGCGGCGCGTTGACGGTGTCGCAGACGTCCTACGACTACACGCGGCCGTACTGGGACGAGATCGGCGTGACGGTCGTCGGCCGCCACGTCTTCGACCTGACCGACGGCTGGGACGGCAAGCCGCCGGGCGGGGTGGCGCACGTGGTCGTCGTGACGCACCGGCCGGCGCCCGAGGGCTGGGACCGCGAGGCGCCGTTCCACTTCGTCAACGGCGTCGAGGCGGCCGTGGCCAGGGCGCAGCAGCTCGCGGGCGACCGGGTGGTCGAGGTCGCCGCCGGCGACGTCGGCGGCCAGGTGTTCGCCGCCGGCCTGGTCGACGAGGTACGGATGGACGTGGTACCCGTCGTGTTCGGGTCCGGCAAGCGCTACTTCGGGTCGGTGGACGCGCAGCACCTGCTGGCTGATCCGGACGTGGTGATCCGCGGCAACCGGGTGTTGCACCTGCGCTACCGCGTACGCCGCTGACGGCGGAGTCGTCGGGCGTCAGCGCGCCCGGGTCTCCCAGGCCGGCCGCTGCGGCTCGTCGTTGTGCACGACGACGTCGGCGCGCTCGCCCGGGCGGGCCGTGGCGGCGTAGAGCTGCTGGGCGGGCAGGTACCGCTCCCGCCAGCGCCGCTCGATCTCGGCCCGCGACGACACCCGGCCCTCCCGGACCATGGCACGAGCCACGAGCCGGTCGAGCGTGACCGACACGAGGACGCACAGGTCCCACCGGTCGACCAGTTCCGGGCGCAGGAGGAAGACGCCGTCGAAGACCAGCACCGCGTCGACCGGGGCCGTCGAGGTCGCGGCATCCTCGTGGACCGCGTGCCGGAAGCGTCGGTCCCCGCCCGGGCCGAGCGGATCGAGCAGCACCCGGTTCAGCGCCCCGTGGTCGTGGGCGTCGAGGTAGCAGCCCTCCGCCGAGAACTCCCCCCGCCGGTAGCGCCGCTCCCGGGGGACGAGGAAGTCGTCGACCGTCGCCCGGACGACGTGCCGGCCCCGCGCGCGCAGGACACCGGCCAACTCGTCGGCGAGCGTGGTCTTGCCGGCGGCGGGCGGCCCGTCGACGGCCACCCGCGTCGGATGCCCGGCGCTCACCCCTTCGACCGCGTCGGCCAGGTGGCGGAGCAGATCGTCGCGGGTGCCGTACGCCATGCCGTCACTCCCCCGTGAGCGCGAGGCTCAGTTGCGCGCCGAGCTGCCGGAAGCCCAGCGCCCGGGCCACCCGGCGCGACGGCTCCGGCCGGGCCCGCCACTGCGGCAGCAGTCCGTTGGTCAACGCGTCCGCGACCGCCGCCGAGGCCACGGCACACGCCAGCCCGCGCCCACGCCGGTCCGCCCGGGTGAGCACGCACAGGTGGGCCACCCGCCCCGGCCACCGCCGGTAGCCGGCCGCAGCCACGACCTGATCCCCGTGGCGAACCACGAACGCCCGGGAGGTGACGTCGGCCAACCCGCACTCGTCGGCGTCGTCCGCCGGGACGGACGCCAGCAGCGCGGTGAGGTCGGCAGCTTCCCCCGGAACCACTCCCACCTCGTCGGACGTCGCCGGCCGGAACCGGTTCTCGTCGACGTAGGCCAGGCTCGCCGGTCCGAGCACCCCGGCCACCGGCAGGAGAGCCCGCAGCCGGCCGGCGTCGGTCAGCTCCGCGACGGGCAGCCGCCGCAGCGCCTCGCGCACCGTCCCCACCAGACCATCCGACGGTACGGTGACGACGGCGGCATCGCCCAACCGCATGATCCCGACCCAGCCCGGCGGGCAGAGCAGTGACCCGGCCGAGGCGGCCACCTCGACGCCACCCGCCGCAGGAAAGGCCATCGGCGTGCCGGCCAGGCCGAGCCACGCCGCCCGTGCGCGAGCGAGCAACGGATCAGCGGCCATGAACGCATCCTCACGCCCGGCCCGGCAGTCCCGCCAGTCCTTTCACCGCAGCCAGCCCAGGAATCGGCGGTGCAACGCCCCGGCCGGCGCCCAGCTCAGGTCCGCCGTCGCCCGCGCCAACTGCGCCCCCAGGTACAACGCCAACGAGATCGGCGCGCCCTCGTACTCCACCAGCAGTTCCCGCCGCCGGGTCGCGCACGGCCACGGTCCCCCGCACGCGTCGCACGTCCAGACCGGCAGCACCGGCCCGTGCCCGCTCACCCCCACCCCCGACACTGGTACGCGGTCAAGAGCGACCGATCCCCCACACGGATGCCGTCTTCCCGCCTGCCGTTCATCGGCGTTCACCCGGCAGCCACTGCGACCGCCCGATGGGCACCCGGTGGCGAACCCGGCAGGGCAGGTCAGCACCGCACCGGCACACCCACCGCCACTTCCGCCACGACCAGGCCGGCCGGTGGCGGCGTACGAGCGTCCGCGCGATGGCGAGCAGGTAGTCCTCGTACGGCACGAAGCGCCGACGCGGCAGGGCAGGTGCCGCGCTGCTGGTCGCGAACGTCCCGTCCGTCGGCGCCGGTGGGACGCTCTGAGGCTGGCCCGATCCGGCCAGGTCGAGGATTCTCCTCTTGGCCGCCTCCCACTCCGCAGCCTGGATCTGCTGACCGCTGCGGCTTCCGGTCCGACTTCGCCGACCGCCCATGCCCACCTCCGTCTGCTGAGGAGGATGAGGCTTCCGCCTCACCCACAGCGGACGTTAGGAGCGGAGGGTGGGGACACAATTACCCCTGGTTATGGGGCGAGGGTGAGCCCGAGACGTCCGGCCAGCAGGCGAAGGTCGTTGGGCAGAGCGCGGCGCTTGGCCCGCTGGGCCATCGCGACAACCGCATCCTGCGCGAGCGGATTGAGCGAGAACGGCACCGGCGCGGCCTGCTCCGCGCGGATGAACGCCGCGAGCGCCTCGGCATCCCGGCGACCAGAATCGGCCAGCGCGCGCCCGAGGTCGAGCCAGTACGACATCTGCCGGATCGAGGCGGCGAGAACCTGAGGACGCACCGTTCGGGACAGCTCAATCACCCGGCCGGGCTCGCCCGACTCACCGGCGATCGACATCTCCCACAACGCCACGTTGGTTGGCCCGAACCCGCAGCCGTTGAACCCCATCCCGTCCTGGGGATCTCCCAACGTCGCGGCCTCCCGAGCCGCCTCGGTCAGGTGGTCGCGCGCCAGATCAGGCCGTCCGCTCACCGTTGACGCCAGAGCGGCCGAGAGGTGCAACTGGCCCAGCATCTGCCGAACCCGTTCATCGAAGGCGACGGAGTGGAGTTCCGCCAGAGAGCGGTCGGCTGCCCGGGCCGCCAGGGACGCCGACTCGATGGGCAGGCTCTGCGCGTACGCGAAGCGGGACGCGCCCAGCCACGCCGGATCCTCGGTGTCCTCGGCTGCCGCCACCGCGACCCGGGCCGCGTTCAGCGCCAGGTGCCGGTACCCGAGGTGCCGCAGGCAGGCCGACGCCTGGTACGCCACCTGCGCGAGCGCGGTCCCGCCCGCCGCGGCAGCCTCCAGCAGGAGGCCCGGCAGCATCTGAGCCATAGCCGGGAAGTTCGAGCGATGACGAAGCTGCTCGCTGCGCCCGACGTCAGCGGCCAGTTCCCGTGCCGTGCGCGTGGCCGGCCGCCGCTCGCCGTCCTCGATCTCGATGAGCGCGGACCAGATCGCCGGCACGCACTCGGCGGCGCGCTCGCGGGCCGGGTCACCGGTCTCGGCGCCCTGACCGAGCAGATCCGCGACCGTCACCTGCAACGCGGCGGCGACCGAAACCAACGTGGACCGCCGGTCGATCGTCTTGCGGCCGGACTCGACCTGGGAGATGTAGGACTGACTGACTCCGGCCAGCCCGGCGAGGACGGCCTGACTCATCCCGCCACGGCGCATCCGCCAGTAACGAATCCGGGCGCCGATCGTGTCGGTCTTCCTGGCCATACTCGTCCGCCTCCACGATCCACAATCGGTAGTCCTCGGCGGGGAGGGAGATGGCTCTCGGCTCACAGGGCTCAGAACCAGCTCTCCCGCATGTCCAGCGTGGTTCGGTCCAGGCTCTCCAGCAGGTCGAACTGCGGCCCGACCTTCGGCAGCTCCCACCGGTAGAAGTAGCGCGCCGCCGCCCGCTTCCCGGCGGCGAACCCCTCCTCCAGGGACCCGGACGCCTCCACCGCCAGCACCTGCTCCAGCCACAGCCAGGCGACCACCACGTGCCCGACCGCCTCCAGGTAGACCGACGCGTTCGCCAGCGCCAGCTCCGGATCGCCGGTCGCCCACAGCCGCCGGGTCACCACCGCGATCCGGTCCACCGCCGCCGCGAGCGGCCCGGCCAGCTCGGTGGCGGACCCGTCCGCCTTCCAGGCCCGGTCGATCGTGGCGCGCATCGTCTCCGTCAGCAGCTCCAGCGCCGCCCCGTCGCGCATGGTGACCTTGCGGCCGAGCAGGTCGAGCGCCTGGATGCCGTGGGTGCCCTCGTGGATGGGGTTGAGGCGGTTGTCCCGCCAGTGCTGCTCGACGTCGTAGTCGCGGGTGTAGCCGTAGCCGCCGTGCACCTGGATGGCCAGGTCGTTGGCGGCCAGGCACCACTGCGACGGCCAGCTCTTGGCGATCGGGGTGAGCAGGTCCAGCAGCAGGTGCGCGCGCTCCCGGTCGGCCTCGGTGGGCGCGGTCTTCTCCTCGTCGAGCAGCCGTCCGCAGTAGAGCACCAGCGCGAGCGCGCCCTCCACCCAGCTCTTCTGGGCCAGCAGCATCCGACGTACGTCGGGGTGGGCGACGATCGGCACCTGCGGCGTGGTGGGGTCCTTGTCGGCGAGCGGGCGGCCCTGCGGGCGCTGCCGGGCGTACGCGACGGACTTCAGGTAGCCGGTGTAGCCGAGCGCGGTGGCGCCGGCGCCGATGCCGATGCGCGCCTCGTTCATCATGTGGAACATCAGCGCCAGCCCCTGGTGCGGCTGCCCCACGAGCTGGCCGACCGCGCCGGCCCGCCCGTACGGGCGGTGCACGCCCTCGCCGAAGTTGAGCAGCGTGTTGGTGGTGCCCCGGTAGCCGAGCTTGTGGTTGAGCCCGACCAGCACCACGTCGTTGCGCGGGCCGAGCGCGCCGTCGTCGCCGAGCAGCACCTTCGGCACGACGAACAGGGACAGGCCCTTCACGCCGGGCGGCCCGCCGGGGATGCGGGCCAGCACCAGGTGGACGATGTTCTCGGCCAGCTCGTGGTCACCCGCGGAGATCCACATCTTGGTGCCGGTGATCCGGTAGGTGCCGTCGTCCTGCGGTTCGGCGCGGGTGGTGAGGTCGGCCAGCGAGCTGCCGGCCTGCGGCTCGGACAGGCACATGGTGCCGAAGAACCGGCCCTCGACCATCGGCCGGACCCAGGTGTCGACCTGCTCGGCGCTGCCGTGGGCGAGCAGCAGGTTGGCGTTGCCGAGGGTGAGGAACGGGTACGCCGAGGTGCCCACGTTGGCGGCCTGGAACCAGGCGAACGCGGCGGCGGCCACTGCGTGCGGGAGCTGCATGCCGCCGACCGACTCGTCCAGGGTGGCGGCGAACAGACCGGTGTCGGCGAACGCGTCCAGCGCCGCCTTGACCTGCGGGAGGGTGCGCACCCGTCCGCCGTCGACGGTGGGCTCGCTCGTGTCGGCGGCCCGATTGTGCGGGGCGAAGCGCTCGGCGGCGACCCGGGCGGCGAGGTCGAGCACCGCGTCGAACGTCTCCCGGGAGTGCTCGGCGTAGCGGGGCCGCTCGGTCAGCCGGCTCACGTCCAGCCAGTCGTGCAGCAGGAACGCCAGGTCGCGACGGGAGAGCAACAGTTCGGACGACGACAACGCGGGCCCCTTCCTCCTCAGCCGCGGCGCAACCCGGCGACGGCCTCCCGCAGATCATCCTGGCTGATCGGGGCCGGCGGCGCACCCTCCGCGGCCTCGCGCAGCGCCTTGGCGAGTTGCACCCGGCGCAGCGACTCGCGGAGGTCCGCGCCGGTGAGCCCGGCGGTGTCTGCGGTCAGGGCGGCCGGGTCCACGTCGTCGGCGAACATCCGGAAACCGGGGCGTTCGTGCCGCTCGATCAGCTCCCGGATCATCTTGCCGAGGATCTCCGCGCGGCCGGTGTCGTCCGGGGCGGGGATGGCGATCTTCAGGTCGAAACGGCCGGAGCGGATCAGCGAGGCGTCGACGCGCTGCGGGAAGTTGGTGGTGGCCACCACGATGACGTCCGGGTTCTCCTCGAACAGCGTGTTCATCTCCTGCTTGAAGATGCCGGCGACCGCGTTGACGGCCTGGCTGGCCGCGTCGCCACCGGCCCCGGCGTAGCTGATGATCGAGTCGAACTCGTCGAAGAGCATCACGGTGGGCCGGCGGTAGCGGCGGGCGTCGCGGAAGATGCGCTTGATGTTGCGCTCGGAGCCGCCGAGGTACTTGTCCAGGATCTCCGGGGTGCGGATCTCCACGAAGTCCGCGCCGACCTCGTTGGCGAGCGCCCGGGCCAGCATGGTCTTGCCGGTGCCCGGCGGCCCGTACATCAGGATGCCCTGCGGCCGGCGCGCGCCCCAGCGGGCCATCGCCTGCGGATGCCGGAACGACACCGCCACCTCGCGGAACCGGGCGACCACGTCGGCCAGGCCGCCGACCTGGTCGAGGGTCACCGTCTCGCTGCGCGGCGCGGCCACCGCCACCGGCCGCCGCCCCACCAGGTACGTCCGCCCGCGCAGCACGGTCGGCTCGACGCTGTCGCCGGTCAGTTCGCGGACCGCCTGGAACAGCAGGCCGAGCACGGCGCGCAGGTGCTCCGGCCCCACCTCGGCGCTCGGCACGTCGACGCGGATGCGTACCGTGCCGTTCTCCTGCTCGACGCGGGGTCGCACGCCGGCGGCCTCGGCGGCGGCCAGCACCGCCCGGCCGGCCGGGTCACGCGGCGGCGTGGCGAGGGCGGTGCCGGCGGGCCGCAGCCCGAGCCGGCGGCTCGCCTCGGCCGCGGCCCGGCCCACCGCGGCGGCGGCCGGGCCGTCGCCGGCGCGCGCGGCGAGCCGCTCGGCGAGCAGCAGGCCGACCGGGCCGGCCAACCCGAGCGCGAGCAGGCCCGCCGGCGCGGCCTCCACCCGCAGGTACGCCTCGAAGCGGTGCACCGGCCGCCCGTCGTCGGTGTCGGCGCGCACGGTGCAGCGCACCTCCCGCACCGGGGCGGGGAAATTCGCGCCGGCCAGCAACTCCACCGGCCCGTCCACGGCTGCGGCGAGCAGCCCGACCGGGTCGGTGACGTGCACCTCGGCGCCGAGCAACGACACCGTCTCCTCGTCCGGCCGCACCTCGTACCCGGTCATGGGCCCTCTTCCCTCGCGCGACGTCTGCCCCGAGTCTGGCACCGGCCGGCCCGGGCGGCCACCGCTCAGGCCGCGTCGGTGAGCAGGCCGTCGACCAGCTCGCGGGGCAGCCCGTGGGTGTCGTGCAGCCAGTGGTAGTCACGTTCGGTCAGCGGACCCCGCGCGCGGACCCGGTCGACCAGCGGCCGGCCGCGCCGCAACAGCTCGCGGAACCGGCGCTCCTCGTCGCCCAGCACCTCCCGCAGCGGGCCGGGGTCGACCGGCCGGCGGAACCGGCGCAGCGTGTCCGGGTACCCGCCGGGCGGCAACTCCGCCAGGCTGCGCGTCTCGTCGTCGCGCCACAGCACGGTCAACGCCCGGCGCACCAGCCGGCGCAGCACGTAGCCGCGGCCGGTGTTGCCCGGCCGTACCCCGTCGGCGAGCACGACCACCGCGGAGCGCAGGTGGTCCGCGACCACCCGCCGGTCGGTCTCGGGCAGGTCCCACCGCTCGCGGACCGCGTCCACCCACGGGCGCAGCCCGTCGCCGGTGAACACCGACGTCTCTCCGCGCAGCACCATCTCCAGCCGTTCCAGGCCCATCCCGGTGTCGATGCTGGACAGCGGCAACGGCGTGAGCCGGCCGTCGGGGTGGCGGTGGTAGCGCATCTGCACGTGGTTCCACACCTCGACCCAGCGATCGTCGCCGCTCGGGGTGCCGGTGGGCGGCCCGTCACCGGTCCACACGAAGATCTCCGAGTCCGGCCCGCACGGGCCGGTCGGCCCGTTGGACCACCAGTTGTCCTCGCCGAGCGCCTCCACCGGCACGCCGAGCGCGGTCCACGTCTCGCGCGCCGTCTCGTCCGGGCCGAGGTGGTCGTCGCCGCCGAACACCGTCGCGTGCAGCCTCTCCGGCGGAATGCGGTAGCCGTCGGTGAGCAGCTCGAAGCCCCAGCGCAGGCTGGTCACGATGTCGTAGTCGCCGAGCGACCAGGAGCCGAGCATCTGGAACACGGTCAGATGGGTACGGTCGCCGACCTCGTCCAGGTCGGTGGTGCGCAGGCACCGCTGCACGTTGACCAGGCGGCGTCCACCCGGATGCGGGCGCCCCAGCAGGTACGGCGTGAGCGGGTGCATGCCGGACGTGGTGAACAGCACCGGGTCGCCGGGCGGCGGCACCAGGGAACTCTCCGGCGCGTCGGAGTGGCCGAGGCGGTGGTAGTGGTCCTCGAAGGTACGGATGATCTCGTCGGGTGTCATGGCGGGTGCCTTCCGGGTACGGGCGTCCGGACGGTCCGCCGAAAGGTGGCGTGACACGACGACGCCGACGGACCGTTTCCGGTCGCCGGCGTGGGGATGGGGCAGGTCAGGCGGCGGCAACCGGCGAGCAAGAAGCTCGCGCGGTTGCGGCGGTCATCAGTCGCCTGCTCTGCATGCCCTCAACGCTAACCCACCCTCTCCCCCACGCCCACCCCTTTCCCCGCCCTGCCGCCGGCCCTGCCCAGCCCGCCCGGCCCGACCCAGCCCGCCCGGCCCCGGCCCGCCCGGCCCCCGCCCGGCCCCTGCCCTGCCCTGCCCTGCCCTGCCCTGCCCTGCCCTGCCCTGCCCTGCCCTGCCCTGCCCTGCCCTGCCCTGCCCTGCCCTGCCCTGCCCTGCCCTGCCCTGCCCAATCGATCATGAAGTTAGCAGTTTCTGGTGCCCGATTTGTCGCCGTCAACTTCATGGTCAACGTCGATGCCGAGCGCCTTGGCGCGACGAGTGGAACGTCATGGGTGCCAACCAGCCCCGCAGACACCCATGACGTTCCAGCCGGCTGGAAGCCGGGGTCACGCCGAGCGCAGGTCGGGAGCATGCGACCCGGTTCCTCATGTCGCGCCGGGCGACCCCGGTTCCGCCACCACGTCGTCGATCTTGGAGTTGTGGCGCCTGACATGCGGCATTCATGGCTCTTGCGAGGTGCCACAAGTCCAAGATCGCGGGGCGGGGCGGGGCGGGGCGGGGCAGGACGGGGCGGGCGGGGCCGGCAGGGGCAGGGCGGGGTGGGCGGGGCAGGACGGGGCGCAGGGGCCGGCAGGGGCAGGGCGGGGTGGGCGGGGGTGAGGGCGGGTGGGCTGGTCAGGGGTGGGAGTGGGGGCGGGGCTGGGGGTCAGGAGGTGGCGGTAGAGGGCGTTGAGGCGCTCGGCCTGGGACTCCCAGGTCCAGGTGGGCAGGGGTGAGTCGGGCGCCTGGTACGCGGCGCGGTAGCGGGCCGGATCGGCGAGCACCGCCCGGACGGCGCGGGCCAGGTCGGCGGCGTCCCGGGCCCGGAACACCTCACCCTGGCCGGTGGCCCGGACCGTGTCGGCCATGGTGCGGACGTCGCTGACCACGATCGGCAGGCGCGCGTGCGCGTACTCGAAGAACTTGGTGATCAGCGCGATCTCGTGGTTGGGCCAGTGGTGCAGCGGGATGAGCCCGACGTCGGCGCCGCCGAGGAACGCGACGAGCTGCCGGTGCGGCACGTACGGCACGACGTGCACCCGCTCGGCCACGCCGCACCGGGCGGCGCGGGCGACGACCTGGCGGACGTACCGGGCGGACGGGTCGGCGACGACCAGGGCCAGGTGTACGCCGGGCAGCCGGGGCAGCGCGTCGACCACGGTGTCCACGCCCCGCTGCACGGCCATCGCCCCGCTGTAGACCAGCAGCGGGGTGTCGGCGGCCACGCCGCAGCGGGCGCGCAGGTCGGGCGCCGGCTCGCCGGCCGGCTCGTTCCCGGCGACCGGCGCGTTGAGCACGACGGTGGGTCGCTCGGGCAGGTCGTGGTCGCGGACCAGCAGGTCGGCGAGCGTGTCGGAGACGGTGACGACCGCGTCGGCGTGGCCCACGTACTCGCGGACGTAGCCCAGGTGGGCGGGCAGCCACCGGGCGTCGTCGCGGCGGGGCCGGGCGCCGGGAAGCCACTCGTGGGCGTCCCAGACCAGCTTCACGGAGCGTCCCCGGGCACGGGCGCGTTCGACCGCGCGGGCGGCCACGCCCAGCATCCGGAAGTCGTGCGCGTGGATCAGGTCGGGGTCCAGCTCGTCCAGGATCGGGCCGGCGACCCGCTCGTAGTCCCAGAGCCCCGGCTCCAGCCGACGCCAGGCCCGGTCGCCGAGTCGTGCCTGCCAGTAGCGGACCTGGGCGTGCTCCACCGGTCGGCGGGCCAGCCGGGCGGCCCGCAACGGCAGCCCGCCGTGCGCCACCAGCCGCCCCCGCAGGCCGGCTGCGGCCGTGCCCGCGTGGTGCGGGGCGCGCACCTCGGCGGCCACGGTGGGGGGCGGGTCCAGCGGCAGCACGCGTACGTCGGCGTCGCCGAGCTGCCAGCGGCGCCCGGTGTCGGTGCGGGCGCAGCCGAGGAGGGTGACGTGCCAGCCGGCGTCGGCGGCGGACCGGGCGGCCTTCTGCACCCGCGAGTCACCCTCGACCGCGTTGTCGACGAGCATCACCACCCGCCGGCCGGCGCCCGGCGGCGGCGCGGCGTCCCGCTGCATCGGCATGGCGCGAGTGTACGGGGACACAGGGCTGGCCCGACGACCGCAAAAAGCGGTCTGAGCTGCGAAGACACCGACTATGCGGGTGCCGGTGGGGGGAAGTTCACCGGCCGTGCACGTGCCGGTCAGGCGGCAGCGGTGGGGACCAGCGGGGCGGGGGCGACCGGCTGGCGGCGGTCGCGCCGGTTGGGCAGCGACAGGCGGATGACCTTCCACCAGGCGGAGGCGACCTGCTTGGGCAGCGGGCCGGTGGTGTAGCGCAGGCCGTACCTGTCGAACAGCGCCCGCACCTGCGGGGCGATCTCCTGGTAGCGGTTGCTCGGCAGGTCGGGGAAGAGGTGGTGCTCGATCTGGAACGACAGGTTGCCGGTCATGATGTGCAGCAGGCGGGGGCCGCTGATGTTGGCCGAGCCGAGCATCTGCCGCAGGTACCACTCGCCGCGCGTCTCGCCCTCGATGGAGGTCTTCTCGAACGTCTCCACGCCGCTCGGGAAGTGCCCGCACATGATCACCGAGTGGCTCCACACGTTGCGGATCAGGTTGGCGGTGAACGTGGCGGCGAGCGTGGACAGGAACGAGGGGCCGGAGAGCAGCGGGTGGACCACGTAGTCCTTGAGCACCTGCTTGCGGATCTTGCGGCCGACCGCCTTCGCCTTGGCCCGGAACTTCGGGTCCTTCAGCCGCTTCTGCTTGAGGTGGTCGCCCAGCTCCATGTCGTACGCGGCGATGCCGTACTCGAAGAACGCGGCGTTGAGCAGGTTCCACACCGGCTGGCCCAGGTGCATCGGGTGCCACGGCTGGTCCTCGTCGACGCGCATGATGCCGTACCCGAGGTCGTTGTCCTTGCCGACGACGTTGGTGAAGCGGTGGTGCAGCTCGTTGTGCGACTGCTTCCACTGGTCGGCCGGGGAGACGTGGTCCCAGTCCCAGGTGGTGGAGTGGATCTTCGGGTCACGCATCCAGTCCCACTGGCCGTGCAGGACGTTGTGCCCGATCTCCATGTTGTCGAGGATCTTGGCGATCGACAGGCCGGCCGTGCCGACGATCCAGGCCGGCGGGAACAGCGAGAACAGCAGCACCGCGCGACTGCTGATCTCCAGCGTCCGCTGGGTCTTGATCACCTTGCGGATGTAGCGGGCGTCCCGCTCCCCCCGGTCGGCGAGGACCCGGTCCCGGATCGCATCCAGCTCCTTGCCGATGATTTCGATGTCCTCGGCGCTCAGGTGGGCGATCGGGTTGTCGGCCTTCTTCTGGATCACGGTCACGTCGGTGGCTCCTCAGAGTTCGATGTCGCAGGTACCGGCGGCCGCCGACACGCAGGTCTGGATCCGTACGCCGTCGCCCGGCACCGCCATGGTGACGTCGCCGTTGCGCAGGTCGCGCACGGCGCCCTGGCGCAGCGGCACGACGCAGCCGTAACAGATCCCCATCCGGCAGCCCGAGGGCATGAGCACCCCCGCGTTCTCCCCCGCGTCGAGCAGGGTGGTGGCGCCGTCGGCCTCGACGGTCACCCCCGCCCCGGTGAAGGTCACCGTGCCGCCGTCGCCCGGCGTGATCACGGTCGGTCGGAACCGTTCGGTGTGCAGCTTCTCCGCGCACCCGCGCCGCGCCCAGTGCGCCTCGGCGGCGTCGAGCAGACCCAGCGGCCCGCAGGCCCAGGTGTGCCGCTGCGCGTGGTCGGGTACGAGGTCGTCCAGCTCGGCCACGTCGAGCAGGCCGGAGGTGTCGGTGTGCCGCTCGACCAGGCGTACCGCGCCGCGTTCGGCCAGCGCCCGCAGCTCGGCACCGAAGATGACGTCGTCGCGGGTGGGCGCCGAGTGCACCAGCACCACGTCGGCCCGGTCGGTGAGGCCGGCGCGCAGCATCCCCATGACCGGGGTGATGCCGCTGCCGGCGGTGAGGAACAGGACCCGCTCGGGCGTGGCCGTGGGCAGCACGAAGTCGCCCTGCGCCTGATCGAGCTGGACGATCGTGCCGGGCCGGATCCGGCGGACCAGGTGGTTGCTGACCTTGCCGTCGGGGATCGCCTTCACGGTCACGGAGATCCGGCCGTCCGCCGCGCCGGGCACCGAAGTGACCGAGTACGCGCGCCACTGCCGCACCCCGTCGACGTCCACGCCGAGGCGCACGTACTGCCCCGGCAGGTGCCCCTGCCAGCCGCGACCGGGCTGGATCACCAGCGTCGCCGCGTCCCGGGTCTCCGGGCGGACGGCGACGATCCGGCCGCGCAGCGGCGCACCGGCCCGCAGCGGCGCGACCAGGTCGAGGTAGTCGCCCGGCAGCAGCGGGGTGGTGACCGTGCCGGCCAGCCGCAGCAGCCTGTCCCGGAAGGAGACCTTCTGGGAGCGGCGGGGCGCAGTTGTGGTCATATGACCAGCGTGGCTGCGGGATCGCATAACATCTTGACCGGCAAAGGTGAAACGGCCACAGGTTTTTGTTCGGAGGGAACAAGATGACGCAGGGGACCGGGACCGGGCCGCGCGCCGCCCATCTCGATCTCGACGCCGAGGTGGCGGCGATGCTGCGCGGCCGGCTGCCGATGGTCGCCGAGCGGACGGTCACCGCGATCACCGCCGAGGTGCCGGACTACTCCGGCGCGCTCACCGGCACCATGCGCGAGAAGATCGAGAACGCGGTACGCATCGCGCTCGGCACGTTCCTCCAGCTCATCGAGGGTACCCAGGCGTTCGACCCGAGCACTCCGCTGGCCCCGGCGCTGGAGGCCGCGTACGCGCTGGGCAGCGGCGAGGCGCGCGCCGGGCGGAGCATGGACGCGCTGCTGGCCGCGTACCGGGTGGGCGCCCGGGTGGCCTGGCGGGAGGTGTCCACCACCACCGTGCGCAGCGGGCTGGCCGCCGAGACGGTGGCCGAGTTCGCCGAGCTGATGTTCGCCTACATCGACGAGTTGTCCGCGGCCAGCGTGGCCGGGCACGCCGACGAGCTGGTCAGCGCCGGCCGGGTACGCCGCCGGGACCTGGAACGGCTCACCCGGCAGTTGCTGGCCGGCGAGCCGGAGGAGTCGTTGCGGCGCAGCGCGGAGCGGGCCGACTGGCCGCCGCCGCAGACGCTGACCGTGGTGCTGCTGCCCCGCCGGCACCTGCGCGCGGTGCTCGCTCTGCTCGGCCCGCAGACGCTGGAGAGCGGCGAGGACCTGCCCGGGATGCGCCCGGCCGAGGAGATGGTGGTGCTGCTGGTGCCGGACGCGCACGGCGGCCGGCGCCGGCAACTGGTCCGGCTGCTGCACGGCCACCGGGCGGTGCTCGGCCCGGCCCGCCCCTGGCACCGGGTCGCCACCTCCTACCAGCGGGCCGCGAGGGCCCTCGCGCTCGGCCTCGGCGAGGCGGACGCCGGGCCGGTCGACACCGAGCGGCACCTCGCCGCGCTGCTGCTCAGCATGGACCCGGAGGCGCTGGCCGACCTGCGTACCCAGGCCCTGGCCCCGCTCGCCGCGCTGCCGCCGGCCACCGCGCACCGCCTCGCCGAGACGCTGCGGTCGTGGCTGCTGCACCAGGGACGCCGCGACGACGTGGCGGCGGACCTGTTCGTGCACCCGCAGACCGTCCGCTACCGGATGGGCAAGCTGCGGGAGCTGTTCGGCGACCGCCTGCACGACCCCGCCACGGTCCTCGACCTGACCATCGCCCTCGCCGTTCCCCCGGAGCAAGGCGGGGCCCCCGCTTAACGCTCCCGGTAAAGCAGGGGCCCCCGCTTAACCACCCGGGCCACCCGGGCCACCCGGGCCACCCGGGTCGCAGGGCTCGGGTGGACCGGGTCCTCCGGCCCTGTGCCCTCGCGCCGGCAGCGGGCAGCCTCGGAAGGGGGACGAGCAACGAGGAGGCGCCGCCATGGACCGGTCATCGACCCGCACGCAGCAGAATCCGGCGGTACGGGTGCTGGAGGCGGCCGCCCGGCAATCCCTGCACGCCCCCTCGGTGTTCAACACCCAGCCGTGGCGGTGGCGCGTCGACGCGGACACGCTGGAGCTGCGCGCCGACCCGGACCGGCAACTCGCGCACACCGACCCGGACGGCCGGCTGCTGATCCTGAGCTGCGGCGCGGCCCTGCACCACGCCCGGGTGTCGCTCGCCGCCGCCGGCTGGGCGGTCACCGTCGAGCGGCTGCCCGACCCGGCCGACCCGACGCTGCTGGCGCGACTGCGCGCCACCGGCCCGACCGCGCTGGACGTGGCGGCGCTGCGGCTGGTCGAGGCGATCCCGCGCCGCCGTACCGACCGACGCGCGTACGGCGACCGGCCGGTCCCCGAGTGGGTGCTGACCCGGCTCACCGACGCCGTCGAGGCGCAGGGCGCGCACCTGCACGTGGTCCGCCCGGACCAGATGCCGATGCTGGCCGTGTCCACCGGTCGCGCCGCAGACGCGGAGCTGGCCGACCCGGCGTACCGGGAGGAGCTGCGCCGGTGGACGAACCGCCCGGCGGGCAGCGGCGACGGCGTGCCCACGACCACCGCGGTCCGGCCGGCGCCCCGGCGCGTCCCGCTGCGCGACCACGCACCCGGCGGGGCGGCCGGGCTGACCGCCGGCGCGGACTTCGACCGCGGCGCGGCGTACCTGATCCTGTTCGGCGACCGGGACGAGCCGCGGGCCTGGCTGCGCGGCGGCGAGGCACTGTCGGCGCTGCTGCTCACCGCGACCGCCGAGGGGTTGGCCGGCGCGCCGCTCAGCGATGCGATCGAGCTGGCCTGGCCGCGCCGGATGATGCGTGACCTGCTCGCCGGCATCGGCGACCCCTACCTGGTGGTGCGGGTCGGCTGGGGGCCGGACGAGGATCTGCCGCCGGCGCCACGCCGCACGCCGGCCGACGTCATCGAGGTGGTCACGCCGGGGTGAACATCCGCCCGGACGCCGCTGCCCCGGCGCTAGCCTGGGTGGGTGTTCGCGTTCGACCCGGCCGACGCGTTCGTGGTCTTCGGCGACCAGGACTCCGGGTGCGTCTCCTACGGTGTGCGGGCGGCGGGCCGGCGCTGGTTCGTCAAGCGGGCCCGGACACCGCAGGCGCGGGCCTCGCTCACCCGGGTCCTCGGCCTGCATGCCGCCGTCCGGCACCCGGGCATCGTCCGGCCGGAACTGGTGCGCGACGGCACCGACGGGCCCACGCTGGTGTACCCGTGGTGCGACGGCACCGTGCTCAATCACGCCACCGTGCACGGCTCGGACCGCACCGGCCTGGCCCGCTTCCAGCGCCTCCCGGTCGCCGAGGTGCGCGCGGCCCTGGCGGTGATCCTCGACGCCCACCTGGCCGTCAGCGCGGCTGGCTACGTCGCGGTGGACCTGTACGACGGATGCTTCCTCTACGACTTCGACGCGCGCCGGATGCGGCTGATCGACCTGGACGAGTACCGGCCGGGCCCGTTCGTCCTGGACTCCGAGCGGTTGCCCGGTTCCCGCCGCTACCTCTCGCCGGAGGAGCTGACCCGGGGCGCGGTGATCGACGAGCGCACGACCGTCCACGCGGTGGGCCGCACGCTGCACCACCTGCTCGACGGGCCGTCGGGCTGGCGCGGCGGCGACCGCGCCGCGGCGGTCGTGGAGCGGGCCACCCGGGCCGACCCGGGCGCGCGGTACGCGTCCGTGCCCGAGCTGGTCAAGGCCTGGCGGAACGCCTGACGGCCGGTCGCCGCGCCGCCCGCCGGCGCGCCGGTCTCCGCCGGTCGGCCGACGACCCCGGTCCGGTGACGCTCGGTGAGGAAGGGTACGCCGCCGGAGCGGTCACGTGGGGTGACGGACGTCCGCCTGCATGTCAACGGCGCGCGTTCGATGCAAAGCCTCCCTGACCAGGCATTGCCCGGGAATACGTCGTTCCGGCAGGGTGCGGCGCTCGCTGCCTTTGCTCTGCAGCCATCCGCGCAGCGGTGGCCGTGCGTCACCGATGCGTCCGCGGCTGCAGAGCAAAGGCAGTGGGGCGAGGGGTCGTCGGCCCGCCCTCCCGCTCACAATCCGTCACCGACCGACGAGGGTCGACGCGGGCCGGCCGGGGCCGACGGGCCGCGCGCCCGAGGGGCGGGGAGGTGCGACGACAAGAGCGGCGGCACGAGCGGGTGCGGCGGGACGAGCCGACCGGCGCGGCACGCACCACGAGGGACAGTTCCTTATTGTCCACTGTCACTGTCAGCAACCATTCTTCGAGATGTTGACGGTGGCGATCCGGAGGACAATCATGATGGTCACTGGATCCACCGCATGCCAATGTCGGATCTGGTGGCATTTCCCACCCCTCGACGGGATCGCGCCGGGACCGCGAGATTCCGCCGGGCAATCGTGCCCGGCGCGCGCCCGGTAAATCCTATCGATCGGATAGGAATTGCCACCGCTCGCCCGAGGAGTCCGCCGGTGAACGGGAACAACGACGCTCCCGCCCCGAGTCGGCCGAGGCCGGCTTCGCACGGCGCTGAGCTGGAAAGACAGCTCGCCCTGCACGGCGGACGGCCGGTCCGGCGCACGCCGTGGCCCACCTACGACAAAGGCGCGGTATTCGTACACGCCGAGGACGAGGACGCCGCAATTCGGGCCATCCGCAGTCATCTCTACTTCCGATACGACCACCGGCCGCAGAACGAGACCGAATGCGGCCGATTCGAGGACGAACTGTGCCGCTATTTCGGCACCCGGCACGCTCTCGCGGTTTCCAGCGGCACCGCCGCGCTCGCCCTCGCCCTGATGGGCGCCGGAGTGCCGGCCGGCTCATTGGTCGCCTGCCCCGGATTCACTTTTGTCGCCACGCCGAGCGCCATTGTGCTGGCCGGCTGCCGGCCATTCCTGGTCGAGGTCGACGACGACCTGCGGATGGACCTCGACGACCTGCGCCGGCGGTGGCGGCCCGACATCCGCGCGGTCATGGTGGTGCACATGCGCGGGTTCGCCGCCGACGTCGAGGCGCTCGCCGCCTTCGCCGCCGAGATGGGCGTGCCGCTGATCGAGGACGCCGTACCGGCGCTCGGCGCGGAACTCAACGGCCGCAAGCTCGGCACGTTCGGGGCGGCCGGGGCGTTCAGCACCCAGTCCGACAAGGCGCTCAACTGCGGTGAGGGCGGCTTCCTGGTCACCGATGACAGCACGCTCTTCGCCCGGGCGGTCGCGCTGTCCGGGGCGTACGAGGGGCGGCTGCGGCGGCACTTCCCGGCGGGCGAGCCGACGCTCACCGGCCTGGACCTGCCCCTGCTCAGCCTGCGGATGGACGAGATCCGGGCCGCCCTGCTGCGGGCCGAGCTGACCCGGCTGCCGCAGCGGCTGGCGCTGTTCCACCGCAACTACGCGCACGTCTCCCGGGCCCTGGCCGACGTGCCCGGCATCGTGGCGCGGCGGCCGGTCGCGCCCGGGGCGTACCTCGGGGAGGCGTTCCTGTTCCGCGTGCCCGGCGGCGACGCGGGGTGGTTCACCCGGGCGCTGCGGGCGGAGGGGATCGACGCGCGCAACATCGGCGCGGACGACGACCTCAACGTCCGGGCGTTCTGGAACTGGCGCTTCCTCTACGACAGCGCCGACCCCGGGGAGGTCCGGGCGATGCTGCCGCGCACCGCGCGGCTGCTCACCGAGACCGTCGACGTGCCGCTGTCGTCCAACCTCACCCCGGACGACTGCGACGACCTGGTCCGCGCGGTCCGCAAGGTGGCCGACGCCCGCGACGCCGCGCTGGCGCGGCCGTGAGCGGCGCGGCCACCGAGGAGCAGCCGCTGCCCCGGCTCGCGCTGGTCGGGCTGCTCGGCGGATTGTTCGCCGGCTACCTCGGGCTGACCGCGGTCATCCCGGTGCTGCCCGGGTTCCTGCGGGAGCGGCACGGCGCGGGCGACCTCACCGTCGGCGTCGTGGTCACCGTGACCGCGGTGACCGCGTTGCTGGTCCGGCCGGTCGCGGGGGCGCTCGCCGACCGGTACGGCCACCGCACCGTGATGCTGACCGGGGCGCTGGTGGTGGCCGCCGGCGGGCTGCTGTACCTGGCGCCGCTGGGTGTGCCGGCGCTGGTGGCGGTCCGGCTGCTGCTCGGCGCCGGTGAGGCGGCCCTGTTCACCGCCGGTGCGGTGTGGATCGTCCAGCTCGCCCCGCACCACCGGCGCGGCCAGCTCATCGGCCTGTACGGGGTGAGCATGTGGGGCGGCATCTCCGCCGGCACGTTCCTCGGTGCGACCGTGCAGCAGGCCGGGTACCCGGCGGTGTGGGTGCTCAGCGCGGCCGCCCCGGCCGTCGGCGCGGCGCTCGTCGCGCTGGTGCCGGCGCCACCGCGTACCGCGCCGGCGGCGAAGGGCGGCGGGCTGCTGCTGCGCCCCGCGCTGCTGCCCGGCGTGGCGCTGACGTTCGGCGCCGCCGGGTACGCCGGACTGGCCGCGTTCGTGGTGCTGCACCTGGACGAGCGCGGGATCGGCCACGGCGTGGTGGTGCTGAGCTGCTTCAGCGCGGTCTACGCCGGCACCCGGCTGGTCATCGGGCACCTGCCCGACCGGCTCGGCCCGCGCCGGGTGGCCACCTGGTGCGGGGTCGGCGAGGCGGTCGGGCTGCTGGTCATCGCGGTCGCGCCGAACCTGCCGGTCGCGGTGGCCGGCGCGGTGGTGATGGGCGTCGGGTTCTCGCTACTGCACCCGTCGCTGGCGCTGATGGTGATGAACCGCACCGACCCGGCGCGGCAGGGCGCAGCGATCGGGGCGTACACCTCGTTCTGGGATCTCGGGCTGGCGGTGTGGGGGCCGGCGACCGGCCTGGTCGCCGCCGGGTTCGGCTACCCGGCGGTGTTCGTGGCCGGCGCGGCCGGCGCGATCGTGGCCGCCGCCATGGCGCTGCGCATCGGCAAGCCGGTCGCCGTCGGGCAGCCCGTGGAGGTTCGCGCGTGAATGCTCCCGTGACCGTGCTCAGCGTCACCGGGTGGTGTCGCAACGGCAGCACCATCATCGGCAACGTCCTCGGTGAGGCGCCCGGCGTGGTGCACGTCGGCGAACTGCACTTCCTGTGGAAGAACTCCACCGGCCGTGGGGTCAACGACAGGTGCGGCTGCGGGGCGGCGCTGACCGCCTGTCCGCTGTGGTCGGCGGTGCTGCCGGTCGGCCGACCGGCCGGGACGTCCCCGGACGCGCACGCCGCCGAGGTGATCCGGCGGCAACGCGCCGGGCTGCGGACCCGGCACACCTGGCGGGTGCTGCGCCGGGGCGCGTACGACGCGGACACCCGCGCGCACGCCGACCTGCTCGGCGCGGTCTACCGGGAGATCGCCGCGCGCACCGGCGCCCGGGTCATCGTGGACAGCACCAAGATTCCCGGCGAGTCGGCGTTGCTGCCGCACGTGCCCGGCGTCGAGCCGTACTGGCTGCACCTGGTGCGCGACCCGCGCGCGGTGGCGCACTCCTGGCGGGAGCCGAAGGACTACGTGTACGCCATGTCGGCGGCGCGCAGCACCGCGTACTGGCACGGGTTCAACCTGGCCTCGGCGGCGATCAACCGCCGGCACCCCGACCGGTCGACGTTCCTGCGCTACGAGGACTTCACCGCCGACCCGGCGGGCACGGTGGACGCCCTGCTGCGGCTCGTCGGCGCGGACCCGGGCGGCAACCCGGTCCGCGACCGGACCGTCGAGCTGCGCGGCAACCACACGGTGACCGGCAACCCGGACCGGTTCCGCACCGGCGCGACGGTCATCCGGGACACCGACGACGGGTGGCGACGGACGCTGACCGGCCGGCAGCGCCTCGCCGTGGCGGCGCTGGCCTGGCCGCAGTCCACCCGCTACGGCTACCGGTCCGGCCGGCCGGCCGGGACCACCGGCGCGGCGACCCGCGTCGGCGAGACGGGAGGGTGACGGACGTGGATCTGGGGCTCAAGGGTCGGGTGGCGCTGGTCGCCGGCGGCACCAGCGGCATCGGGCTGGCCTGCGCGAAGGAGTTCGCCGCCGAGGGCGCGCACGTGGCGGTCTGCGGGCGCGACCCGGACCGCCTCGCCGCCGCCGTTCGGGAGCTGGGCGCGGTGGCGACCGGGCGGGTCAGCGCGACCGGCGTGGACCTCACCGACACCGACGCCGCCGCCCGCTGGGTCGACGACGCCGCCATCGACCTCGGCGGCGTGGACGTGCTGCTGGCCAGCGGCGGCAGCCCGCCGATCGGCACCGCCACCGGCTTCGACACCGACGACTACCGGGCGGCCGTCGACCGGGTGCTGCTGCCCGCGGTCGCGCTGTCGCTGGCCGCGGTGCCGCACATGCGCGCCGCGGGCCGGGGCCGGCTGCTGCTGGTCGCGTCCGAGACCGCCTGCGTGCCGATCGGCCCGCTGGTGCTGTCCGGGGTGACCCGGGCCGCGCTGGTCCGCTTCGCCCAGGGGCTCGCGGTGGACGTGGGCCGGGACGGGATCACCGTGAACGTGCTCGCGCCCGGCGGGGTGCGTACCCCGCCGATGGAACGCGCGGCGGCCCGGCTGGCCGGCGACGACGGCGACGTGGAGGCCCGGCTGGCCGCGATGGGCCATCACAGCGCCGTCGGCCGGCTGGCCCGCCCCGAGGAGGTGGCCGCGCTGGCCGCGTTCCTGGCCAGCGAGCGGGCGTCGTACGTGACCGCCGGCGTGCACCTGATCGACGGCGGCGCCGCCGCCACCGGCCCCGACCTGCCGCACCTGACCGGGGTCCGCAAGGACACCTACGCCTGAGTCCACCCGACCGCCGCACAAGGGAGTGCCCATGTCCACGACCAGCCAGTTCACCGAGCGCGACGTCTCCGAGTTCTTCGACCAGACCACGCAGACGTACCTCAGCTTCTGGGACAGCGAGGGCGTGCTGCACACCGGCTACTTCGCCGGCGACGACGACGCCGACTACCACGCGGCGGCGGACCGGACCTCGGACATCCTCGCCGACGACGCCGGGATCGACGCGTCGTCGCGGGTGCTCGACGTCGGGTGCGGCTGCGGCAACTTCCTGCTGCGGCTGGCCGCGCGCACCGGGTGCCGGGGCGAAGGGCTGGACCTGAGCATCGAGCGGATCCGGTTCGCCGAGCAGCGGCGCGCCGAGCGTGGCGCCGGGCTGGACGTGACGTTCCGGCACGGTTCGGCCACCGCCCTGCCGTACGCCGACGGCACGTTCACGCACGTGGTCAGCCAGGACGCGCTGTTCCTGGTGCCCGAGAAGCCGCGTAGCCACGCCGAGATGTTCCGGGTGCTCGCCCCGGGCGGGGTGCTGGCCGTCTCCGACTTCCTCCAGCCGACCGAGCGGATCGGCGAGGCGGCCCGCCGACACGTCTACGACCGGGTGCGGTGGAACGGCGGCTACTCGCTGGACGGCTACCGCGAGGCGTTGATCGAGGCCGGGTTCGTGGACGTGGTGGCGCGCAGCCTCGACGCGCACATCCGCCAGACGTACCGGGTGCTGGGCCGCACCGCCCGCGAACGCGCCGCGGCCACGACCGATGAGGCGGCGCGGACCTGGATCGGGAACTTCGCCGACTCCTGCGACGAGATCCAGGCGGCCATCGACCGGGGCGAGTTCGGCTGGGGCATGTTCGTCGCCCGCAAGCCGGCCTGAGGAAGGGACACCAGATGCCGCAACCCGTAGACACCGTGAAGCGGACCATCGCCGAGGTGGTCGCCGCGCGCAAGACGCAGATGTCGCCCGGCGGGCTGTTCGTCGAGGCGTTCGCCAAGGACGGCTTCGACACCAGCGTCGACTACGACGTCACGATCACCGACTCGCTGACCAGTTCCCGCCGCAAGCCCCGCTACCCGTCGCGGAACGTGCTGAAGGTGGTCAACCTGTCGGAGGACCCGCAGGAGTTCTACTGGCACGAGAGCCCGCCCCGCGAGGGGGACCCGGCGGTCGACGGCGCCGACCTGCGCCGGGAGGCGGCCAACCACTTCCACCGCTCCCCCATCCCGCCGCTGCTCACCACCACCGCGTGGGTGCAGGTGCCGGACACCCTCTGGGAGGACCCGGTCAGTTTCGCCCAGTTCGTCGACTACCGGCTGGTGGTGCGGCTGGCCACCGCCGAGAACCACACCATCCTGCGCGGCGAGGGCGGGCTGCTGGGCATGCCGGACCTGGGTCGGCTCACCGACCCGGGGCCGTTCGGCTCGACCATCCTGTCCGCCTGCAACGAGGTCGAGCAGATGGGCAGCACCGCCGACGGGCTGATCATCAACCCGGCCGACTACTACCGGCTGCTCGGCAGCGGCTCGCTGATGCGCGACGTGGAGGACAACGGCGTCTTCATCGTGCGTACCCGCCTGGTCGACCCGGGCACCGCGATCGTCGGCGACTTCGGCCACGGCGCGCTGCTGTTCGACGCCGGCCGGTCCCGGATCGGCTTCGCCGAACCGCCGCCGGGCACGTTCGCCGAGCCGGGGGTGGCGTTGCGCGCCGAGATCTGGGAGCGGGTCGTGGTGAACCTGCCCACCTGCTTCTTCGTCGTCACGCTCTGACCGGCGGCGACGATGACGACCTCCGACCGCCGCGACCCCGACGTGCTGGTCATCGGCGCCGGCGTGGTCGGGCTGTGCTGCGCCTGGTTCCTGAGCCGCGCCGGGCACACCGTCACGGTGGTGGACCGGGGCGAGGTCGGCGACCCGGCGGCCTGCTCGGCCGGGAACACCGGTTTCGTCGGCACCCAGGGTTCGGCGCCGCTGGCCGAGCCCGGGGTGCCGGCGAAGGGGGTCCGCTGGCTGTTCAGCCCGGAGAGCCCGTTCTCGGTCAAGCCACGCCTGGACGGCGCGCTGCTGGCCTGGCTGTGGCACTTCCGCCGGCACTGCACCGAACGGCACGCGCGCGCCGGCTTCGAGACGCTGCTCGCGCTCAAGCAACGCAGCCTCGCGCTGCTGCGCGAGATCTGCGCCGCCGACGGGCTGGCCGGCACGCTCACCGAACGCGGCATGATCCTGGCCTGCCACACCGAGCAGGGGTACGCGCGGGCGCGCAGGACGATCCCGGCGGCGACCGCGCGCGGGGTGCCGCTGCGCGACCTGGACCGCGCCGAGCTGGCCCGGCTGGAGCCGGGGGTCGACTTCGCGGTGGCCGGCGCCCTGCTCAACGAGGAGGGCGCCGCGCTGCGCATCCCGGCGTTCCTGGTGGCCCTCGCCGACGCGTTGCGGGCCCGCGGCGTGGACATCGTCACCGGCGCCGAGGTACGCGACTTCGAGGTGACCGGCCGGCGGGTGCGCGCCGTGCGGACGGCCCGGGGCGACCTGCGCCCGGCCGAGGTGGTGATCGCCGCCGGGGTGTGGTCGACGGCCTGCGCCCGGATGCTCGGCGTGGGGTTGACGCTGCAACCGGCCAAGGGCTACACGGTCACCGTCCCGGCCGGCCCGGGCACGCCCACCCGGCCGGTGCTGCTCAGCGAGGGCAAGGTCGCGGTGATGCCGCTCGGTGACCGGGTCCGGATCGGCGGCACGCTGGAGCTGTCCGGCCTGGACGCCTCGGTGTCACCACGGCGGGTGGACGGGATCCTGCACACCGCCCGGCGCTACCTGCCGGCGCTGGAGACCGACCGGCGGTTGGACGTGTGGAGCGGCCTGCGTCCGTGCACGCCGGACAGCCTGCCGCTGATCGGCCGGGCCGGCGGCTTCGACAACGTCAGCGTGGCCACCGGCCACGGGCACATCGGGATGGGGTTGGCACCGGCCGGCGGGGAACTGCTGGCCCAGATCGTCAGCGGGACCGAGCCGGCGCTGCCGGCGCGGACGTTCGCCCTGGACCGCTTCCGGAGGGGGATCTGATGGACGACCGGCCGGAGATCGGGGTGCTCTGCCTCGACACCAGCTTCGACAAGATCCCCGGGCACATCCGCAACCCGGCGACGTTCGACTTCCCGGTGCGCTACCGGGTGGTCGAGGGCGCCACCCCGCAGCGGCTGGTGCGCGAGGCCGACCCGACGCTGCTGGAGCCGTTCGTCGCCGCCGCCCGCGACCTGCAGGCTGCCGGGGTCGCCGGCATCACCGGGGCGTGCGGTTTCCTGGTGCTGTTCCAGGCCGAGCTGGCCGCCGCGGTGGACGTGCCGCTGTGGTCGTCCAGCCTGCTCCAGGTGCCGATGGTGCACCGGATGGTCGGGCGCACCGTCGGGCTGCTGGTCGCCGACGAGGCGGCGCTGACCGCACGGCACCTGGCCGCGGTGGGCGCGGCGGACGTGCCGGTGGCGGTCACCGGGATGGCCGGGCAGCCGGAGTTCCGCGAAGTGATGCTCCAGGGGCGGCGCGACGCGCTCGACGTGGACCGGTTGGCCGCGGAGGTGGACGGCCGGGTGGACGCGCTCGCGCGGGCCCATCCGGACCTGGGCGCGCTGGTGATCGAGTGCACCGACCTGGTGCCGTTCGCCCACCGGATCCAGGCGCGGCTGCGGGTGCCGGTGTTCGACATCGTCACGCTGACCACGATGGCCCACGCGACGCTCACCCGACGGCCCTACGATCCGGCGAGGACCTCGCGGAGCCGGGCGGCGAACTCGGCCGGCTTGCCGGCGTAGCCGGCGTGCCCGCCGAGGAAGCCGCCGTGGTGGCTGGGGAACACCACCGCCTCCTGCCCGAGCAGCGCCGCCGTGCCCAGCGCGGTGCGCGCGGTGTAGGTGCCGGCGGACTCCTCGCCGACCGCGACCACGATGCGGGTCGGTGCGGCGGTGAGCCGGGCCGGGTCGGGTCGGTAGTCGGTGACCGCCCACGAGTTCTTCGACAGCAGCGGATCGTCGCGGGTGCCGTCGTCGTCGGCGGGCAGGCCGAACGCCGCCGGGTCGGCGGCCGGCCGGTCGAAGTAGGCGTCGGTGAACTCGCCCTGCCAGGACGTCATACCGATGAAGTCGGCCATGCCCGCGCCGGAGCCCCTGGCCCGGTAGGCGTCGTGGAAGCGGGCCCGGGCCCGCTCGGCGTGCGCCGCGTCGGGGAGCACCGCGTTGATCGGCGGCTCGTGCGCGACCAGCGTGACGACGTCGCCCGGGTGGGTGGCGACGAGCTCCAGCCCGGTGACCGCGCCGCCGCTGCTGCCGAAGACCTCGACCGGGCCCGCGCCGAGCGCCTCGATCAGCAGGTGCAGGTCGGCGGCCTGCTGCTGCGGGGTGTGGTCGGACCGGCCGTCGGTGCGCCGGCTGCGGCCCAGGCCGCGCGGGTCGTAGGTGACCACGGTGCGGTCGGCGACGAGCGCGGCGAGCGCGGCGAAACCCTCCGCCGTCATCGGCTGGCCGATCATGAGCAGCACCGGGCGGCCGTCGGACGGCGGGAGCGGGCCGCGCACGTCGTAGACCAGGTCGGCGCCGGGCACGGCGAGCGTGTGGGTCCGGGTCGTCGTCATGCCGCCGACCCTACGACCCGGATACGACATCCTCGGGGCGGGCGCGGCGGTCAGACCGGGGGGATGCCGGAGCGGCCGATGGCGGACATGTCGCCGCCGCCGATCTCGCTGGTCGCGGTCGGCGCCGGCGGGGCGGTGGCCTCGGTGCGGTCCTCGATGCAGGCGTCGCCCAGCCCGTGCATCAGCTCGCCGATGGCGGCCAGCGCGGACCCCTTGTCCGGGCAGGGCCGGCCGGTGGCGAGCACCTGCCCGTCGCCGCCCAGCACGGTGAACCCCACCCGGCCGTCGGTCTCGCTCTCGATGACGAACTTCACCGCGCTCCTCCCGCCGATTCAGACGCCGTGGGACTGCAACCACAGCTCCAGCAGGCCCAGTTGCCACAGCTTGTTGCTGCCGGCGGCCGCCTGTGCCCGGTCCGGCTCGGCGAGCAGCTCGTCGACGTACGCGCGGCGGAACAGGCCGCGCCGGCGTGCCTCGGGCGCGCCCAGGGCCTCCACCACCAACTCTCGCACGGGCCCGTCGACGTTGCGCAGCGCCGGCACCGGGAAGTAGCCCTTGGGCCGGTCGATCACCTCGGCCGGCAGCACCTCGCGGGCCACCTCCTTGAGCACGCCCTTGCCGCCCTGGGCCAGCTTGTGCTCGGGCGGGCAGGCGGCGGCCAGCATCACCAGGTCCTGGTCGAGGAAGGGCGTGCGCACCTCCAGCCCCCAGGCCATGCTCATGCTGTCCACCCGCTTGACCGGGTCGTCGGGGAGCATCAGGTGGGTGTCGAGGCGCAGCACCGCGTCCACCGCGGTCTGAGCGCCCGGCGCGGCCAGGTCGGCGGCGACCAGATCGCCGCTGACGTCGGCGTCGCAGGCGTACGCCGGGTCGACCACCCGGTTCAGCCCGGCGTGGTCCCGGTCGAAGAACGCGGCGGTGAACTCGGCGGCGGCGTCGGCGCGGGCCGCCTCGGCGAGGCGGTGGTGGTAGCCGTAGCCGGCGAAGACCTCGTCCGCTCCCTGCCCGGACTGGGCCACCTTCACGTGCCGGGCGACCTGCTCGCTGAGCAGGTGGAACGCCACCACGTCGTGGCTGCCCATCGGCTCGGTCATGGCCGCCACGGTGGCGCGTACCGCCGGGCCGAGGTCGCCGTCGGCGAGACGGATGCGGTGGTGGTCGGTGTCGAACGCGCGGGCCACCAGGTCGGAGTAGTGGAACTCGTCGCCGGCCTCGTCGCCGCGGCTGTCGAAGCCGATGCTGAACGTCTGCAGGTGGTGCTGCCCGGCCCCGTCGAGCAGGGCCACGATCATGCTGGAGTCGAGGCCGCCGGAGAGCAACACCCCGACCGGCACGTCGGCGACCAGCCGCCGGCGGACCGCGGTGCGCAGCGCGTCGCCGATCGCGGCCCGCCAGTCGTGGGCGTCCATGCCGTCGTGGGCCGGGTCGCGCCGGTACTCGGGCCGCCAGTAGACGTGCTCGCGGGTCCGCCCGTCGGCCTCCACCACCCGGACGGTGGCCGGGGGCAGCTTGCGTATCCCGCGCAGGACGGTGCGCGGCGCCGGCACGATCGAGTGCCAGGACAGGTAGTGGTGCAGCGCCACCGGGTCGATGCCGGTGTCCACGTCGCCGGCCGCGAGCAGCGCCGGGAGCGTGGAGGCGAACCGCAGCCGGCCGGGGGTCTCGGCGAGGTAGAGCGGCTTGACGCCCAACCGGTCGCGGGCCAGCACGAGCCGGCGCCGCCGCCGGTCCACCAGCGCGACGGCGAACATGCCGACCAGGTGGTCGACGAACCGTTCACCCCACTGGGCGTACGCGACCAGGACGACCTCGGTGTCACTGGTGGACCGGAAGGTGTGCCCGAGGGCCCGCAGCTCGTCGCGCAGCTCGGGATAGTTGTAGACGCAACCGTTGAAGACCAGGGCCAGGCCGAGGTCGTCGCGGGCCATCGGCTGACCGCCGGCCTCGGAGAGGTCGATGACGGTCAGCCGGCGGTGCCCGAGCGTCACCCAGCCGTCGCTCCACCGGCCCTCGCCGTCCGGGCCGCGGGAGCGCATGGCCTCGGTCATCCGGTCGACCGCGTCGGCGTCCGGGGTCGCCCCGTCGAAGCGGGCCTCACCGCTGATCCCGCACATGTCGGCGACTACCCGGCGTGTGACGGAGGAAACCCGGGATGGGCGGTTGGCGAGCCGCGAACGGCGAGCCGTCGTACGGTGGCCGTACGGGCCACGTCCCCGGGCGGTCCGGCCACGGGACGTGGCCGGAGATCAACAACGCCTGCCAGGAGGACGTGTGTTCGCCAATCCCGAGGAACTCCTGCGTTACCTCAAGAACGAGGACGTGAAGTTCGTCGACGTACGTTTCTGTGACCTGCCCGGCGTGATGCAGCACTTCAACCTGCCGGTCGAGTCCTTCGACGACAGCGTCTTCACCGACGGCCTCGCGTTCGACGGCTCGTCGATCCGCGGTTTCCAGTCGATCCACGAGTCGGACATGCTGCTGCTGCCGGACGTGGCCACCGCCTTCGTGGACCCGTTCCGGAAGCAGAAGACCGTCGCGCTGAACTTCTTCGTGCACGACCCGTTCACCCGCGAGGCCTACTCCCGGGATCCGCGCAACGTGGCGAAGAAGGCGGAGGCGTACCTGGAGGCGAGCGGCATCGCGGACACCGCCTACTTCGGCGCCGAGGCGGAGTTCTACATCTTCGACTCGATCCGGCACGAGACGTCGGCGCACCAGTCGTTCTACTACATCGACTCGATCGAGGGCGCCTGGAACACCGGCCGGGTCGAGGAGGGCGGCAACCGCGGTTACAAGACCGCCTACAAGGGCGGCTACTTCCCGGTGCCGCCGGTCGACCACTACGCCGACCTGCGCGACAACATGGTCCGCCGGATGGTCGACGCCGGCTTCACGGTCGAGCGCTCGCACCACGAGGTGGGCACCGGCGGGCAGTCGGAGATCAACTACCGGTTCTCCACCCTGCTGCACTCGGCCGACCAGCTCCAGCTCTTCAAGTACCTGATCAAGAACGAGGCGTGGGCCAACGGCAAGACCGCCACGTTCATGCCCAAGCCCTTGTTCGGTGACAACGGCTCCGGCATGCACACGCACCAGAGCCTGTGGCTGAACGGCGAGCCGCTGTTCTACGACGAGACCGGCTACGCCGGCCTGTCCGATACCGCCCGCTGGTACATCGGCGGCCTGCTGCACCACGCGCCGTCGCTGCTCGCCTTCACCAACCCGACCGTCAACTCGTACCGGCGGCTCGTGCCCGGCTTCGAGGCGCCGGTCAACCTGGTCTACTCCCAGCGCAACCGCTCCGCGTGCACCCGCATCCCGGTCACCGGCAGCAACCCCAAGGCCAAGCGCGTCGAGTTCCGCGTTCCCGACCCGTCGGCAAACGTCTACCTCGCCTTCTCCGCCATGCTCATGGCCGGGCTCGACGGCATCAAGAGCAAGATCGAGCCCCCCGCCCCGATCGACAAGGACCTCTACGACCTCCCGCCGGAGGAGTGGGGCGACGTCAAGCAGGTCCCCGGCTCGCTGTCGCACGCGCTGGAGGCGCTCCAGGCCGACCACGACTACCTGCTCGACGGCGGCGTCTTCACCGACGACCTGATCTCCACCTGGATCGACTGGAAGAACGCCAACGAGGTCGACCCGGTGCGCCTGCGGCCCACGCCGCACGAGTTCGCCATGTACTACGACTGCTGACGCCGCGGCATCCGTCCACCACCGCCCCCGCCGGTCGCCCGCGGGGGCGGTGGTAGACGCAAAACGGCAGCTCGGAGGTCGTCGGCCTCGTACCGTCAGGGCATGACCCCGCCGAACGACGACGCGCCGAACGGACCCGTGCGACGCGGAGGTCGTCGGTGAGGCCGCGGCCCGCCACCGCCACCTCCACCCCGGCGACCCCCACCACCCTCACCCTCGGGGTGGAGGAGGAGTTCCTGCTGCTCGACCCGGTGACCGGGGAGAGCATGCCGGTCGCCGACCGGGTCCGCGACGCGCTGTCCGGGACCGCCCGCGAGCAGAGCCGGCAGGAGTTCCGGCACAGCATGGTGGAGATGGTCACCCCGGTCAGCCCGGACCTCGCGGCGTTGCGGGAGCACCTCGTCGCGCTGCGCCGCGCCGCCGCCCGCGCCGCCGACGCCGTCGGGGCGCGGCTCGTCGCGGTCGGCGCCACCCCGGTCTGCGAGGCCCACCGCACCGTCCCCGACGAACAGCGCTACCACGACATGTCCCGCCGGTTCGGGCCGGTGGCGCACGACCCGGCCGTCTGCGGCTGCCACGTCCACGTCGGCGTGCCCGACCGGGAACTCGCCGTGCAGGTCTGCAACCACCTGCGGCCGTGGCTGCCGGTGGTGCAGGCGCTCACCACGAACTCCCCGCTGCACGACGGCCGGGACACCGGGCACGCGAGCTGGCGCTCCATGCAGTTGGAACGCTGGCCGAGCATCGGCCCCACGCCGCACTTCGACTCCGCCGCCGACTACGACGCCACGGTGCGCGACCTGATCACCGCCGGGATCATGCTCGACGCGGCGATGGTCTACTGGTACGCCCGTCCGTCGGCGGCCTACCCGACCGTGGAGGTCCGGGTCGGCGACGTCTGCCCCACCGTCGACGACACCGTCCTCGTCGCCGGGCTGGTCCGGGCGCTCGTCGCCACCATGATCGACGAGATCCACGCCGGCGTGCCCGCCCCCCGCATCCGCGACTGCCTGGTCGCCGCCGCGCACTGGCGGGCCGCCCACGACGGGGTCGACGGCGACCTGGTCGACCTGCGCAGCGGACGGCCCCGGCCGGCGTGGGACCTCGTCGACGACCTGATCGTCGCCGTCGCGCCCGCGCTGCGCCGCCACGGCGACCTGGACCTGGTGCTGCGCGAGGTGGACCGGCTGCGCCGCACCGGCACCGGCGCCACCCGGCAACGCCAACTCATGGCCGACACCGGCGGCGACGTCCGCGCCGTGCTCGCGCACCTGGCCGCGCAGACCGTCGCGGCCTGAGCGGGCCGGCCCGGTGCCGTCAGCGCAGACCGGCGAACAGGTCGTCCTCCGGTGTCGGCGCGCCGGTGCTGTCGCGGACCCGGACGAACGTCTCCATCCCCATCAGCTCGGTGAACCGCTCCTGCCCCAGGCGCAGGAAGAAGATGTTCTCCGCCTGGCTGGCGTGCGCCGCCAGGGAGGCGAACTTCTGCCCGCCGTGCGCCCGGGTGTCCACCCAGGTGGTGATCTCGTCGTCCGGCAGGCCCAGCGCCGGCATCTCGTCGGCCGCGTCCGGCTCGGGGAACTCCACCCCGATCTCCTGCATGACCTTGCCGAACTCCTGGAACGCGCTCTGCGGCACGGTGGTCCAGTAGACCTTCGCCGGGATGCCGGTGCGCTCGACCGCGGCCATCGTGATGCGGTGCGCCTGGATGTGGTCCGGGTGGCCGTAGAAGCCGTTCTCGTCGTAGGTGACCACCACGTCGGGGCGGTGCCGCCGGATCAGCTCGGCCAGCCGGTCGGCCGCCTCGTCCACCGGCGTGTTCCAGAACGCGCCGGGCGCGTCGTTGGTCGCCCAGCCCATCATCCCGGAGTCGGCGTAGTCGAGCGTCTCCAGGTGGGTGACCTTCAACGCCTCGCAACTGGCCGCCAGCTCCGCCTGGCGCATCGCCACCACGGCCTGCGGGTCGTGCCCGTCGTCGCCCGGCTTGACGCCGCCGGGCCCGTCGCCGCACCGGCCGTCGGTGCACGTCACGAGCACCGTCGTGACGCCCTCCGCCGCATAGCGGGCGAGGATGCCGCCGGTGCTCGTCGCCTCGTCGTCGGGGTGCGCGTGCACCGCCATCAGGGTCAGGGATCGCTCTGCCACCCCGTCACCATACGAGCATCCCCCGACGCACTAGCATTGCCCGGTCCGCAGACGGCGACGGAAGCGAGGCACGATGGGTTGGCTCCGGCGGTTGCTGGGCGGCGGCGGTGGGGTCGAACTGGACCCGGGACGCCAGCAGGAGCTGCTGCGCGACGTCCGGCACTCCTACGGCGCGCACGCCCGGATCCGGTTCCCCGAGCAGGTCGACGCGATCAGCCGGCTGCTGTCCGACGACGACGGTCTGGTGGTGGCCGCCGGGATCGTCTGCGAGGCCGCCGAGGAGGCCCACGCCGACCTCCAGTTCCAGGCCCAGGAGGTCTACCGGCGCACCGGCCGGCGGCTGCTGGTGCACCGCCGCAACTACCGGCCCCTGTGGAAGGAGGCCGGACCCTCGTTGCGCTGGCCGTTGGGCGCGCTGCCCAGCGGGCTGCACCCGTACGCGCAGGTGACCGCCGCCGCCACCGTGGTCGGTGGCCGGGCGAAGCGCCTGGACCGGGTGACCGACCCGCAGCCGTTCGTGGTCCGCCTGTTCGAGGTGCTCGACCTCACCACCGCCGGCTGGGAGTTCGGCCGGGTGCGGGTGGACACCGACAGCACCACCCTGGTCGAGCGGCTGACCCACACCGCCGCGCAGGTCCTCGCCGCGATGGACGACCCGCCCCGGTTGCCGCCGGCGGTGCGGGAGATGATGCGCCGCAACCACAGCATCGACGTGTACGACCCGGCCGGCCCCCGGGTGGTCGGCCGGATCAACCTGGGCGCGCGGCTGCGCGAGACGCTGCTGGCCTGACCGCCGGCGCATCGTCCACGGCGCGACGCGCCCCGGGGACGACCGGGGCGCGTCGCGTTCCGTTCAGGACGTGGCGCAGGTGAGGTTCGTCGGCGGGTTGTTGGCGCCGGTCACCGAGCCGATGAAGCCGAACGTGGTGGACGCGCCGGCGGCCAGCGCGCCGTTGTAGTCGGCGTTGCGCACCGTCACGTTCGCGCCGCTCTGGGTGTGGGTGCCGCCCCAGATCTGGTTGACGACCTGCCCGTTGGGGAACGTCCAGGACACCGTCCAGCCGCGGATCGCGGTCGCGCCGGCGGTGACGGTGACCTCGGCCTGGAAGCCGCCCGACCACGAGCCGGTCACCGTGTACGTCGCCCGGGCGCCCGAGGGGGCGGGCGTGCTGGTGGTCGGCGTCGGGGTCGGTGACGTGCTCGTCGTGGGGGTGGGTGTGGGGGTGGCGGTCAGGGTCGGTGACGGCGTCACGCCGGGCCGGGCCGCCCGGTAGGTGTGCCCGGCGCGCACGGTGAGCTGGACGACGTCGGCCTCCGGCCGGGTGGTGGTCGGGGTGCTGCCGTCGGTGGTGTCGACGAGCGCGAAGGCGCCGGTGAAGAGCCGGGACCGTACCCGGAGCGTGCCGTCGCGGTCGGCGCGGACCGCGACCTCGTCGACCTGGCCGTCGCTCCAGGACAGACCGACGGTGTATCCCCCGCGACCACGCAGGCCCGCGACCCGCCCGGTGGGCCACGCGCTCGGCAGCGCGGGCAGCACGTTCAGCTCACCGGCGTGGCTGTGCAGCAGCATCTCGGCGATGCCGGAGGTGGCGCCGAAGTTGCCGTCGATCTGGAACGGCGGGTGCAGGTCGAACATGTTCGGCGCGAGCCGGTCGGTCCGCACCAGGTCGCGCAGGAGCTTGTGGGCGCGGTCGCCGTCCTCCAACCGGGCCCAGAAGTTGATTTTCCAGGCCAGCGACCAGCCGGTGCCGTCGTCGCCGCGCAGCTCCAGCGTCTTGCGGGCGGCCTCGTACAGCGCCGGGGTACCCCGCCTGGTGATCTGGTTGCTGGGGTGCAGGCCGTAGAGGTGCGAGACGTGCCGGTGCGTCCGCTCGGTCTCGACCCAGTCGGCGAGCCACTCCTGCACGTTGCCCCGGGAGCCGACCCGGCTCGGGGGCAGCCGGTCCCGGGCGGTACGCACCTGGGACCGGAACGTGGTGTCGACGCCGAGGACCTCGCCGGCCCGGGCCGCGGCGTCGAACAGGTCCCGCAGGATCTGGTTGTCCATGGTGGGTCCGGCGCAGACGCTGGCGTTCGCGTGGTGCGACAGCTCCGGCGAGTTCGACGGGTTCGTCACCAGATAGTTGAGCGTCGGATGGACGACCAGGGTGTCGAGGAAGAACTGGGCGGCGCCCTTGAGGGCCGGGTAGTTGGCCTGGAGGAAGCCGAGGTCGCCGGTGAACTGGTAGTGGTCCCAGATCAGCGTGCTCAGCCAGGCGCCACCGGTCTGCCACATGCCCCACAGGGCCCCGTCGACGACCGACGCGCCCCGCCACGCGTCGGTGTTGTGGTGGGTGACCCAACCGCCGGCGCCGTACTGCGCCTGGGCCACCCGCGCGCCGGTCACCGTCAGGTCCTTGACCAGGTCGAAGACCGGCAGGAAGCACTCGGACAGGTTCGTGGTGTCGGCCGGCCAGTAGTTCATCGGCAGGTTGGCGTTGATCGTGTACTTCGAGTCCCAGGACGGGGTCAGCGAGTCGTTCCAGATGCCCTGGAGGTTCGCCGGTTGGGTCCCGGGCCGCGACGACGAGATCAGCAGGTAGCGCCCGAATTGGAACAGCAGCGCGGCGAACTGCGGGTCGTTCACGCTCGCGTGTTGCGCGATCCGCACGTCGGTCGTCTGGTCGGCCGCGGCCGTGCGGCCCAGGTCGATCGTCACCCGGTTGAACAGGGCCTGGTAGTCGGCGACGTGGCGGCTGCGCAACTGGTCGACGGCGACGCTCCGGGCGGCGTCGAGCCGGTTGCGGGCGACGCCCTGGTAGTCGCCGTTGACGGTGCGGTAGTTGACGTAGCTGGACCCGATCGAGATCAGGACGGTCACGCTGGTGGCGCCGGACACCCGCAGGGTGCCGCCGGAGCTGCTGACCGTGCCGCCGGTCGCGGCGGCGTTGGCCAGCGCGAGGAACCGCACCGAGCCGTTGACCCCCTCCTGGTCGCCGGAGACACCGTCGAGCCCGATGGTGGCCGAGTCCGGGCTCGACACGGTCGTCCGTTGCGGGCTGTCGAAGGTGGCGGAGAAGGTGATCGAGTTGGCCCGGTCGGCGGTCAACCGGACCACGATCACCTGGTCGGGCGCGCTGGCGAACACCTCACGTTGGTGCCGCACCCCGTTGAGGACGTACGTCGTGGTCGCCGTGGCGGTGGTCAGGTCGAGGGCCCGGACGTACTGGGTGGCCCCGCCGGCCGAGCCGAAGGCGAGCCGGAGGTTGCCCACGGTCTGGTAGGCGAGCTGGCCGCCGGGGGTGCCCATCATGGTCTGGTTGATCAGGTCCTGCGCCGAGGTCCACTGGTCGGCGAAGACCCGGCGTCGGATCTCGGCCAGGTTGGCCGCGCCCCGGGTGTTCGCCGAGTCGTAGGGGCCGCCGGCCCAGACCGTGTCCTCGTTGAGCTGGAGCCGTTCGGTGTCGACGGCGCCGAACACCATCGCGCCGAGCCGCCCGTTGCCGATCGGCAGCGCGCGGAGCCAGTCGGTGCCGGCCGGCTCGTCGTACCAGAGCGCCAGGTCGTTCGCGGCCAGCACCTGCGGCGGCGCCACGGAGCCGGCGCGGGCGGTCGCGCTCCAGGCGGCCGGCACCATCGCGGCGCCGGCCCCGACCGCGCCGGCCTTGAGGACGTTTCTTCGGGTCACGTCGGACATGACTTTCTCCTGGTCCGTCTGATCAGACGCGGGTGCAGGTCAGGGACGGTGTGGTCGCCGAGCCGTTGGCGGTGAAGCCGAACGTGGTGGACGCGCCCGCCGCCAGGCTGCCGTTCCAGGCCTCGTTGGAGACGTTCTGGGTGCTGCCGGAGGGCGCGTTGCGTCCGCCCCAGAGCTGGGTGATGCTCTGCCCGCCGGCCAGCGTCCAACTGACCCGCCATCCGCCGATGGCGGCGGCGCCGGCGGTCACCGTGACCTCGCCCTGGAAGCCGCCCGGCCACTCGGTGGCGGTCCGGTAGGTGGCGGCGCAGCCGCCGGGAACCGGCGTGGTCGGCGAGGTCGTGGGCGACGGAGTCGGCGAGACGGTGGGCGACGGGGTCGGCGTGGTGCCGGCGAACTGGGTGAAGAACTTCCACACCTCGGCCGGGACCCAGGTCCGCGTGCCGCTGTCGCCGCCGGCGCCGTCCTGCGGCGCGGCGATATGACCGCCGTCGAACGCCGCCCACACCACCGGGTAGCCGGACCGGCAGCCGGAGTAGCTGTAGACCGTGTGGGTCAGGCTGCCGGATCTGGGCTCCGGCGGGCTCGCCGCGGTGCAGCCGTTGGTGGCGACGAAGCGGTCCCGCAGCGCACGTCCGCTGGCGATGTTGTCACCGATGCCGTGCACCCCGAGGTACGCGATCGGCTGGGTGCCGCCGCTGCATCCGCTGAGCGTGCCGGGTGAGGACTGCACCGCGACCGCGCGGAACACGTTCGGCCGGGCGCAGGCCAGGGCGTAGCTCATGCCGCCGCCGTAGCTGAAGCCGACGGAGAACCGCTGCGTCGTGTCGACGCACAGGTCGCCCTCGATCCGCCGGAGCATGTCGTCGACGAACGTGACGTCCTGGCCGCCGGAGTTGGCCCAGCCGTTGTCGAGGCCCTGCGGCGCCACGAAGATCGTGCTGTTGTTCGACAGCCGCAGCAGGCCGTAGTAGGACCACACGTCGCGCTGCACGGTCTGGCCGGTCGCCACGTCGACCGCGGTGCCGCCCCACCAGTGGAACCCGAAGACGAGCCGGTACTGGCGGTTGCGGTCGTAGGAGTCGGGCAGCTTCAGGATGAAGCTGCGGTTCTTGCCGCTGCTGGTGATGGTGTAGGTGCCGTTGCCCAGGGTGGGGGCCTTGCCGCAGCCGGCCGTCGCGGCCGCCGCGCCGACGTCCGCGGCCCGGGCGCTGCCGGCGAGCCCGCCGCCGACCACGGCGGCGCCCATGCCCAGGGCCAGCAGGATCGCGGCCGCGACCGACCCGAATCTCGTTGCGTGTCTCGACATCAGGTGACTCCTCAGGGGGTGATGCGGAAGGTGGCGTCCTGCCGGTCGCTCGCGCCGGAGGCCGAGCTGAGCGGGTCGATGCGCAGCAGGTAGTTGGCGTGGCGCAGGTAGCGGTCCGGGAAGTTGTAGGACCGGAACGACGTCCACGCGCCGTCGGCCAGGCCGGCGGTGCGGTGGAAGGTGGCGTCCGCGCGGAACGTCGCCGACCCGTCGTTCGGGTCGAGGCGGATGGCGTAGTTGTAGTGCCGCAGGAAGTTGCCCGGCCGGTTCACCGACTCGAACGACACGGCGGTGGAGTCGGCCAGGCCGGCCACCATCCGCCACATCTGGTCCTGGTAGGGGTCGAACGGGTAGGCGTCGAGGCGGCCGACGCCGTTGCTGTGCCGCACCACGGAGTCGGGCAGGTTCGACGACTTGAGCCGGACCCAGTTCGGGGTGCCCCACCGGGAGACCATCGCGGTGTACTCGGCGTCGCTGATCCCGACGACGGAGCCGTGCTTGGCGTTCAGCGGCGGGGTGTAGTCGCGCTGGTTGAGCGCGGTCCACGAGTTGCCGCCAATGCTGGCGGTGGACCAGATGTAGTAGTCGGCGTTGACCGGGCTGAAAGAGTCGCCCCACAGCCGCCAGCCGCTGCCCTCGTTGTTCTTGACCAGCAGCGGCGCCTCGATCGCGTTGCCCTGCCGCAGGCCGCTGGTGTAGGTGGTGAAGCTGTTCGGCGCGCCGGTCGAGGAGCGGGCGCCGTACAGCAGGCCGGTGGAGAGGTTCTTGTAGTAGAGGTAGGTGGTGCCGCCGTCGACCACGACGTCGCCGTCGAGCACGCCGAAGCCGGGGCTGAAGAACACCTGCTGCGGGCCGACGGTGACGAAGTCGCTGGTGTAGTTGACCATCAGCACGTCGCCGCCGCTGTTGCAGGAGTAGACGATGCCGTACTGGCCGCGGTTGGCGTCCCAGAACGCCGTCGGCGCCCAGGTGTGCGAGGCGGGCAAGGTGTGCATCCGGATCCGGCGGTAGCCGGTGAGGTTGGTCAGGTCCCGGGAGTCCCACACGTGCAGGTACTGGCTGTTCAGGCCGAAGTTGGTGCCCTTGAGATCGGTGGCCAGGATGACGAACGTGCCGTCCTGCTTGCGGAGCACGAAGGGGTCCCGCAGGCCCAGTTGCCCCTGTGTCGGGGTGACCACCGGGTTGTTCTGGTTCAGCGGCGTCCAGTGGAGACCGTCCCGGCTCACCGCCAGGTGCAGGCCGTAGTCCGCGCCCTGGAAGTTCGGCGTCTCGGTGAAGTAGGCCATCGCGTAGGCGGTGTTGGCCGCCCAGGCGACGCCGGGCAGGCCGGTGACCGACGCTGCGGTGAGCGCGCCGGAGGCGGCCACGGCCTTGATGAGTGCTCGTCGACTGATCGCCACGAATCGGAACCCTTCTGCCGTCACGCCGGATCGCGTGAACTGGTCGGAGTGCGCGGTTGCTCGGGATGGACGGACGGCATGGGCCGGACCGTCGAGCGGCTTCTGGTGATCGGCGTCAACGATCGCTGTTAGCGCTAACAGGATGCTGCCCAGGCATCCATCCACACACGCCTCGCGACCTGCCGGCGCCCCGGGCTCCCGACCGCGCGCCACATCTGCCTATATGGACTCTCATGGATGGAACCGTCCAGCGTCAAGACATGGCGCGGAGGTTTCGCGAAAGTTCCTTCCGATCGCCGGTCAGCCGGCGGCACAGCCCGAAGCGCGAAATGTTATCGATAACCTTTCGCAGCCGGCCGAATCGGCCCGGACTCGCCCCCGCGCCGCCGGCCATAGACTTCCCTGGTGATCGAAGAAGGACCGCGTCCGCACCTGCGCAAACCACGGCGCGGCGACCTTCCCCTCGCGACGATCGCCGAACTCGCCGGGGTGTCCCCACCCACCGTCTCCAAGGTCCTCAACGGCCGGCGCGGGGTGGGCGAGCAGACCCGGCAGCGGGTCGAGGCGCTGCTGCGCGACCACGGCTACCGGCGGCGACAGAGCACCGGCGCGGCCCTCTGCGTCGAGGTGGTCTTCCACCAGATGCTCTCCTCGATCGCCATGCAGATCCTGCGCGGCGTCCAGGAGGTCGCCGGCGCCCACGACCACACCGTCGGCTTCACCGACGTGCACCGGCTCGTGTCGGCCGGGCTGCCCTGGGCGGACCAACTGCTGGCGCGGCAGCCGACCGCCGTCATCACCGTGCTCTCCCTGGTCACCGCCGAGGACGGCGAACGGTTCACGGCCGACGGGATACCGCTGGTCGCCATCGACCCGGTCGGCGACCTGTTCCCCACGCCCGCCGTCGGGTCCAACAACTGGAGCGGCGCGCTCGCCGCCACCCGGCACCTGCTCGACCTCGGCCACCGTCGCGTCGGCGTGCTCACCGGACCGGTCCGGGACCTGTCCGCGCGCGCCCGCTCCGACGGCTTCCGGGCCGCGCTGGACTACGCCGGCGTCCCGTTCGACCAGAGCCTCGAACGGCACGGCGTGTTCACCTTCGAGAGCGGCCGCGACCTCGCCACCCAGTTGCTCGCCCGGCCCGACCCGCCGACCGCCGTCGTCTGCGGCGACGACCTCCAGGCGATGGGCGTCTACGCGGCCGCCCGCGACGCCGGCCTGCGGATACCGGACGACCTCAGCGTGGTCGGCTTCGACGACGTCGAGCAGGCGGCCTGGCTGGCGCCGCCGCTGACCACGGTGCGGCAACCGTTCGCCGAGATCGGCGCCACCGCCGCCCGGCTCGCCCTGACCATGGCCGACGGCCACGCCCCGGCCCAGGAGCGCTACGAACTCGGCACCACGCTCGTCGTGCGGGGCAGCACCGCGCCGCCGTCATCGCGATGATGCCCGGGCGGTCCCGCCCCCGCCGGCCGCGTCCCCGACCCGAACGCCTGGCCCACCCGCGCCGCCACGGAGCGCCTCCGCGCTCCCCCGCCGGGCCCGACCCGGCGGGCCGAGCGGGGCGCCGGCGCCACCGGCCGACCTACCCGGGTGACGTGCAGGATCCGCTCCGGCGCGACGTCCAGCGACGCGCCGATCGCGTCGCGGGTGGCGCCGACGTCGACGAGCTGACTCAACGGGTGCGCGGCCAGGCCGGCCGCGTGCAGGGTCAGCCACATCCGCATGAGCACCCGCCCGAACTCGACCTGCCCGGCCGCGTCCAGGTCGGGCGGCGCGACCAGCGCCAGCACCGTGCCGCCGCGCGCGAGCGGGTCGTCGCCGGCGGCGAGCAGGCGGGGCAGCCCCAACGGGCGCAGCACCGGATAGGCGGCCAGCGCCGCCCGCAGCCCGGCGGCCGCCGGGCGGGACAACCCGAGGCACCGGTCGCTGAGCCCGTCCGACCGGTACTCCGGCCGCGCCGGGTCCAGGCGCAACCAGCGCCGCAGCTCGGCGGTGACCGCCGGGTCCGCGTACACCCGGCGGTCGGCGACGCGGCGCAGCGCGCCGAGCCGCCCGGCCGGGACGACGTGCACCGCGCCGCCGGCCTGCCGGGCCACCTCGTCGACGGCGGTCAGCAACCCGGCGTCCGGGCCGTCGGTGAACCGGCCCCGGTGGGTACGCCGGTCCGCCACGTCGCCGGCGTGGAACGGCGTCCGGTACGGCTGCCGCGCCGGGCGCAGCCGGCCCACCCGATGCTCCGCGTCGTCGTGGTCGGCGACCCAGTCCAGTCGCAGTCCCGCGTCGGCGGCCACGATCAGGCAGGTCTCCACGAACGCGCCGAGGGACAGCCGCAGGTCCCGCCCGGTCGGGTCGCCGGCCGGCAGCGCGTCCGCCGGGTCCCAGCCGACGGTGATCGCCCAGCGCTCGTAGCGCAGCCGCCACGGCTGGGTGTTGTGCGCGCTCGGGGCCCGCCAGCACAGCGGCTCCAATGCGCGGAACGCGGCGAGGTCCATGTCAGCGCTCCTTGGCGTAGAAGGTGTAGCCGTGCAGCGGCCGGCCGCCGAGCCGGCGGTACGGCGCGGCCGACGCCGGGTTGTCCCGCCCGACGTAGGTGCTGCGCAGCGTGGTGTAGCCGCCGGCGTGCAGGTTGCGGTGCAGGTGCGCGGCGAGCAGCCGCTGGTAGCCGCGGCCCTGGAACTCCGGCCGCACGCCCTTGATGATCAGCACCGCCTCGCGGCGGTGGCGGCGACGGGTCGCCAGCAGCCGCACCTGGTTGACCGGGTTCAGGTCGCCGCGCACCCGGACCAGGAACTCGCTGATGTCCGGCACGCAGAGCACGAACGCGACCGGTCGCCCATCCCGGGTCAGGTAGAGCAGCAGTGACTCGTCCAGCAGGTACGCCAACCCGTCGGTCTGCCGGCGCAACTGCGCCGCCGAGATCGGGGTGTAGTAGCCGAGCTGGGCGAACGAGTCGTTGAGCATCCCGCGCAGCAGGTCGAGCTGCTCGTCGAGGCGCCGCACGTTCCCCCGGTGCAGTTCCAGCCGCGCGCCGTCGGGCTGCGCGCCGAGCGCCGGCGCCGGACCGACCGGGGGCGGCACCGGGCAGATCCAGGTGTCCGAGACGAACCGCCGGGCGAACCCGTACGCCTCGTAGGCGGCCGGGTAGCGCGGCGGGTTCCAGGCGCTGTCCACGAAACCCCGGTCGGCGTAGCCGTCGGTGATCACGCCGCCGGCCTGGTTGGGCAGCAGCGCCACCGGCCCGAACAGCAGCTCCCGGTCGGCGGCGGCGTGCGCGTCGATCGCGTCGAACAGCGCCGGGCCGGCCGGCGCGGTGAACTCGGTGAGCCCGAACAACTGGCACCGGCGGCCCACCTTCGCGTCGAGGTCCGCGTCGGTGTGCAGTGTGGTCCGCCCGACCACCGCGCCGGTGGCGTCGCGCAGCACGTACATCGGCACGCCCTCGCCCCACCAGCGGCGGATCTGCTGCCGGGGCGTCGGCACGAAGCGCGGCTCGTCGGCGTAGAGCCGGTCGGTGAACGCGAGGAACTGGGTCAGCGCGCGCCGGCCGGTGACCCGCTCGAACCGGTGCCCGCTCACCGACGCACCGCCGGCCCGGCCGTCTCCACGCCCAGCGGGGTGAACTCCTCGATGTGGCCCATCGCGCCGTCCTCGGCCCGCCACGCCCCGTTGGAGTAGCCGTCCGGGTCGGCGCTGTAGAGCCGGATGAACCCGGCCGTCGCGTTGCGGTTGCCGTCGGTCAGCCACGCCATCAACTTGCGGTGGTGCCGGGTCCGGGCGAAGCGCAGCATCGCGTCCCGGTCGGCGAAGAACGCGATCGTGCCCAACGTCAGCGGGAACTGCCAGTAGACGGTGTGCCAGCGGTAGCCGGACATCCGGCGCATGTCCCGCACCATCCGGAACCAGTCGGGGGCCAGTCGCAGCAGCACCAGCGGGTTCGCGTACCGGGTGCCGCCGATGAACATCGCGCCCGCGCGGGCCTGCGCCGGGGCCAGGGAGAAATCTCGGGTACGCATGGGTCACCTCACCAGGTAGGCGTTCTTGATCTTCTGCGGGCCGGCGAACGGGCCGGTGCCCGGGTCGTGCAACTCCACCCGCAGGTCACCGGCGGTCGGGTCCTCCACCAGGGACTGCGCGAAGTCCCGCGAGACCGAGGTGAGGTGTCGGCGCACCCCGTCGCGGCAGGCGGTGGCGAGCGCCGCGCGGTCCGCGGCGGCCAGCGGGCCGCGCAGCTCGACGTGGATCACCGGCCGGGTCTCCAGCGCCTCGTCCTCGACCAGCGCCAGGCAGAACCGGCTGATCGCGGCGGCGTGCGGGTTGCCGCTGTAGAGGCCGTACTCGACGTCCTGCGGATAGAGGTTCGCGCCCAGGTAGGACACCGTGGAGTCACGCCGGCCGAACAGCAGCAGCACCGGCAGCGTCATCCGCTCGTCGGCCACCGCGGTGCGGAACTCGGCCGCGCGCACCGGGTCGTCCGCGGCCAGCTCGGCGATCCGCCGGTACGGCACCAGCACCGCCTCGTCGCCGACGTTGTAGCGCAGCCGGGGTTGCAGCACGTCCGGGCTGCCCACGGTGCAGACCAGCTCCCGCCGCTCGTTGGTTTCCAACCAGGTCGCGAACGGGTTGTACTGGAACACCATCGGCAGCCGCTGCTCACCGGCGCCGAGCAGTTCCGCGCGCAGCGCGGCGTCGGTGCGCAGCCGCCGCCGCAGCCACACCGTGAACCGGGTCTCCGCGCCGATGCCGATGGTCAGGTCCGACGCCCCGTACGCCGAGCGCACCCGGACGAACCGCTGCTCCAGGTAGTCGCGCAGCGCCTCGGTCATCCCCTCGCCGCCGCAGCTACCGAAGATGCGGTAGCGCGACCAGGGGAAGTCCTCGGCGTCCAGCCGGTCCCGCAGGTGCTTGAGGAACGGCGGGTACGCGGTGACGAGGTAGTCGAAGTCCGGCCCGAACTCGCGCAACGTGTCGATGATCTTGCCGAGGTCCGGGCCGGTGTTCTTCACCACCGCGATCCGGGCCATCGCCGCGCCGGTCGTGGTCCCGGTCGCCCAGGCACCCATCGAGTAGGCGTTGATCACGAACGGCCGACGCATCGGGAACGCCAGGCCGGTGTAGCCGACGATGTCCCGGTGCACCGCCCGCAGCTCCCGCTCGCCGCGCGGCCAGTTGAACGGCCGGCCGGACGAACCGGCCGACTCGTCCACCACCACCCCGCGCTCCGGCAGCCGCCCCCGCCAGCACCGCGCGGCGGCGTCGTGGCCCACCACGTACCCGAGCTTGTCGGTCTCCGGGAAGTCCCGCAGCCGGCGGCGGACGCCCACCGGGCGGGCCCGCAGGAACGATCGGTAGGCCGGCACCCGCCGGGCCGCACGGACGCACACCGACCGCGCGTTCGCCTCGGCCAGCCGGTCCAGGACCGGGTGATGCCGCCGGGCCAGCCACCGCCACCCGGCCGGATGCCGGCCGACCAGCCGGACCAGCGCGGCCACCGTGCGCCCGGCGGCCTCCTCCCCCGGCAACGACATCTCGACGGTACGCAGGGCGGCGGGTCGGTGCAGTGTCTCGGCCATGACAAGGATCCTGCCGACGCGGCGGCGCCGGCACCTGAGCCGTGGGACGGGAATCGGGCTGAGTACGGGTACCCAGCGGCGGCTACGGCGACGGGAGCAGCGGCCGGCGCGGGCCGTCGTCGACGCCGCCCGGCATCCGCCGGGCCACGCCGGCCAACAGGTCGGCGACCTGCACCCGTGGGTCGTCGCGGGAGTCGGTCATCACCAGCCCGGCCAGCGGCGACTCCCCCGCCGGCAGTCCGCCGCCCTCGGCCAGCGCCCGCTGGAGGCGGCGCAACCGGTCGGCGGTGAGCGCGCTCTGCTCGTCGTGCGTCACCAGCACCCGCCGCCGGCCGCCGCTCCAGAACAGGACGGTCTCGGCCAGCGCCGGCAGCAGCGGTTCCAGCGGCGGCGGGATCGACCGGTCCTCGGCGTACAGCCGGGCCTGCACGTCGGCCACCCGGGACCGGTCGAGCGCGTGGAGCACCGCGTCGGCCGGGGCGTGGCGCAGCAGCGCGTCGCGCGCCGCGAAGAACCGGTCGACGCTGCCGTCGCCGGAGCGGTCCCGCCGCTTGGTCCGCAGCATCTCCACGAACGCCGCCAGGAAGGCGTCCCCGTCCGGACCGGCGGCGCGGCAGGCCCGGTGCAGCGCGAGCGCGTCGGCCCGGCGCGCCGGGGCCAGGCGGGTGCCGGCGGCGTAGGACGGCTCCTCCAGCAACAGGTCGACCACGCGGGTGACCAGGAAGAACTGCTTGTCGACCAGGTGCACGTGCGCCCGTGAGCGCAACTGGGCGAGGAACCACTCCCGCGCGTCGGCCGCCTCCGGCCGGCGGAGGAACTGCCGGGACTTGAACTCGTGCGCCGACCACGGGAAGCCGGAGCGCAGGGACGCGAGCAGCCGGGTGGCCTCCTCGACGGTCAGGTCGACGCTGGCGTGGCTGATCAGCGGGGTGGCCGGGTCGAGCAGGTTGGTGCCGGAGAACCCCGACTCGTCGCAGGCGATCTCCACGACGGCGCCGGTGGGCGCCTCCGTCGGCGGCAGGCCACCCTGTAGGGGCAGCCTCATGCCCGGTCCCGCGTCATCCGACCATGGTCGCCGACCCGCCGCGCCCCGGCCACCGGTTTGACCGACTCGGCCGGTCCGGTCGCCCACCCGCCGACCGGCGACGCTGAGTCACCATCGCGACACTCTTCTGGCGTGCCACCAGCGGCCCGGTGACACTTCGGCCATGACAGACGGCGAGCGTGAGCGCACGAACGAGCGCTTCGAGAAGGTGGCCGAGGAGACCTCCGAGACGGTGACCCACGCGGCCACCGTGCTGGAGGAGGAACTCGCGGCGGGGCTGGCCGGTGCCCGGCGGCTCGAGGAGAAGTTGAGCGAGAGCCGGCGGGTGGACCCGGAGGCGTTCGACGAACTCGTCGCGCGGGTCCGCACCGACGGGCACGCCCTGATCGACACCGTGGTCGGGCAGGTGAAGATGGCGGACGACCAGCGTGGCGAGGTCATCCGGCGGTACACGTCGGACGCGCACGACGCGCTGGACACCGTACTCAATCTCGCCCGGCTCGCGCCCGACGTGGCGAACGGGCTCGCGGACCGGCTGGCCCCGCCGGCACCGAGAAGCACGACGGACCGGTAGCCGCGCGATGGCGCCGACCACCGGGGTGGCCGGCGGGTCCGTGGCCGCCGTGCTGGAGCGTTACCGCGGGCTCGCCCTCGACGCGCTGCTCGACGACCTGCCCGACGGCGGGCCGCGCTACCTCTACGACCTGGTCGCGGAGTATCCGCGCCGGTGGGGCAAGGGGCTGCGGGCGGCGATGTGCCTCGCCACCTGCCGGGCGTTCGGCGGCGGGCAGGTCGTGGGGCTCAACGCCGCGGTGACCGTGGAGCTGTTCCACAACGCGTTCCTCATCCACGACGACATCCAGGACGAAAGCGAGCAGCGGCGGGGCGCCGCGACCCTGCACGCCGAGTACGGCGTCGGCGTGGCGCTGAACGTGGGCAACATGACGAACCTGCTGGCGCTGCGGCGGCTCGCCGCGAACCGGGCGGCGCTCGGCTCGGGGATCGCCTGGCGGCTGTTCACCGAGACCGAGCTGATGATGCGCCACTCGTTGGAGGGCCAGGCGATCGAGATCGGCTGGATCCGCGACAACGCGTGCGACCTGGACGCCGACGACTACTACCGGATGTGCCTGAAGAAGACCTCCTGGTACACCTGCATCTATCCGTGCCGGACCGGCATCCTCGTCGCCACCGGCCGGGAGAACGCGGTCGACGTGCTGGACCGCTACGGCTGGTACCTGGGCGCCGCGTTCCAGATCCAGGACGACGCGCTCAACCTGACCGGCGACTACGCCAGCTACGGGAAGGAGATCGCGGGCGACCTGTTCGAGGGCAAGCGGACGCTCATCCTGATCGACTTCCTGCGCCGATGCACCCCGGACGAACGCGACCGGGTGACGGCCTTCCTGGGCCGTACCCGCGCGGAGCGCACCGCCTCCGAGGTGCGCTGGCTGCACGGGCGCCTGCTCGCGTACGACTGCGTGGAGGCGGCGCGGGACAGCGCCCGGCAACTCGCGCGGGCCGCGCGACGCGCGGGAGAACAGGCGCTGGGCGCCGCGGCGGACACCGAAGACGGCCGCTTCCTGCTCGACCTGACCGACTACGTGGTGGAGCGCAACCGCTAGTCCTCGACCCAGCCGTGCTGCCGGGCCATCGCGACCAGCGCCCGCCGGGCCTGGACGATCTGCGCGCCGGTCATGGTGGGCACGTTCGCCAGCAGCAGCTCGGTGAACGAGGCCTCGAACTGCCCGACGGTCAGCACGTCGAACTCGTCGTCGGCCACCGGCGAGGACGCGGCGCGCGCCGGCACGGCCTGACTCGCCGTGCCCAGCGACACCGGCGGCGCGTCCAGCGTCACGCTCGCGACCTTGAGACCACGGTCAGACTGCACGACCTCGTAGCTCACCTTCATCCCGACGGCGACCGTGTGCCGCTGGTCGCCGAAGTCGTTCGCGTGCACGAACACGTCGTCACCGCCGCGTGCCGGCGCGATGAACCCGTAACCGCGAACGTCGTCGAAACGAACGATCGTGCCTCTTTCCACCACAACCACCCCACCACCCGAACCAGAAACAACGCCGTGGACAGCCTACCGACCGGACGCCGGTCCGGGGGTGCCCACCGCCGTACGGCTCGCGGCTCCTTCCGGCCCGCCGGTCCGCCGGGCGCGCAGCCGGTCGAGGTCGCCGGCGAGTTCGTCGGTGACCAGCAGGTCCCGCCGGATGTCGTGGTGGGGGTACGCGGCCCGCCCGACCATGTGCGCCGCCACCGGCGCGGTGGCCAGTTGGAACATGCCGACCAGCACGAGCGTGGTGACGTCCACCCCGGACCGCAGCCGTAGCGCGCAGCCGAGCAGCACCAGCAGCAGCCCGAGGACCTGCGGCTTGGCCGCGGCGTGCATCCGCGACAGCACGTCCGGGAAGCGGACCAGCGCGATGCCGGCGGCGAGGCTGAGCAGCGCGCCGGCGACGAGGCAGACGCCGGCGACGGTGTCGAGGACGGCGTCGACCGTCACTTCGGGTCCCTCCGCGCCGCGAACCGCGCGACGCTGACCGAGCCGACGAAGCCGACGATGGCGAGGACCACCAGCACCGGCAGCGCGGTGGCGTCCCGGCTGTAGGCGGCCTCGGTGGCGATGGCGGCGACCGCGACCGCGAGCAGCACGTCGGTGGCGACGGCCCGGTCGAGGATCGACGGCCCGCGGATGATGCGGACGAGGGTCAGTCCACCGGCCACGGTGAGCAGCGCGGTGACGATCACGGCGACGACTGTCACGTCGGTGCCCCTTCCAGGTCGACCGGCTCGCTCGGGCCGGTGGGATCGGGTTGGCGGAGCCGGCTCAGCTCCTCGGCCGAGCCGACGGCGGCGACGACGCGCTCCTCCAGCTCCCGCACGCCGTGCCGGAACCGTTCCACCTCGTCGCGCGTGCGGACGCCGATGACGTGCACGTAGAGCGTGCCGGTCTCCCGGTCGGCCTCCAGGATCAGGCTGCCCGGCACCAGCGACAGCGCCTCGGCGGTGAGGGTGAGGTTGAGGTCGGTGTTCACCCGCAGCCGCACCGCGATGATCGCCCCGCGCGGGGTGTGCCCGAACCGGACCGCCAGCCAGGCGACCTGGGCGGAGGCGACCACGAGATCCCACAGGAAGCGCGCCAGGAACCGCAGCAGCGGCACCGGCCGGAGCCGCCCGGCGAACGTCACCGGCGGCAGCGGGAAGACCACCAGCAGCACGGCCGCGACCACCAGGCCGCTGATCACGTTGGCCCAGGTGAAGGTGCCCCACAACAGCACCCAGACGGTGACCAGTCCGGTCACCGCGACGGCCCGGTTGCGCCACCGGACGCGTCGGGTCAGCGGGGCACGCGGATGAGTGGTCACGGCGTACCCCCCGGGAACACGGCCTCGACGTACGGGGCGCGGCGCAGCAGGTCGTCGGCCGCGTCGGTGCTGATGTCGAAGAGCGGCCCGGCCACCACGGTGAGCCCCAGCCCGAGCACCACCAGGGCGGCGGTGGAGGCGGTCATCAGCCGGGGCAGCGCCGCGCCGGACGGCGCCGCGTCGTCGTGCGGCTGCTCCGCGCCGTCGGTGCGCGCCGACCGGACGCCGTCGCCGGGTTCGGGCATGTCCGGGTGCGGGGCGCGCCAGAACGCGAGGTTCCACACCCGGGCGATGGCGTAGAGGGTGAGCAGGCTGGTGAGCAGCCCGCCGGCGACGAGCGCCCAGGCCAGCACGCCGCCGTCGGACACGCCCGCCTGCACGAGGCCGACCTTGCCGAGGAACCCGGAGAACGGCGGGATGCCGGCCAGGTTGAGGGCGGGCACGAAGAAGAGCACCGCCAGCACCGGCGACAGCCGGGCCAGCCCGCCGAGCCGGTCCAGCGCGGTGCTGCCGCCGCGGCGTTCGACCAGGCCGGCGGCGAGGAACAGGGTGGTCTGGATGGTGATGTGGTGCACCACGTAGAAGATCGCGGCGGACAGGCCGAGCGCGGTGGTCAGGCCGACCCCGAACAGCATGTAGCCGATGTGGCTGACCAGGGTGAACGACAACAGCCGTTTGATGTCCGACTGGGCGACCGCGCCGAGGATGCCGACCACCATGGTCAGCGCCGCGATCACCAGCAGCAGGTCGGCGGTGCGGCCGCCGGGGAACAGCAGCGTCTCGGTGCGGATGATCGCGTAGACGCCGACCTTGGTCAGCAGGCCGGCGAAGACCGCGGTGACCGGCGCGGGCGCGGTCGGATAGCTGTCCGGGAGCCACGCCGACAGCGGGAACACCGCCGCCTTGATGCCGAACGCCAGCAGCAGCATGCCCTGCAGGACCAGGCGCAGGTCGTCCGGCAGCGCGTCCAGCCGGTCGACGAGCTGGGCCAGGTTGAGCGTGCCGGTGGCCGCGTAGATCAGGCCGATCGCCACCAGGAAGATCAACGAAGACAGCAGGCTGACCACGACGTACGTGGTGCCCGCCCGGATCCGGTTCTCGGTGCTGCCCAGCGTCAACAGTACGTAGCTCGCCACCAGCAGGATCTCGAAGCCGACGTAGAGGTTGAACAGGTCGCCGGAGAGGAACGCGTTGCACACGCCGGCGGTCAGCACCAGATAGGTCGGGTGGTAGACCGACAGCGGTGTCTCCTCGTTGCCGTCGGCCATGCCCTGCCCGATGGAGTAGACCAGCACGCAGAGGGTGACCGCGGCGGAGACCACCAGCATCAGCGCGGCGAGCTGGTCGGCGACGAGCACGATGCCCAGCGGCGCGACCCAGCCACCCACCTCGACCACCAGCGGGCCGTCGAGCGTGGAGCGGACCAGCAGCAGCGCCGCGACCGCCACCGTGGCGGCGAGGACGGTGATGCTGACCCACCGCTGGGCGCGGGCCCGGCCCACGAGCAGCAGCGTCAGGGCGGCGCCGAACAGCGGCATCACCACCGGCAGCGGGACGAGCCAGGTCATCGGGTCCTCCCCGACCCACCGGCGGCCACCGGCCGGTCGTCGTGCGCCACGGCCGCCGGGGTCCGGTCGGTGGTCTCCGGGTCGGCCGTGCCCGGACCCTCGTCCCGGTCCGCCAGCTCCATGATCCGGCGGTCCTCGACGTCGTCCTGCACCTCGTCGTGCCCGTTGAGGTGCCAACTGCGGTAGGCCAGGGCGAGCAGGAACGCGGTCATGCCGAGCGTGATGACGATGGCGGTCAGCACCATCGCCTGCGGCAGCGGGTCGGCCATCTCCCCCTCGGCGGTGGTGCCGACGATCGGCGGGCCGCCGGCCCGCCCGCCGGTGAGCAGCAGCAGGTTCGCGCCGTTGCCGAGCAGGATGACCCCCATCAGCACCCGGGTCAGGCTGCGCTCCAGCAGCAGCGTCACCCCGGCGGCGAAGAGGACGCCGACCACCACGACGTAGACCAGGTTCGGGCTCACACCAACTCCTCTTCCCGTACGTCGCTCGGGGCGCTCTCGTCCTGGTCGACCTCCTGCTGGCGGTCCATCTCGGCGCCCAGGCTGCGCAGGATGTCCAGCACCAGGCCGACCACGATGAGGTAGACGCCGACGTCGAAGAAGACCGACGTGACGAAGTGGACGTCACCCAGCACCGGCAGGTGGAGGTCGAGCATCGCGCTCTGCAGGAACTCACCGCCGAGCAGCATCGCGGTGACCCCGGTGCCGACGGCGACGAACAGCCCCGCGCCGAGCACCCGACCGGCGTCCACCGGCGCCGCGCCGTTGAGTTCGGTACGGCCGCCGGCCAGGTAGCGCACGGCCAGCGCCAGCCCGGCGACCAGCCCGGCGGCGAACCCGCCACCGGGCTGGTTGTGGCCGGAGAACAGCAGGTAGATCGAGAAGAGCAGGATCGCGTGGAACAGCAGCCGGGTGACCACCTGGAGGATCACCGACTGGGCACGCGTGGTGGCGCCGCCGGTGAGCCAGCGCGGGCGCACCGAACTCTGCCGGCCCGCGCCGGGGATGCCGCTGCGCATGTCCAGCGCCCGGGAGCGGCGGAAGATCAGGCTGGCCACGCCGGTCGCGGCCACCACCAGCACCGCGATCTCGCCCATCGTGTCCCAGGCCCGGATGTCGACGAGCGTCACGTTGACCACGTTCTTGCCCCCGCCGTAGGACACCGCCTCCTCGGGGAAGCCGACCGAGATGGGCGTGGCCACCCGGGCGCCCGCCGAGACGTACGCCATGCCGGCGGTGACCACGCCGACCGCCACGCCGAGCGCGACGCGCACCCGCCGGCTGGAGCGCATCGGGCGGGCCGAGAACTTCCTCGGCAACCGCCGCAGCACCAGCACGAACATCACGATCGTGACGGTCTCCACCAGGAACTGCGTCAGCGCCAGGTCCGGCGCGCCGTGCAGGACGAACATCAGCGCCGTGCCGTAGCCGGTCACCCCGACGAGGATCATCGCGGTCAGCCGGCGCCGGGCCCGTGCCGCCGCCACCGCCGCCACCACGATCGCCGCGCCGGCGGCGGCCTGTAACGGCGTGTCCCACAGTTGGTGGCGCTGCGACCACGGCACGCCGACCAGCAGCGCGCCGCCGGGCAGGACGACCAGCACCAGCAGGATGACGCCCAGGTAGAACGGGAGGGAACCACGCTGGGTGGCGCCGGTCAGCTCCACCGCCGCGCGGTCCACGGCGGCGACCATCCGGTCGTAGCCGGTCGCGCCGTCGAAGGGCAGGCGCGGCAGGCGCGGCCGACGCCGGTGCAGCAGCAGGAACAGCGCGACGCCGGCGGCGACGGCCAGCGCGGACAGCCCCAGCGCCGGGGTCAGGCCGTGCCAGAGCGCCAGGTGGTAGCCGGGGTCGGTGCTCGGGTACTGGTCCGCGTACGGCGCGAGCACCCGGTCCACGGCCGGGGCGAGGACGCCGACGGCCAGGCCGGCGACCGCCAGCACCGCCGCGGGCGCGACGAACGCCCGGTCGAGCGGCCCGGGTCGGGTGTCGGGCACGTCGGGCTTGCCGGCGAACGCGCCCCAGAGGAAGCGCCCCGTGTAGGCGACGGTCAGGGCCGAGCCGGCCACCAGCCCGGCGAGGACCACCAGGTCGACGGCGCCGCCGTGCCGGAACGCCTCAAGCGCCGCCTCCTTGGCGACGAAGCCGGCCAGCGGCGGCAGCCCGGCCATCGAGGCCGCCGCCAGCCCGGCGACCACCGCCAGCGCCGGCGCCCGCCGGCCCAGGCCGCTCAGCTCCCGCAGGTCGCGGGTGCCGGCGACGTGGTCGACGACGCCGACGACCAGGAACAGGGTGGCCTTGAACAGGGCGTGCGCCAGCACCATCGCGGCGCCGGCCAGCGCGGTGTCCCGGGTGCCGGCGCCGAGGACCACCATCAGCAGGCCGAGCTGGCTCACCGTGCCGTAGGCCAGCAACAGCTTCAGGTCCGTCTGCCGCAGCGCCGACCAACCGCCGAGGAACAGGGTGACCAGGCCGCCGGCCACCAGCACCACCCGCCAGGCGGTGGCCTGACCCACCGCCGGCCCCATCAGCGCGACCAGGAACACGCCGGCCTTCACCATGGCGGCGGCGTGCAGGTACGCGCTGACCGGTGTGGGCGCGGCCATCGCGCGCGGCAGCCAGAAGCTGAACGGGAAGATCGCCGACTTGCTGGTCACGCCGAGCAGGATCAGCACCAGGGCGACGGTGAGGTAGCCGCCGTCGGGCAGGTTCTGCGACATCTCCGACCACCGGTAGGAGCCGGCGTGCTGCCCGAGCATCACGAACCCGGCGAGCATCGCCAGCCCGCCCAGCGTGGTCACCAGCAGCGCCTGCATCGCGGCGTGCCGGCTGGCCCGCTTCGCCGGGTCGCTGCCGATCAACAGGTAGGAGAAGACGGTGGTGAGTTCCCAGAAGACGTAGAGCAGCAGCAGGTCGTCGGCGACCACCAGGCCGAGCATCGCGCCGGCGAACGCGACGAAGACCGCGGCGAAGCGGCCGAGACCGGGGTCGTCGGAGGAGAAGTAGCGGGCGCTGTAGGCGAGCACCAGGGCGCCGACGCCACCGACCAGCAGCACCATCAGCCAGGAGAGCGTGCCCATCCGCAGGGCCAGGTCCAGGCCGAGCTGCGGCACCCAGGTGACGGTCTCCACGACCGGTGTGCCCGAGCGCACCTGGCCGGTGCGGGTCAGTGCCCAGATCCCGGCCGCGGCGGGCACGGCCGCCAGCGGGTAGAGCGCGTGCCGTCCCCAGATGCGTACCAGCGCCGGGGCGGCCACGGCTGCGAGCGCATGAACCGCCACCAGAACCAGCACACATCCCCCTCAAGATCGACATCCGGTTAGTCAACCCTAACCGGCGTCGACGGGATCGACCACGTCGAGAGCGTCACCTCCGCCGATGCGTATCGGCGCCGGCCGGGCCGGGTAGGAACCCAGGTTTCCCGGATAGGCTCGCCGCCCGGCGAGACGACGAGGAGACGGCATCATGCCCCGCAAGGCCCTGCTGTCCACGCGGACCGCTTTGGCCGGCACCACCGGGAACGCGATGCTGATGGGCGCCGCCGAGATCAGCAGCCCGCTCGGCTGGGTGCTGCTGCCCGGCCTGCTCGGCGTGTCCGCCCGGCCCCGGGTCGCCGCGCTGGTGTCGGCCTGGGCGGGGGTGCTGGTGCTGGCGTCCGTGGTCGTACCGGTCGTGCCCGGTCACCGCAGCGACCCGACGGCGCTGGTCGCGTCCGCGCTCGCCCTGGCCGCGGCGCCCGCCCTGGCCTGGGCCCGGCGGCGCCGCCGGTCGGCAGCGGTGGTGCGCGCCACCACGCCGCCGGACGTCGCGGTGTTCACCATGCCGGCCGGCCCCGGCCGGGCCGCCTTGGCGATCTGCGGCACGCCCGGCGAGATCGGCGCCGCCGTCCCGCTGCGCGGAGGCGGGCTGCGCGTCCTGGTCGGCACCGTGACCGGCCCCACGCTGGCCACGCCCGCCGGCCGGCGGGCGATCGAGCTGGCGTTCCGCCGTCACGCCGGCCGGACCCGCCGGTCGCTGCCGCAGGTGGTCGAGGCACTCGACACCGTGGTACGCGAGATCGCGCCGGCCGGGCACCTGCGCGCCACGATCGTCCAGGTCGACCGGGACGGGCAGGTGGAGGCGGCGCGCTGCGGCTCACCGGACCTCGTCGTCGCGGGCCGGGACCACGCGAGCCTCGCCGGGGTGCCGGCGGGCCCGGCGATCGGGTCGACCGCCACGGCCGACGGGGTGACGCCCACCCCGGTCACCGCCCGGCGCGTCGCCGTCGTCGCCGAAGCACACCGGGACGACCCGGCGACGATGCTCGGTCAGATGGTCCGCGACGACGACCCGGCGCGAGCGGCGCAGCGGCTCACCCAGGGGCCCGGAGGTGAGCGGCGGGTCGGCCCGGCGCTCGTCGTCGACCCGGCGGCGGCGTCACGCAGGTAGCGGCGCATACCACTGGGCGCCGGTGACCAGGACGCGCTTCGACTGCTGGCGGTTCCACTGCACCCGCATGCCGTGCCGACGCAGCACCGGAAAGACCCTGTCGTCCAGCAGCCGTTCCAGGTCGGCCTGGTAACGGGCCTGCTGCTCGGCCTGCGGCAGCGCGTCGTAGGCGGCCTCGTCGAAGTCGGCCGGCGGGTAGGCCCCGTAGCCCAGATAGACCTCGCCGTCGGCGCTCGCGATCAGCGACTCCGTGTCCTGGTTGTGGAACCACACATAGCCCAGCCAGTGCCGGGAGTCGTCCCGCTCGTCGTGGATCTCCGCCGACGCGCAGGTGCCGCAGCAACTGAAGTCTGCCCGGGCCAGCACGCCGGCCTCGTTCAGCTCGGCGAACGCGTGGGTCAGGTTGCTGCCCACCGCGCCCCACCCGCGCTGTTGCTCCCGCCGCGCCGCGAGCGCCGACCCGTAGGCCGCGGTGAGCTCCTCGTCGGTGGCGCCGTGCCGGTCCTCCTCGTCGTCGAAGTAGTCGACGAACTCGGCGGCGTCGTCCTCGCCCCGCACCACCCAGCTCCAGATCTCATCCTCGATCCGGGCACGGCCCGGCTCCGCGATCCGGTCGGTGAGGAACCGCGCGCCCTCGGGGCGGTCGTTGTAGATCCAGTCGGTCACGGCGAGGATCCTCACATGCGCCTGTGACAACCCGGCCCGGACCCCGAACCTCAGGGTCGGATCCGGGTGTTCGCCGATGCCGGTCGGGTGCGGCGCCGGTCGAGGATGGACGGACGTCCACATCACAGGAGGCGCCGTGAACCGTCGATCGTCGGCCCTGGCCGTCGCCGTGCTCGTCCTGATCGGCGGGGCCCCCGCACCGGCCCGCGCCGACCCCGCGCCGCCGCGCCTGGTCTGGGGCGAGTGCGCGGACGACCTGCCGAACGTCCCGCTCGACCCGGCCGTGCGGTGCGCCCGCCTGCGCCTGCCGGTGGACCGGTCCCGACCGCACGGGCCGACGTTCGAGCTGGCCGTGGCGCGCCGGGCCGCGCGCGTGCCGGCGCGGCGGGTGGGCACGCTGGTGTTCGGGCCGGGCGGCCCGGGCGACTCCGGGGTGGAGCGCATCCGCCGGGGCGACCGGTTCAGCGACGAACTGCTCGACCGGTTCGACCTGGTCAGCTTCGACCCGCGTACGGTGGCACGCAGCGCCGCGCCGGTCTGCGCGCCGGATCCGGCGCCGCGCCGGCCGCCGATCCCGCTGGCCGGTCCGGCCGACTTCGCCGCCGCGGTCGCCTGGAACCAGGCGCTGTGGGAACGCTGCCGTCCGACCAGCGCCGTCTTCGACCACGCCGACACGCTGAGCACCGTGCACGACCTGGAGGCGCTGCGCCGCGCGCTGGGCGAGCGGCGGCTGACGTTCCACGGCAGCTCGTACGGGACGTTGCTGGGCCAGCAGTACGCCGAACGGTACCCCGACCGGGTGCGGGCGGTCGTGCTCGAAGGGGTGTTCGACCACAGCCTCGGCGTGCGGGCGTTCGTGCGCACCCAGGCCGCCGCGTTGCAGGACGCGTTCGACGAGTTCGTCGCCTGGTGCGACCGGTCGGTCGAGTGCGTGCTGCACGGGCGGGACGTGCGGTCGGTCTGGGCCGGCGTGCTGGCCCGCGCCGACCGTGGCGAGTACGCGCCGCGTACCGCCTTCGACGTCACGGCCGTGGCCCTCGGCATGCTGGCCGGCCCGCGCTGGCCGCAACTGGCCGCGGAGATCCGGGGCATGGACGCCGGCAGCCCGCCGGGCGAGCTCAGGCTGTCGGTCGCGGTCGGCGTGTTCTGCGCGGACTGGCCGGCACCGGTGCGCGACTACGACGAGTACGCCGGTCTGGTGCGGGAGGCGACGGCCGCCGCGCCGGACGTCCGCTACGGCGCCGGGCTGCTGGCGGTGCAGACCTGCCTCGGCTGGCCGGCCCCGGTCCGGAATCCGCCGCACCGTCTGCGCGTGCACACCCGCACCCCGTTGCTGCTGCTCAACGCCCGCCACGACCCGCGCACCGGCTACGCCTGGGCGACGAACGTCGCGCGACAACTGGGCCGGCACGGGCGGCTGGTCACCTACGAGGGGTGGGGCCACGGCACCTACCAGCGAACCGACTGCACGACCGCGGTGGTGGACCGTTATCTCGTCGACGGCGTGCTCCCCGCGCCCGGCGCCCGCTGCCCGGCCGCGCCGTGACGGTTCTCACCGCGTCACCCTGGCAGGTCACCGGCGTTGACCGGGTACGAGCGGTACCCATGACGTCGTCTCTCGAGGTAGCCATGAGCAGCGTTCCCGGCCCTGTCGACCCGGCCCACCTGCGGGCCGTGCTCGACGGGCCGTGGGCGCGGGTCCGCGACGCGCACCGCGCGCACCTCGACGAGCGGTTCCTGCCGGTGTACGGCGAGACCGGTGACCAGGCGCGCGAGCGGATCAGCCGGCTGCTCGGCGAGCTTCCGGTCGAGCTGGGCATCGGCGGTGGCTTCCCCACCGAGTACGGCGGCGCCGCCGACGTCGGCGCCTCGATCGTCGCCATCGAGATGCTGGCCCAGGTGGACCTGTCGCTGATGGTGAAGGCGGGCGTGCAGTGGGGGCTGTTTGGCGGCGCGGTGGCCGCCCTGGGCACCCGGCGACACCACGACGCCTACCTGCGCGACATCGTCTCGGGTGAGCTGTTCGGCTGCTTCGCGATGACCGAGACCGGCCACGGCTCCGACGTTCAGCAACTGCGCACCACCTGCGTGTACGACCCGGCGACGCAGACGTTCGACCTGCACACCCCGCACGAGGCGGCACGCAAGGACTACATCGGCAACGCGGCCCGCGACGGCCGGATGGCGGTGGTCTTCGCCCAACTGGTGATCGACGGCCGGCGGCACGGCGTGCACGCGTGGCTGGTCCCGATCCGCGACGAGCGGGGCGACCCGCTGCCCGGCGTGACCATCGGCGACGCCGGACCGAAGGCCGGCCTGCTCGGCGTGGACAACGGCCGCCTCAGCTTCGACCACGTGACGGTGCCACGCGACATGCTGCTCGACCGCTACGCCCAGGTGGCGGCGGACGGGACCTACTCCAGCCCGATCGAGAACGACTCCCGACGGTTCTTCACCATGCTCGGCACCCTGGTCCGGGGCCGGGTGAGCGTCGGCGGCGCCGCCTCGGCCGCCACCAAGGCGGCGCTGACCATCGCGGTGCGCTACGGCGACATCCGCCGCCAGTTCGGCACGCCCGACGCCGAGCGCGAGGTGCTGCTCAACGACTACCTGGCCCACCAGCGCAAGCTGCTGCCCGCGCTGGCCACCACGTACGCGTTGACCTTCGCCCAGGCCGAGCTGGTCACCGCGCTCAGCGACGTGCAGGGCGGCGACGGGCCGGTGGACGAGCACCGGCAGCGGGAGCTGGAGTCCCGGGCCGCCGGCCTCAAGGCGGCGCAGACCTGGCACGCGACGCGCACCATCCAGATGTGCCGGGAGGCGTGCGGCGGCGCCGGCTACCTGGCCGAGAACCGGCTGCCCAGCCTGAAGGCCGACACCGACGTGTTCACCACGTTCGAGGGCGACAACACGGTGCTGCTGCAGTTGGTGGCCAAGGGACTGCTCACCGGCCACCGCGACGAGTTCGGCTCGCTGGACGGCTGGGGTCGCGCCTCGTTCGTCGCCGAGCAGGTCCGCGACATGGTCCTCGAACGCACCGCCGCGCGGGCGCTGATCGAGCGGCTGGTCAGCGCCGTGCCCGGCCGCGACGAGGAGGTCGCCGTCACCGACCGGGGCTGGCAGCTCACCGTCTTCGAGGACCGCGAGCGGCACCGCCTCGACGGCGCGGTCCGCCGCCTGCGCAACGGCGCCGCCACGAAGAAGGACCACCCGTTCGACATCTTCAACGACGTGCAGGACCACGTCCTCGCCGTCGCCGCCGCGCACATCGACCGGGTGACCCTGGAGGCGTTCGTCGCCGGCATCGACGCCACCGCCGACCCGGCCGCGCGGGCGCTGCTGTCGCGGGTCTGCGACCTGTACGCGCTCGGCGTCATCGAGGCCGACAAGGGCTGGCTGCTGGAGCACGGCCGGCTCACCCCGGCCCGGGCCAAGGCGATCACCGGGGTGGTCAACGGCCTGCTCAAGGAGCTGCGCCCGCACATGCGGACGCTGGTGGACGGCTTCGCCATCCCGGACGCCTGGCTGCACTGCGCGATCCTGCGCGAGGAACCCGACCGGCAGGAGAGCATGGCCGCGCACGACGCCACGAGCTGACCCCTCGTCACCGGCCCACGGCGGAGCTGACCACCCAGACCACGGCGAGGCAGGCGACGCCGGCCACCGCGGCCCAGAGCGCACACCCCATGCCGTACGTGCGGTCGCCGGCGAGTTTCCGCACGGTCTCCGCGGGTTCCTGGCTCACCGCGAGGTAGCGGCCGGTCCTGGGCAGCGTGAGCGCGGCGAGCCCGTTGGCGAGGACCACGGGCTGGCCGATCACGTGCAGTTCGACGCCGGCCGGCACGATCTGTTCGACCACCCACACCGCGTCCACGCGCCTCGCCGCGTCCGCCGGGACCGCTCCCCGGTCGACGAGGTGCTGGAGCCACCGACCGTTGCGGCGATGGCTGGTGGTCTCCTCGCTGACGACGGTCAGCACCGGCGTGGGAGCGGCGTGCGCCACCGGCAGCCGGGTGCTCGCCCACAGCGACAGGTGGGGGTCGGTGACGGACGCCTGGAGCAGCTTCGCCGTCACGGCGGCCGTGCCGGTGCGGTCGGCCACCCCGAACGGGTCGCCCGCGGACCGTTCCCAGAGGATCTCGGTCTGGGTGAGGCCGGGGTCGCCGACGCTGACGGTGGAATACACGATGGTACGGAACCACACCGCCTCGGTGCCGGACAACGGCGCGACGACCGTCCCGTCGGGGCCGGGCACGGTCCGGCCGTACACGGCGAACCGGCGGGGCAGGCCGGTCCCGGGGCGCAACGCGGCACACGGTGCGACGGCGTGCCGGCGGACCCACCGGTGCTGGCGGCCCTCCGACACGGCCAGCGCGAGCAGGACCGGCGTCAGCACCAGCATCGCGTATCCGAAGAATCCGGCGACCGCGACAACGACCGTCAGAAAGCCCACCGGGTCAGGGTAGGCATCGACCGCCACCACGTCGCCGGGCCGGACGCCGGGGGCTTTCCCCCGGGCCGGAGACGGGTGCTGGCCTCCTTATCCCCGGCCCGCGAGGTCCATAGCGTGATGCGTGACGGGCCGCCGGTCGGCGCGGCCCCCGGTCCGGGAGGCAGTCATGGTACGGAGGATCCGCGCGGCGCTCGTCGCGTCGTTGGTCGCGTGCACGCTCACGGTCACCGCGGCGACACCCTCGTCCGCCTCCCACCGGGGCGGGCCACCGGGCCCGGTGGGAGACGAGCGGGCGCCTCGGCTGACCCTGCCGGCGCCGACCGGCCCGTACCCGGTCGGCACGACGGACCTGCACCTGGTCGACCGCTCCCGCAGCGATCCGTGGACGGCGGTCCCGACCCACCGCGAGCTGATGGTCAGCGTCTGGTACCCGGCCCGCGACGTGGGCCGCTTCCCCCGGGCACCGCACATGGCGCCGGGGGCGGCGGCGCACTTCGGCGGCGTCGACGGCGCCGCGTCCGCCCTGTACGGCATACCGGCCGGGCGGGTGGACTTCGCCGCGACCCGGACCGCCGGTCACCTGGGCGCGCCGGTGGCGCGGCACCGGCGGCCGTTCCCGGTGGTGCTGTACTCGCCCGGCGCCGGCGACCCGCGCACCTGGGCCACCACGCTCGTGCAGGACCTGGCCAGCCGCGGGTACGTGGTGGTGACCGTCGACCACACCCACGAGACCTCCGAGGTGGAGTTCCCCGGCGGCCGGGTCGTCACCGGCATGCTGGCGCGGCTGTCCCAGGAGGCCCAGCAGCCGGACGACTTCCAGCGGCTGGCGGCCACGGTGTTCGACACGCGGCTCGCCGACACCCGATTCGTGCTCGACCGGTTGGCGGCCCTGGGTGGCGGCACCAACCCGGATGCGCAGGGGCGGGCGCTGCCTGCCGGTCTGGCCGGCGCGCTGGACCTGCGCCGGACCGGCATGGTCGGCATCTCCGCGGGTGGGCTCACCGCGTTGCAGGCCATGCACGACGAACCACGGATCCGGGCCGCGGCCGACCTCGGCGGCACCATCGAGTCACCGCTCGTCCCGGACCCGATCGGGTTGTGGCCGGTCGCGCGGCAGGGCCTGGACCGCCCGTTCATGCTCGTCGGCGACCCCGGGGCCGACCACCACCGGACGCCGTCGTGGCGGATGGTGTGGGACAACAGCACGGGCTGGCGCGTCGACCTGCACCTCGCCGGGGCCAGGGGCGAGGACTCCTACAAGGACACCGTGCCGCTGCTCCCCCAGATCGCCCGGCAGCTCGACCTTCCCGACAGCTTCGTCACCGGGGTCATCGGGGACGTCGACCCGCACCGGGCCGTCCGCAGCGAGGAGACCTTCGTCGCCGCGTTCTTCGACAGGTGGCTGCGGGACCGCGACGGCCACCTGCTGGACGGGCCGTCCCGGTGCCTCCCGGACGTCGTCTTCGTCCCCTGACAGACCGGCGGAACCGGCACGGACACAAGTAGCCTGGCGGCGGAGGTGTTCCGATGACCGTGCTGGACATCCGTCGGGTCGGCGACCCGGTGCTGCGCCGGGTGGCCGACCCGGTGACCACGTTCGACGCGGAGCTGGCCACGCTGGTCCGGGACCTGACCGAGACGCTCGCCGCCGCGCGTGGCGCCGGCCTGGCGGCCCCGCAGATCGGTGTCGGCCTCCGGGTCTTCGCCATCAACCCGGACCTGCCCGGCAACGAGCTGCGGCTCGACCACCTCGTCAACCCGGGCCTCGACTTCCCCGACGACGAGGAGCAGGACGGGCCCGAGGGCTGCCTGTCCATTCCCGGGATCTACCTGGACACCAGACGACGGATGAACGTGGCGGCCAGAGGGTTCACCAAACAGGGTGACCCGGTGCAGGTCGTCGGCGCCGGCCTGCTGGCCCGCTGCATCCAGCACGAGACCGACCACCTCGACGGGGTGCTGTTCATCGACCGGCAGGATCCGCAGGGCCAGGAACGCATCCTCGCCACCCTGCGCGAGGCGGCCTGGGCGGACGCCCGGATCCGGACCAGCCCGCACTGAGGCCCGGGCACCGCGTCCGGCGTCCGGCGCGCCTCGGTAGGTTCGTGGTCATGAGTGACGACACGTTCCGCTCGGTGGAGATCGAGCGCACCGGCCTGGCGAGCTACACCGTCCGCAACGCCCGCGGCGGGTCGATCTCCATGGGCTCGGGCCAGGGCGACAGTTTCACCCCGGTGGAGCTGCTGCTGGCCGCCATCGGCGGATGCACCGCCGTCGACGTCGACCACATCACCAGCCGTCGCGCCGAGCCGGACGGCTTCTCCGTCGTGGTCAGCGGCGACAAGATCAAGGACGAGTCCGGCGGCAACCGGATGCGCGACATCCGGGTGGAGTTCACCGTGGCCTTCCCGGCGGGACCGGACGGCGACCGGGCACGCGAGGCGCTGCCGCGCTCCCTGCGGCAGTCGCACGACCGGCTCTGCACCGTCTCCCGGACGGTGCAGCTTGGCACGCCGGTCACCATCGTCGACGTCGCCGACGCGGGCGACGACGCAGCCCTGCCGTCCCCGTCGTGACCGACGTCGCGGACATCCGCGATCCCGTCGCCGGCGTCGGCCCTGCCATCGGCCGACGGCGGCGCGGCACGACGCCGGTTAGCGCTGGTGGGTCAGGTGCCGGAGGAACGGTGGCCGGTGCGTACCACAGGGGTGCCGCTCGACCCGGGGCGGAACTCGCGCGCGACGTCGGCGACCATCTCGTCGGGATCGCGAGCGAGCGCCTGCCGGATGTGCGCCGGAACCACCTCCGACCTCGCCATCGCCATCCGGACCTGCACCGAGCGGTCGTCGAGCAGGCGCCGCAGGTCCACCTCGTCCAGCTCGACCGCGAGCACTAGCGCGACGCGGACGTCCACCACCGGGTCCTGGGCGAGCGCGCTGCGCTGAGCGGTGGTGGTTCGCGGATTACGGGCGAGCCCCTTGCGTACGCGTGCGGTCCGATCGGCCGTCAGGGCCGTGATCACGTCGGGGTCGTGGGTGTGGGTGGCGAGCCGTTCCCGGACCTCCGGCGAGACGTCGTCGACCAGCCGCGCGGCCAGCTCGGGCTCCAACTCGCGCGTCTCCGCGAGGAGACCGCGCAACTCCTTGTCGGGGGCCTCGGCCATCACCCGGCGAACCGACTCGTCGCAGGCCGGGTTGCCGGCGACCGCCCAGCGGACCCATCGGTCGGCGTCCTTGACCAGTCGGAGGAGATTGCCGACCGAGGTCGAGGGGTTCCTCGCCACGGCCTCCCGGACGTGCCGGTCGTGGTCCCGGGCCAGCGGTCGGAGCGCCTGCGCCGGCGCGTCGGTGCGGGTCGCCACCGCCTTGCGGACCACGGCCGACGGGTCGGCCGCCAGGTCGATGAGGGTCAGGTGTGTCGTGGCGGGGTCCCGCGCGAGGGCGAGCCGGCCGTCGACACCGTCGCCGGTCGCTGCCGCGCTGCCATCGCCGACGCCCTGCCGCTTCCCCATGGACGCCATCATGTCACGAGCCCGACCCGGGGAGACCGGCCCCCTGACCAGCGCTTCGACGGTGACCAGGCAGCCGATCTGCCCGTGCTGACCGAACGTCCACCGGCCTACCGCGGCACGGCCCGGAACCAGACCTCCCGGTCCTCCGGGTCGGGTCCCCGGCGGGGCAGCGTCGGCGGCTCCTCCCCGGTGACCGGCGCGTAGTGGTCGAAGGTGGTGGTCAGGACCGCCTCGCCGCCGGTCAGGTCGGGAAGCGCGGCAACGACCTCCGGAATCCGCGCCGACGGCAGGGTGCCGCTCACCTCCAGGTATCCGCCGGCGACGGCGGTGTCGTGCACGATCGCGCCCCGGCGGCCCAGCAACGCCAGCACCGCCTCCACGGTGTGCTGCGGCAGGTTGACGTCGAACCGCTCGATCGGCTGGCACACCCGGGTGCCGGCCGCGCGCAGCGCCGCGGCGACCACGACCGGGGCGAGGTGGCGGAAGTCCGCCGCCACGGTCGAGATGGACTTGTCGAACTTCTGGTGCGGCCGGCTCTGCCGCGGCCAGTACGTCGACGCCGTCATGGTGACGACGCAGTCGGTGACCGGCCAGCCGTGCCGGCCCTGACGGAACGCCGCCCGCACGCCCTCCTCGGTGGCCGCGACGAAGGCCGGTGGGAGCCGGCCGGGCTCGACGCCGGGACGGAACTCGATGCCGTGCCCGACCGGGGCGGCCTCGATGCGCAACCCCAGCCCCGCCAGGTACGGGTTGCCGCGCTCGCGGACCCGCTCGTCGGCGCACCCCGCGCCGACGACCCGCTCGATGCACGCGGTCAACGTGCCGGAGAACCGCACCCGGACGCCGTACCGGTCCGCCATCAGGGCGGCCAGCACCTCCTTCTGGACCTCGCCGTGCAGGCGGATCACCGCCTCCGCCTGCGCCTCGTCGAGTCGCAGGTCCACCAGCGGGTCCTCGTCGGCCAGCTCGGCCAGGCCGGCGAACATCGCCAGGCGCTGCGCCGGTTCGACCGGCTCGACGACGGCCTGCCTGGTCGGCGGCGGGAACCGGTAGGCGTGCCGTCGCGGGGGCTCCCCGATGTGCTGGCCGATTCGGGCCGACACACCGCGTACCGCGGCGATCTGCCCGGCGGAGACCGACGGGCGCACGAGGACGCCGGCGGGCTCGATGACGGCGATCTGGGTCACCGTCTGGGGGCGGGCGTCGGCCAGGCGCACCCGGTCGCGCACCCGCAACCGCCCGGACCACAACCGCAGCCAGGCCCGCCGGCCCTGCCCGTCCCGGTCGACGGCGAAGACCGTGCCGGCCAGTGCGCCGTCCCGCTGCGCGCCCCGCGGCAGCAGGTCGGCGAGGAGGTCGCACAGGTGCCGGACCCCGGCGCCGGTGATCGCCGAGCCGCACGCCACCGGGTTGAGCCGGCCGTGGCGCACCGCGTCGCGGATCACGCGCCGGACGTGGCGTACGCGCACCGGCTCGTCCGCCAACCACCGCGCGGCCACCGCGTCGTCGATCTCGGCCACGGCCTCCACCACCGGGGCGGCGTCGAGGGCCACCGGGCGTACCCGGGCCTCGACGGCGCCCTGGCCGGTGACCGCGCTGAGCCGAACCGGTCGCGCCCCGAGCCGCTGGTGGATCTGGGCCGTCACCCGGTCGACGTCGGCGCCCCGGCGGTCCACCTTGTTGAGGAAGAACACCGTGGGTACGCCGATGCGGCGCAGCGCCCGCCAGATCGCGACGGTCTGCGGCTGGACCCCCTCCACGCTCGACACCACGAGCACGGCGGCGTCCAGCACGGCGAGCGACCGCTCGACCTCGGCGATGAAGTCGGGGTGACCGGGGGTGTCCAGCAGGTTGACGCGCAGGTCACCGATCGCGATGGAGGTGACGGCCGCGCGGATGGTGATGCCACGCCGGCGTTCCAACTCCATCGAGTCGGTGCGGGTGGTGCCGGCGTCGACGCTGCCGAGCTGGGTGACGGCGCCCGCCTCGTAGAGGAGGCGTTCGGTCAGGCTGGTCTTTCCGGCGTCAACATGGGCGACGATTCCGAGGTTCAACAACGCCAAGGCAGAACTCCACGGTAGGACGGGTCAGGGTCCGGGGCGTGGAAGCTGCTCGCATCGTCTCTCCTCGTCGTGGTGGTCGCGGCGGTGTGCCGTCACCAGGCTCACACGCGACCGGCGGCCGTCGCCACCGAATTCGGCTCCGCCACTACGGGCAGTTCGCGCTGTTCCGCCGGACCGTACGCTCGCGGTCGTCGGAGGTGATGCCGGACGGCACACCGTCGAAGTGGGTCTCCACCTTCGTCCAGCCCCGACGCTGCTCGTAGTGCAGGTGCGGCGCGCCGGAGTCGCCGGTGCTGCCGACCCGCCCGAGTTGCTGGCCGCGGGCCACCCGCTGCCCGGCGCGCACCAGCGGCGGCTCCAGCAGATGCAGGTACTGCGTCTCCCACCTCCCGCCGTGGTCGAGGGTGACCCAGTAGCCGCCGCCCCGGCCCTTCGGCCCGTCCGGGTCCTGCGGGGTCCGGCCGCCGAGCGAGCCGTTGATCCCGGCCACGCCGACCGTGCCGTCGGCGGAGGCCAGCACCGGCCGGCCCCAGGCCGCGCCGGTGGTCGGGAACAGGTCGACGTCGTAGTCGTCGTGCCCGGGATAGGTGGACAGCCGCCACGTCTCGCCGCAGGCCACCGGGAGCTGGAACGCCGGCCGTGGACCGGGTCGCGTCAGCAGCGGCACCACGAGCACCGCGCCGGCGACCAGCGCCGCGAGGGCGACGACGACCGCCGCCGCGCGGGCCGCCCGGCGGCGGGGGCGGACGTTCTGCGGAGCTTCGGCGGTCACCGTTCCGAGCATGACACGCGCGTCCGCGACGGTCAGGGCGTCCGCGCGGGCCGACGACGTGGCGCGTATGGGACTTCCTTCGCCTCGCTCAGCCGACGGCGCAGCCGGCGCCGTTGAGCGAGAAGCCGGTCGGCGGCGCGTCGCTGGCGCCCCAGCGGCCCTGGACGCCGAACGTCGCGGAGCCGCCCGGCGCGAGGACGCGGTTCCAGTCGACGTTGCGGGCGGTGACGGCGGCCCCGGTCTGGCCGACGGTGGCGTTCCACGCGGAGGTGACCTGCTGGTCGCCCGGGTAGCCGAAGGTGACGATCCAGCCGTCGACGGGCGCCGTCGACGTGTTCTGCACCGTCACGGTGGCCACGAAGCCGCCGGACCACTCGGACTGGTTCCGGTAGGTCACCCGGCAGGTCGACGGCGGTGGGGGTGTCGGGGTGGACGTGGTGGGCAGGGTGACCGTGTTCGACGCGATCGACACGTTGCCGGCGGCGTCCCGGGCCCGGACGTAGTAGAGGTTGCGCAGCGGCGTCGACGGGGGCAGCGACGCCGTGTACGTGGTGCCCGGCACGGTGGCGACGAGCGTCGAGGAGAACCAGCCGTCGAAGCGGTAGACGTTGTATCCGAGCACGCCGACGTCGTCCGTCGACGGCGACCAGGACAGGCCGGCGGTGGACGCGGTCACCTCGCCGACGGTCAGGTCCCGCGGCGCGCTCGGCGGGGTGGTGTCTCCGCCGGTGTCGGTCACCGGGGTGACCACGGTCAGCGTGTCCGTCGACGGCGAGCGGTGTCCGAGGGTGTCCCGGGCGGCCACCCGGAAGGAGTACTGCCGGCCCGGCTGAAGGTAGTTGGTGATCGTGGTGGTGGTGACGGCCCCGACGCTGGCGCTGTAGACGACGTCGTCGAACGCCTGGTAGTAGGTGATGTCGTAGCCGGCGATGGCGCAGCAGCCGGGCGTGGCGGCCGTCCAGGCGAGGGTGACCGACCCGGACCGTACCGCGGTGGCGGTCAGATTGGTGGGCGCGCTCGGCGGGAACGGCGAGGTGTTCGGTGTGCTGGCCGCCGTGGTCGGCGTCGGTTCCGCGGCCGGCGCGGCCGCCCCGCCGGGCGCCGGGGCGACCCGGGGGTACGCGGCGGGCGCGGCGGCGCCGGCGCCGGCGGCCGGCACGGCGACCAGCGCGGTGGCGAGCATCGTCGCCGACACCGCGACGGCGGCGGCCAGCGGGCCGGGGCGCAGCCGGCGGAGCAACGGGGACGGGAGGACGCCTGTCATGCCTCGACGATGCCGCCAACGCATCGATGATCGCCAACGTGTCCCACGACTCGGATCGGCGGTCCGGAGCACGGTGGGCCGGTCGCCGGTCAGACCGATTCGAGTTCGCGGTCCCCGGCCGTCGCCGGCGCGTCGGCCCGCTTGTCGACCCGGGTCATCAGCGCCCGCGCGTACAGGGCCAGGCCGGCCAGGATGCTCGCCACCGCGATCGGCACGCCGAAGGCCGGCCGCACGTACATCGCCAGGAACCAGGACCTGACGGTGACGCCGGACAGGATGAAGACCAGCGGGACGATCCCCTGCGGGATCAGCAGGATCGAGCCGAGGCCCCAGCTCAGTCCCTCGACCGTGCCGCCCCTGCGGGACCCGTCGGCGCCGGCGGTCCGGACCACGGTGGGCCGGCCGGTGCGCATGGTGTGCAGCAGGTCGGACCCGTCGGCGCCGAGCTTGCGGGCCGCCGCCGCGCCCAGCGCCCAGGCGACCGCGACGCCGGTCAGCACGCCGACCGGCACCCCGGACCAGGTCAGCCACGGACTGTCGAACCGGGTGCCCAGGTAGACCAGGGTGAGCGCGGGCGCGGGTGGCAGCAGCCCGACCCAGAACAGCACGTTGGACCGGCCGGTGGTGTCGGCGCGCTCGAGCGGGTTACTCGGCCGCTTGTGCGCGTCCGGGCCCGGGACCAGGCCGAACACCGACGAGTGGACGGCCAGGCCGGCGCCGCCGCCGAGCAGGGCGGGCACCGCCGCGGCGACCCACGGCCAGGTCCAGGCGATCGGACTCCACCAGGCGGACGCGACGCCCAGGACGACGGCCGGCGGCGCGAAGACGAGCAGGTACGCCCACTGCCGCCCGCGCACGTCGGCGCGTTCGGTGCCGGTCGTGATGGTCTGCCAGAGCGCGGTGCCGTCCTGGCCGTAGAGGTTGCAGGCGGACGTGATCGCGAAGAGCGCGACCGCCGGACCGGCCCACGGCAGCAGGAGCCGCGCGTCGAAGGTCAGCGGCAGCAGCACGGTGCCCAGCGCCCAGACGACCGGCACCACCGCGGTGGTGGTCCGCAGCGGGTCCCGCCACCAGGTGCGCAGCTCCTTGCGGACGACCGCGCCGGTCGCGCCGGCGAGCGGGCCGCCGGCGACCGGGGCGCGCCCGGCGCCACCCCGGACGGTGACCCGGGCGCGGCGCGGGGTGCCCAGCTCGACCGACCAGACGAGCAGCAGCAGCACGCAGAGCAGGGCCAGGCCGGCCGGCGCGGCGAGCGCGAGCGGCCAGTCGCCGCGCCCGGCGGCGTCCACCGCCACCACGCCCCAGCTCGACGGGACCGCCCGCAGCGTGACGGTGGTGGTGTCGGAGAACCCGGTCCGCAGGACGTCGGAGTACATCACCGCCACGACGATCATCCAGCCGGACTGGGTGAGCACGAGCATCGCGGCGAACAGCACGCCGGTGATCGCCGCGCCCACCGGGGACGCCGCGACGACGCCGAACAGCGCGTGGACCACCCGGGACAGCAGCACCACGAAGACCAGTTGCAGCGTCGCGACCGGCACCGCCAGCAGCGCCGGGCCGAGGCCCTGCCGCGCCGCGTACGTGATCAGGCCGACGAAGCCCAGCGCGGTGACCGCGGTGGTGATCCCGACGAACGCCGCACCGAGCAGCCCCACCGCGAGCCGGCGGCGCGGCACCGGCAGCAGCGTGAAGTGGTCGGCGCGCAGCACCGCCGAGCCGCCCCACAGCGGGCCGATCAGCCAGCCGAGCGTCCACATTCCGAACACTCCGGCCAGCAGGTCGCCCAGCACCTCGTCGGGCAGGTCGACCAGGGACAGCCAGATCGTGGCGGCCGCGAACAGCAGGCCGAGGACCGCCCCCACCAGCATCCACGCGGCGCGGCCACCGGTCATCGAGTTCCTGATGATCGACAGCTTCATCCGGATCAGGACGCCAGCCACGACAGTCCCTTCCGGGTGTGCTCGTCGCCGCCGACCAGCCGGACGAACGTCTGCTCCAGGGTGCTGTCGCCGCGCAGCTCGGCCAGCGGGCCGGCCGCCACGACCTTCCCCGCGGCCATCACGGCCACCGTGTCGCACAACTGCTCGACCAGCGGCATCACGTGGCTGGAGAGCACCACCGAGCCACCGGCGGCGACGAACCCGTTCAGGATCGCCTTGAGGGCCGCCGCGGACACCGGGTCGACCGCCTCGAACGGCTCGTCCAGCACCAGCAGCCGGGGACCGTGCAGCAGCGCCGTCGCCAGCCCGATCTTCTTGCGCATGCCGGTCGAGTAGTCGACCACCAGGGTGCGTTCCGCCGCGCCCAGCTCCATCACGTCGAGCAGCTCCTGGACCCGGCCGGCCAGCACGCCGGCCTCGATGCCGCGCAACTGCCCGAGGTACGTCAGCAGCTCGCGCCCGGTCAGCCGCTCCGGCATGGACAGCCCGTCGGGCAGCACGCCCAGCAACGCCTTCGCCTCGACCGGGTCGGCCCACACGTCCACCCCGAACACCCGCGCGGTGCCCTCGTCCGGGCGGAGCAACCCGACCGCCATCGACAACGAGGTCGTCTTGCCCGCCCCGTTCGGGCCGACCAGGCCGAAGAACGAGCCCTGCGGCACCACCAGGTCGACGTGGTCGACGGCGGTGGTCGAGCCGAACCGCTTGTGCAGACCGGACAGCCGCAGCGCCGCCGGCCGCCCGTCCGCGTCCGGATCGTCCGCTGCGGCGTACTGCGTGGTCGACGACTCCATGGATCCCCTCGGTGCGACTAGGTGGCGGCCCCAGTCTCACCGACGTGCCCGGTGGAGGGAAGCAGACGGCGCCGGGCGGGTCGGTCGACCGGCCGGCCGCCGCTCACCCCGTGACCCGGAAGCTCCGCGTGGCGAACGGGCCGAGCGTGATCGCGGCGCCGGCCGCGGCCCCGCCCACCGGCTGCTCGGCGAGGTCGCACTCGACGAGCCGCCCGTCCACCCCGGACACCGTGGCCACCACCTCCGCGGAGGTGGGGTTCACCAGTCGCAGGACCGCGCCGTCGCCGTCCTCGGCCGGCTTGTACGCCGACACCTGCGCCCCGTCCACCCGCAGCCCGGGCGTCGCGGCCGGCGTCGCGGCACCGGGACGCAACTGCCAGGCCCGCAGCGGCGCGCGTCGACGGGCCGCCGCCTCGGTCACCGCGGCCTCGCCGTCGTCGAGTCGTACGCCGACGGCGGCGGTGATCCGGCGGCGGCACTGCGCCTCGGGCGTGGGCAGTTGCGGGCCGGCGCCGGCGGTGCGGGCGCGCAGGTCCGGCCGGGACAGCCAGCCGACCGCGCGCAGCACGGTGACGGCCAGCGACGGACGGTCGCCGGCGATGCCCTGGACCTCGGGCAGTCCGGGAGCGAGGACCGCCAGGCCGGGCAGCGTGGCCAGGGAGCGGACCGGGGCGACCCCGGCGTCGGCCTCGTGGCCGCGCTCCTCGGGCAGCGGGCCCAGCGGCGCCTTGAGCGGCCGGGTGAGCAGGCTGAAGTGGGCGTCGGCGGTCCAGCTCGTGGCCGGCGCGTCGGTCGGGAAGTGGGCCTGGATCCGGTGGTCGTCGGCGGCGTTGTCGAACTCCAGCCGCCAGTCCAGCTCCGGCACGCCGGCCCAGATGGTGGCGGTGACGGTCAGCGGCAGCACCACCCGCTCGGCGGCGCGGGACCCGCGGTCCGCGTCGAGGCCGGCCGGGATGTCGAGGTCGGCCCGGACGACGAGGCGGGAGGCGACCGCGCTGTCGTGCACCCACGCCTCGCGCAGCACCGGCGTGACCGTCTCGTCGGCCCGGGGCGGGTCGTAGGTGTAGGTGTCCCCGGCGTCGCCGGAGTCGACCAGGCGGCCCAGCCCCGGCAGGGTACGGCCGGTGGCCGCGTCGGTCAGGGTGAACGAGGCGTCGTCGGCGACGGTCAGCGTCCAGTCGCCTCGGGTCACCGTGCGGCCCGGGACGCCGGCCGGCACGGCGGGCGGCTCCCCGGCGGCGACCGTGGCGGTGTAGCCGGTCCAGCCGCCGGCCGGCGCGTCGGCGACGAACGCGACGCGGTGCCGCAGCGTGTCCCGGGTGTCCGGGAGGATGTCCAGGTCGGCGCAGAACAGCGGCGTCGGCTCGGTCTCGCGCAGCTCGTACGCGACCGGCGCGCCGGCCGCGTCGCGCAGGCCGGTGAGCGTGTGCCCGGGCGCGGTGTGCACGTCCACCTCGACCGGCCCGCGCACCGGCGCGGCGTGCGGGTTGACCACCACGACCGCGGCCGCGTCGGCGACCGGGTCGCCGGCGAGCCGGGTGTCCAGCCCGAGGTCGAGCAGGGCCCGCTCGACCAGGTGCTCGCCGGCCTGCCGGGCGCGGGCGAAGCGCACCTCGTTCTCGCGGTGCACCTCGTCGACCGAGCAGCCGCAGATGGAGTCGTGCGGCGCGTTCTGCAGCAGTTGGTCCCAGGCGTGCCGGAGCAGCCCGACCGACTCGGCGCGTCCGGCGCGTACGGTCAGCGGCTCGGCCCAGGCCTCCAGCAGCGTCTCGGTGGCGGCGTTGGCCTGCTTGAGGTGCAGGCGGGCGGACAGGGTGCCGGCGAGCACGAAGGTGAGCCAGTCCCCCGGATACCGCAGTTCCCCGGTGACCATGTCACCGGCCGGGACCGTGTCGCGGATCGCGTCGAAGTAGTCGGCCAGCGTGCTCTCCACCGCCACGCCGTCGGCGAGCCCGGCGGGCAGCGGGCGCGGCGCGAGGTGGTCGCCGCCGTTGAGCAGCAGGTACGGCCCGTCGGCGTCCCGGCCGGCCTGCTTCTCCCGGAACGCGCGGAGGCGGTCCGGCGCGGACGCCGCCTCCCAGAGCACCTCCGGCTCGTAGTAGCCCTGGTTGACCGCGAGCACCTCGGAGCCGTCCGGCGCGCGCCAGCGGAACCGGGCCAGGTGCGGTGGCGCGCCCCGCCAGACCAGGGCGGTGTCCAGGCCGAAGCCGCGCAGCACCCGGGGCAGGTCGGCGGGGTGGCCGAAGGCGTCCGGGCAGTAGCCGACATCGGCGAGGGCCAGCCCGAGGTCGGCGGCGACCCGGCGGGCGGCGAGCAGGTTACGGATGAGGTTCTCACCGGAGACGAGCTGGTTATCGGCGAGCACGTGCCACGGCCCGACGTGCAACCGTCCGGCGGCGGCGTGGGCGCGGATCCGGTCGGCGAGGTCGGGCCGGACGGCGAGCGCGTCCAGGGCGGTGACGGTCTGCCCGTCGAGGTGGAACCGGCCCAGCTCGCCCGCGTCGAGCTGGTCGCAGACGCGGGCGACCAGCTCGGCGAGCCGGGCGCGGAACGACTCCATCGGCCGGTACCACTCACGGTCCCAGTGGGTGTGGCTGACGACGTGCACGGTCATGACATCTCCCGGTCGGTGACGAGCGCGGCGGCGAAACGGGCGGTGACCACGGCGGGCCGGGTGATGGCGGTGCCGACCACCACCGCGTGCGCGCCGTGGCGCAGCGCGGCGGCGGCCTCGTCGGGGGTGTTGATCCGGCCCTCCGCCACGACGGGCACCGGCAGCGCGCCGGCGAGCGTGGCGATCAGCGCCAGGTCGGGGTCGTGGGGCACCGCGCCGCCGGTGTACCCGGAGAGCGTGGTGCCGACCAGGTCCACGCCGGCGGCGACCGCCTCGTAGGCGTCCGCCGCGTCGGCGACGTCGGCCATCACCAGCACCCGCGGGTGACGTCGCCGCAGCTCGGTGACCGTCTCGGCGAGCGTGCGCCCGTCCGGGCGGGGACGGCGGGTGCCGTCGAGCGCGACGACGTCCACGCCGGTCGCGGCGACCGCGTCGGCGTGCGCCAGGGTCGGGGTGATGTAGACGCCGCTGCCGCCGTGCTTGACCAGCCCGATCAGCGGCGTGTCGGGCAGGGCCGCCCGCAGGGCGCGCAGGTCGGGCAGGCCCTGGGCGCGGATCCCGGCGGCGCCGCCGCGCAGCGCGGAGCGGGCCAGCGCCACCATGTGCGCCGGGTCGTCCAGCGGCTCGCCGGGGTCGGCCTGGCAGGAGACGACCAGCCGGCCGTGGATCGTGTCGAGCACGGTCATCGGGTGAGGTCCTCCATCAGTGCGCCGAAGGCGCGTTCGGGGTCGACCGTGGACGGGTCGGCGCCCAGCGTCCGGGCGGCCGCGCGCAGCGCCGCCAGGTCCCGCGCTCCGGCGGGCCGGTCGGGTTCGACGGCCAGCCCGGCGGCCCGCTCACCGCCGAGGGCGCCGTGGGCGGCGGCGAGGTGCACCGCGGCGAACCGCGCGTCGCCGGCGGGCACGTCGGCGACCCAGGCCAGCGGCACGCCGGCGGCGACCAGGTCGCGCTGCACGGCGAGCAGGAAGGCGGGGTCGTCGCGGACCGCGCCGACCGGGCGGCGGTCCAGGGCGGCCCGCGCGGCGAGCGCGCCGGCCGCCTCACCGACCGCCCATTCGCCGTGGTGCACCCGGTACGCGGCGGCGGCGACCTGGGTGGCGCCGAGGTTCTTCGCGGCGGCCAGCAGGTTGACCGCGCCGCGTGGGACCAGCGCGCCGGCGGGGATGGTGAACGGCGCGGTCTCCCGGTAGACCGGTTCCGGGTGGCCGGTGCGTTCGTGCAGGTCGACGTGGTACCAGGTGACGCCGAGCGAGCCGGGCAGGTGGCGGGCCCGGGCCTGCCCGGCCACCGGGGCGAGGTCGTGGCCGGTGACCAGCCGGTCGACCACGATCCGCCGCGACTCGCGCAGGTACGGCGCCTCGGCGAAGCCGTCCGGCGTGCCGGCCGCCTCCGGGGCGAGGCGCAGCCCGGGAAAGCCCCGGCCGCCGTCCTCGCGGGGCGCCTCGGTGCGCAGCCAGTGCACGAACGCGGCGGTCAGCTCCCGGCCGGCCCGTTCCGCGCCGGCCGGATCGCCGATCGGGTCCTGGCCGGCGCAGTCGTTGGACGCCCAGTTCAGCACCGCCAGCTCCGGCGCGGTGGCGCGCAGCCGCCGGTAGGTCCAGAACGGCGGGCGGCCGTCCGGACCGTCGGTGAACATCCGGTAGCGGTGCACGCCGCCGTCCCAGCCGGCGATGTCGAAGGACAGCCGGTGCCGCAGCTCGGCGTAGCGGGCCGGTTCGGGGCCGGTGAAGTCCGCGCCGGGGTGGTGCTCCACCAGGGCGCACCAGGTGAACGACTGCTGCGCGGCGGGGTCGGGGCCGCCGGGCACCGCGTCCGGCTCGCCGTGCGCGTCGCACCCCTCGGAGCCGGTCACGGTGGCGAACCCGGCGAGCGGGGCCAGGTCACCGCGCTCGGTGGCGTCGCAGAAGACGGCGGCGGCCAGCACGGTGCCGTCGGTGAGCGTCACGTCGCGGACCCGCCCGGCCTCGGCCCGTACGGCGGCCACCGCCCGGCCGGTCAGCACCGTCACGCCCGCCTCGGCCAGGGCGGCGTCGAGCACCCGCTGAGCGACGGCCGGCGCGAAGCAGAGCCGGCTCACCCAGCCGCCGCCGGGGTTGGCGACGCCGCCGTGGTGGGCGCGGACGGCGTCGCGGAACGCGCGGTAGCTCGCCGAGGCGCCGAAGCTCTCGATGTGCGGGTGCTCGTCGAGGGCGGGCAGCGCCTGCGTGGTGACCTGGCCGCCGATCCGGGACAGCTCCTCCACGAGCACCACCGAGGCGCCGGCCCGGGCGGCGGCGAGCGCGGCGGCCACCCCGCCGAGCCCGCCGCCGACCACGGCCACGTCGGCGGTCAGGGTCGGGTCAGGACTGCTCACCGGTCTCCTCCAGGACGAAGTCGATCTCGTAGGTGCGGTGCCACGGCAGCGTCACCGAGCCGGGCGCGACGGACCACCCGGGCAACGCGGCGAGCTGTCCCCACCGCTCGCGCAGCAACCGCTCGATCCGCGCGGTGACCACGGCGGTCTCCGCGTCCGGCACGTGGTCGTGGCGGGTGGGGTCGGTGCCGCGCTCGTGGCGCAACCGCGGCCGGGCGTACGACATCCAGACGTGGTCGTCGACGAGCCGGTGCGCCAGCAGCCGCCGCGCGGCGGTCGCGTCGAGGGTGCCGGTGACCGCGCCGACCTGGTACGCGACCAGCGTGGCGAGGGCGCTGCCGACGGTGTTGCCGGCGGTGTTCCAGCCGGCGAAGCCGACCAGCCCGGCGTAACCGCCGTCGCCGGTCAGGTCGGCGACCAGGCGCGGGTCGGCCCCGTTGCCCAGCGCGCAGTCGGCGAGCGCGACCGGTCGTCCCTCGGCGAGCAGCCGGCGGACCAGGGCTGCGGTACGCGCGGCCGCGGCGGGGTCGGTGTCGGAGGGCGGGGCGGTGGCCCAGTCGGCGTCGCCGGGCTGCGGCGGGTGGACCACGAGCACCGCGTCGGCGTGGGCCCGGTCGACCAGGTGCGCCCCGGTCGCGGCGGCCTGGCTGGCGATGCCGTCGCCGATGCTGACCGGCTCGTAGCGGGCCACCCGCGCCAGGCCGTCCGGTTCGGCGCAGGCGACGGCGATCCGCGGCGCGTGGCCGGCGGCGGCGGTGAGCGCGCGGGCCACCAGCACCGCGCCGATCTCGTCGGCGCCCGGGTGGGCCAGCACCCGGTCGCCGACCTCCAGCCAGGACGTCCAGGTCCGCAGCCACTGCCACTCGGCGGTGCCGACCGCGGCGACGGCGGTGTCGTCGGCGCCCACCACGAGCGTGTCCAGCACGCCCTGGGCGGCGAGGCCCAGCGCGGCCTGGTTGAGCACGTGGTTGCGGTGCCGCCGGCGCAGGAAGTCCCGGCGGATCGGCGCCGGCACGTCGGTGGTCGGCAGGTCCGGCGTCCCGACGGCCCGGTGCAGCCGCGCCGAGTACGCGTGCAGCGCCCGGCCGTGCCGCGCCCAGTAGTCGGGTTCCTCGCCGGCGTCGTCGGCGTCCGGGGTGCGCTGCACGACGGTGGCGGCGTACACCGGTGTGGGTCCCTCGGCCAGCGCACCCCACCGGCGCAGCACGACTCCGACCGGGTCGTCGCGCAGCCGGGACGCGATCAGGCCGCCGAGGCCGAGCGTCTCCAGCGCGACCACGGCGGCGTCGGCGCGGCGCTCGGCGAGCCAGCGGGCCAACCCGTCCGGGTCGCCGGGTCGACGCCCGGCGGGCAGCAGGTCGGCCGGCGGGGTGTGCACGCGCGCGCCGGCGACGGCGGCGACCATGGCCGGCAGCGTGCGGCAGACCGGCCGGTCGTCCAGCGGCACGAGCGCGATGTCGATCATCGGGTCACCGCGCCGGAACCGAGCGCCCGCAGCGCGGCCTCGGCGGCGCCGACCAGGGCGGCGTCCGCGCCGAGCGCGGCCGGGACCAGCGGCACCGGGCCGAGCACCGGCATGCAGGCGGCGGCGAACGCCGGCGCGGCGGCGGCGAGCAGCTCCGGTACGGCGGCGCCGCCGCCGACCACGATCCGGTCCGGGTCGAGGACGTTGGCCAGGCCGGCGAGGGCGGTGCCGAGCGCGGCGCCCGCGTCGGCCAGCAGAGCGCGGGCGATCTCGTCTCCGGCGCGGGCCCGCCGCACCACCTCGGGCAGGTCGACCGGCTCACCGGTGCGCGCGGTGTAGGCGGCGGCGACGGCCGGACCGGCGGCGACGGCCTCCACGTGCCCGGTGGCGCCGCACGGGCAGGGCCGCCCGACGGCCTGCGGCACGGGCAGGTGGCCGACGTGCCCGGCGGCGCCCGACCGGCCGGTGAGCAGGGTGCCGGCGGCGTGCACGCCACCACCGATGCCGGTGCCGACGGCCACCCCGACGACGGTGGGCAACCCGCGCCCGGCGCCGTGCACGGCCTCGCCGAGGGTGAACGCCTGCACGTCGTTGAGCACGACGCCGGGCAGGTCGAGCCGGTCGCGCAGCCCGCCGGGCACGTCCACCCCGGACCAGTCACTGATCGAGGAGGTGGCGGCGGTGAGCAGGCCCGTCGCCGGGTCGACCAGGCCGGGGGCGCCGACGCCGACCGCGACCGGCTCCCCGCCGAGCGAGCGGACCAGGGCGGCGGCGTGGTCGAGGACGGCGGTGGCGCCGTCGCGGGCCGGCGTGGCGGCCCGGGTACGGGTCAGCACGGCGCCGGCCCGCACCAGGGCCGCGGCGGTCTTCGTGCCGCCGATGTCGAGCGCGGCCAGGAGCGGGGCGGTCACGGCGTCCTTCGGGTCACGGTGATGCGGAAGTCGTAGCGGTCGGCGCGGTAGATGCTCTCGGCGCGCTCGACCGCGACCCCGGCGTCGTCGTACGTGGTCCGGTCCACCCGCAGCGCGGGCGAGTACGGCGCCACGCCGAGCAGCGCGGCCTGGTCGGCGTCGACCACGGTCGCGGAGATCACCTGGTCGGCGTGGTCCGGCCGGACCCCGCGCGCGGCGAGCACCTCGTAGAGCGAGCCGCTGACCAGGACCGCGTCCAGGTCGCCGACCCGTTCGGTGGGCAGCCACACGTCCTCGACGCACATCGGCAACCCGTCGGCGAGCCGGAGCCGCCGGACGTGGGCCACCCGCGCGCCGGGTGACAGCGACAGCTCGCGGGCCACCGCCACGCCCGCCGGTACGACGGTGAGGTCGAGCAGGCGCGAGTCGGGGCTGAGCCGGCGGCTGCGCATGTCCTCGCTGAACGAGGTCAGGGCCAGCGACTTGGAGATGGTCGCCGGGTCGGCCACGAACGTGCCCGCGCCCTGGGCGCGGTAGACCAGGCCCTCCTCCTCCAGCCGGCCGACGGCCTGCCGGACGGTGGCCCGGCTGACCCCGAACCGGGTGACCAGCTCCCGTTCGCTGGGCAGCGGGTCGTGCGGTCGCAACGACGAGCCGATCTCGGTGCGCAGGGCGGTGTACAGCGCCTCGTGCTTGAAGGCGGTCCTGCTGCCGGTGGCGGTCACCCCTTCACCCCTCCCTCTCCGATGCCGCGGAAGAACATCCGCTGCAGGGCGAAGAAGACGGCGAGCAACGGAATGACTGCGATCATCGTGCCAGCGGCGACCACGCGTTGGTCGTTGGTGAAGGTGCCGGAGAGATACTGCAGCCCCACGGTGAGGGTGAAGTTGTCCGGGCTCTTCAGCACGATCAACGGCCAGAGGAAGTCGTCCCAGGCGAACAGGAAGCTGAACACGCCGACCACCGCGAGCGAGCCGCGCACGCTGGGCAGCGCGACGCGCCAGAACCGCGCCCACTCCCCGGCCCCGTCGATGGCCGCCGCCTCCTCGGTCTCCTTCGGCAGGGCGAGGAAGGCGGTCCGCATGACCAGGATGGACAGTCCGGAGACGGCGCCGGGCAGCAGCACGCCGAGCAGCGTGTCGACCAGCCCGAGGCTGCGGACGGTGAGGAAGACGTTCACCATGATCACCTCGAACGGCACCACGAGCGAGGCGAGCACGGCGGCGAAGACGGCGCCCCGGCCGCGGAAGCGCATCCGCGCCAGCGCGTAACCGGCCATGGCGCCGAGCAGGCAGTTGGTCAGCACGCTGGCGACCGCGACGAGCGCCGAGTTGCCGATGTAGCGCCACACCGGGATGACCTCGGCCACCTTGCCGAAGTTGCCGAGGGTCGGCTCGGCCGGCAGCAGCGTCGTGTCCGGCCCGTAGATCGGCTCGCCGGTGCCCTTCAGCGCGGTGGAGAGCTGCCAGAGGAACGGCCCGACCAGCAGCAGGGCCATCGCCAGCAGCAGCAGGTAGCGCAGGGCCGGTCCGGCGACGCGGCCGACGCCGGCACGTCGCCGGGCCGGGCGGACCGCCGAGGGCTCGGGCGCCCGCTCGCGCACGGTGCGCTCGCTCACGCCCTGCCCACCAGGCATGCCCTCACGGCCCTCGCTCCGCTCGGTGCGCTCGCTCATGCGGTGTTCCTCTCGCTGCGGCGGCGCAGCACGAGCGCCAGGACGGAGAGGCCGAGCGTGCCGACGAAGAGCGTCAGGCTCATCGCGGAGGCGTACCCGATCTCGCCGTCGACGCCGAGGCCGACCTCGCGGATGTAGTAGACGATCGACTTCGCCTGCCCGCCGGGTCCGGCGGTGCCGGAGGACATCACGTAGATCTCGGCGAAGACCTTGGTCGCGGAGATCGCGGCGAGCGTGCCGACCAGCAGCATGGTGGGGCGGACGGTGGGCACGGTGACCGAGCGGAACCGGCGGACCGCGCCGGCGCCGTCGACCCGGGCGGCCTCGTGCAGCTCGCCGGGCACGTTGGACAACGCGGCCAGGTAGATGACCATGTAGTAGCCGAGGCCCTTCCAGACCGTCACCAGCATGCAGGAGAACAGCAGCAGGGTGGCGTCGGTGAGGAACGGCAGCGGCTCGGCGACCACCCGCAGCTTGACCAGCACGGCGTTGACCAGGCCGTCGGAGGAGAGCAGCCAGCTCCAGATCAGCCCGACCACGACCATCGAGGCGATGACCGGCGTGTAGAACACCGCCCGGAACGCCCCGATGCCGGGCAGCTTGGCGTGCACGAGCTGCGCGAGCAGCAGCGGCAGCAGCACCAGCGCGGGCACCACGACGACCAGGTAGAGCGCGGTGTTGCCGAGCGCCCGGAAGAAGTCGGTGTCGTCGGCAAGGCGGACGAAGTTGTCCAGCCCGGTGAACTGCCCGCCGCCGAGCGCCTGCGCGTCGGTGAACGCCAGCACGCCGGTGTTGGCGAGCGGTCCCCAGGTCATCAGCGCGGTGACGAGCAGCGCCGGAGCCAGGAAGAGCCAGGGTACGTACCAGCGACGGCCGATCACGTCGGGAAGCTCCTGTCGTCGGGGTGGTGGCGCCGCCCGGCGGGGTGCCGGGCGGCGCCGGGCGCGGTCAGCGGGCGAGCAGCTTGTTGGCCTCGGCCACGGCCTGGTCCAGGGCGGCCTTCGGGTCGAGGTCGCCCTTGACGGCGAGCTGCATCTTCCCGATCACCACCGCCTTGGTGCGGTCGTCCCACTGCACCGGGGTGAGGTTCTCGGCCTTGGCGATCTGCTCGGCGGAGATCTTGCGGGCCGGCGAGGTCGGGTCGGCCGGGTCCACCTGGGTGAAGTACGGGTCCTTGAGCGAGTCCGCGGTGGACGGCAGGATCGTCACGATCTTGGCGAAGGCGAGCTGGTTCTGCGCGTTGCTGACGAACTTCGCGAACTCCAGCGCGGTCGCCGGGTTCTTGCTCTTCCTCGGCACGAGCAGGCCCATCACCGACATGTTCGTGGTGCCGTCGGCGCTGGCGATCTGGGGGGCGACCCCGGTGGCCTTGGCGACGGCGGGGGCGTTCTGGCCGACCACCTTGAGGAAGTTGGGCCCGGAGGGGAACAGCGCGACCCGCCCGGCGGAGTACGCCTCGGTCTCCTTGGCGTGGTCCTGGGTCAGCCAGTCCGGGGCGATGGCCTTCTTGGCGTACAGGTCGCGGACCCGGGTCACGTACTGCACGGCCTCGGGGGTGTTGAACGTCCACGCGGTGGCGTCGTCGTTGAGCAGCGGCACACCGAGCTTCGCCAGGTTGGGCACGAAGCTGTTCTCCAGCGCCGGGTGCCAGCCGTAGAAGCGGCCCTTGCCGGCGGCGGAGAGCTTCTCCGCCTGGGTGAGCAGTTCGTCGACGGTCTTCGGCGGGGCGGCGTCGGCCATCCCCGCCTGGGCGAAGAGGTCCTTGTTGTACATGGTGACCTCGCTGGTGAGGTACCACGGCAGGCCGTACGAGCCGGGCTGGCCGGGGACCTTGAAGGCGTCCCACGCGCCGGGCACGAACGTGCTCTTCGCGTCGCCGGCGTTGGTCTCCATGTCCACGAAGACGCCCTGCTTCTCCAGCTTCTGGGCGAAGTTGGGGTTCAGGTTGACCACGTCGGGCAGCGTGCCGGCCTGCGCGTCGTTGGTGATCTTCTCCTGCGCGCCCTGGAACGGCAGGTCGATCCACGTCACGGTGGTGCCCGGGTGCTGCTTCTGGAAGTCGGCGATCAGGCCGTTGATGTAGTCGTCGAAGGTGGGCTTGAGCGCGAGGGTGGCGAAGGTGATCTCACCCTTCACCTCGCCGCTGATCTTGTCGTCGGAGCCGGCCGAACCGGCGTCGTCGCCGCTGGACAGGCCGCAGCCGCTGAGGAAGAGCGCGGCGGCCACTGCGGCCGCGGCGAAGGCGCGGGTACGCCTCATGTGGGTCCTCCATGCAAGGGGGGTGAAGTGGTACGGACCAGTGAGCCAGAGCTTTACTCATGATCGCCGCCGGGTCAAGCCCTAGCTGAGCTTTTACATAAGGGATCCGGTTTCGACATCGACGAGAACCCTTGACTTGTCCGTACCAGTGCGCCAACGATGGGCCGTATGCCATCCCCCACACCCCTGCGCCGGACCGCCGTCTCCGCGGCCGCCGGCGTGGTCCTGCTCGGCCTGCTGGCCGCACCCGCCGCGGCGGGCGCCGCGCCCACCGCCGATCCCGGCCTGCCCACGGTCACCGCCGCCGACGGCGCCACCGCCACCATCGACGCCCTCGACCCGTCCTCGCGGGCAGCCGGTGTCCTCGCCCTCTACACGCCCGACTCCGGCGCCGAGACCAAGACCAACGCGTTCGGCGGCGAGGCGGTGTTGCGCGCCGCCGGCGACGGCGCGTACGACGTGGTGAGCGTCTGCACCGCGCTCGACTCCTGCCCGAAACCCGGCAACAACGCCATCCCGTCCGACGGGATGGTGCTCTCCGCGTCCCCGCCCGAGACCGGCGGCGTGGACGACCGCCGGTGGCTGCGCGAGCACCTGCGTGCCGGCGACCGGGTGCAGGTGCGCAACCTGCTGATCCGGCGCGCCACCGCCACCCTCGACGCCACCGACCCGACCGCCGCCAGCAACCCGCCCGGCGTCGACCCGGCCAAGGGCGAGTGCTTCCCCGGGTGCCGGGGCGCCGAACAACTCGTCGCCTACACGCCCGCGGCCGGCCGGGACCGCACCGGCACCAACGACTACGGGTTCGAGATCGGCGTACGCGACGGCCGGGTCGTCTCCCGGCAGGGCGGCGACAGCGCCATCCCGGCCGGCGGGTTCGTGCTCTCCGGGCACGGCTCGCGGGGCTCGTGGCTGGAGGGCAACGCCCCGCTCGGCGCGAAGGTGACCGTCGACGGCGACGCCGTCACGGTGGACGTCGACGCGCAGAGCTTCCTGCTCGGCGCCGAGCGGGCGGTGTCCGCCGCCCGCGCCGGGAAGACCGCCGCGGTGGCGAGCTGCCTCGACATCGACCCGGCCGCCGTGGACGCCGCGCTCGGCGAGGCCACCGAGCTGCTCGCCCGGGCCCGGGAGGCGGCCGGCGACGCGCCGGAACGCGCCGCCGAGCTGGCCCGCGACGCCACCCGCCGCGCGGACGTGGCCGGCTACCGCAGCCGGGAATCCCGCCCCGTCGAGGGCCGCGGCCTGTGGGTACGCCCCATCGAGACCAGCCCGGAGCAGATTCGCGCCTCACTCGACCGGATCTCCGCCGCCGGCTTCAACATGGTGTTCCTGGAGACGGTCTGGGGCGGATACACGATCTACCCGAGCGCGGTGGCCGAACGGGCCGGCATGCCGGCGCAGCGGCCCGAGATGCGCGGCTTCGACCCGCTGAAGGTCTGGGTCGACGAGGCGCACGCCCGGGGCATCGAGCTGCACGCCTGGACCCACACCTTCTTCGTCGGCGTGGAGAGCGGCGGCGGACCGGTGCTGACCGCCCACCCCGACTGGGCCGCGGTGGAGCGCGAGGACGTCGGCAAGGCCGGTCCGCAGCCGTCCCGGATGGAACCGGGCTACTACTGGATGGACGCGGCCCTGCCCGCGGTGCGCAGCCACGTGCTCGCCACGTTCGAGGAGATCCTGCGCGGCTACGCCGTCGACGGGCTGCACCTGGACTACATCCGCTACCCGGTCTCGCTGCCCTACGGCGCGGACTTCTCCTACTCCGCGTACAGCCGCACCACGTTCGCCGCCGAGCACGGCGTCGACCCGTACACCCTGACGCCCGACTCGCCGCAGTGGCCCACCTGGAACGCCTGGCGGGAGAAGCAGATCACCACCTTCGTCGACCAGGTCCGCACGATGCAGCGGCGGGTCGCCGCCGACCGGCAGCTCTCCGCCGCCGTCTTCGCCGACCCGACCGACGGCCTGGCCAAGAAGTTCCAGAACTGGGGCGCCTGGGTCGACGCCGGCACGCTCGACTTCCTCACCGGGATGTCGTTCGGCACCTCGGCCGACTCCGTCGGCCACGACACCGCCGTGATGCGGAAGCGGGTCGGGGACGTGCCGCTCTACACCGCCACCTACGGGCCGTTGCGGGGCACCTCGCCGGATCTGATGCTCGACCAGGTGCAGGCGGTGAACGACGCCGACTCCGACGGCGCGGCGCTGTTCGCGTACAACCAGCTCAACGCCCGCCAGCAGGAGGCGCTGCGGGAGGGGACGTTCCGGACCCGCGCGGTGGTCCCGCACGCCGACTACCGGGCCGCCGCGCGCGCCGGGGTCGCCGCGCTGCGCTCCACGCTGAAGCGGGCCACCGGCTGCGCGCCCGCGGCGCGTACCGCCGAGGTCCGGGCCCGGCTCGCCGCGGCCGAGCGGCTGCTGGCCGACGGGATGCCCGCCCCGGCGGTCGACGCGGCGGCCCGGCAACTCGCGAAGGCCGCCGAATCGGCGGCCGGCTGGGGCGACGCGGTGCAGCCGGAGCTGAGCCGGCGCACCGCTCGGGACCTGCGCATGTACGCCCGCTGGGCCGACCTGGCCTGACCGGTGGGCGGTGGGGCGTGCCGGGAGTCGGCGCGCCCCACCGCCCGTGTCACCGCGCGGGCGCGACCGGCTGCCGGAGGATGGTGCGTCGCCGCTCCGGCGCGACCCGCCGGAAGTCGCTGAGGTAGATCTCGTGGTGGGTGCCGGCCAGGCGCAGCCCGTGGTCGGGGACGTACCCGTGATGCAGTCGCGCGAGCACGTCGGCCTCGTCGTCGAAGGAGCCCACGTGCAACGTCTGCACGCACCGCCCCTCGGACAGGCCCGCCAACCGGACGTCGTCCAGGCGCGCCGGCCGGTTCCCGGCCCCCGCCTGCTCGACGGCGGCGGCGACCATAAACTCGCCGATCCAGTCCGGGACCATCAGCATCAGCGTCCAGCGCCAGCGGGCCTTCTGCCGCGCGGTGGTGAAGGCGGCCATGTCGTCGGCCCACCACAGCCCTTCCAGCGGCGGGACGACGTAGTCGCGCCCGAGATCGCGCCTGCTGGCGAACTTCAGTTTGTACGCCGTCGGGTAGAGCGCCTCGACCGCCCCGGTGAAGGCCGGCGAGGTGTTCGGGTCGCCCTGGCCGTCGACCATGAGATAGCGCATGTCCGGCACGTCGACCGTCCGGAACACGCCCCGTCGCGCCCGGTAGGCGTCGAGCGTCCTCCTGAAGTCGACCTTGCCCGGGGTGGGGTCGGTCACCGCGGCAGTCTAGTGCCGCGACGCTCAGCCGCGGACCAGTGCGGGGCGCTCCCCCGCCCGGGCGCGCGGCAGGTGGCTGTACGGCACCACCTCCGGGGTGTCGGGACGGTTGAGCCGGCGGAAGAAGCAGAGGACCCCCGCGTTGCCGGTGGCCCAGGACCACGGCGCGTCCTGCCGCTCGGCGTCGACGAACCGTGGCGCGTCGTCCGGCCCGTGGCTGCGGGTGAGCAGGTGCGCGACGACCGCGTGGGCGGCCCGCCGGTGCCGGTCGTCGCCGGTGTGCCGGGCGCAGTCGACGAGGAACCCGCCGACACCGGTCACGCCGCAGCACTGGCCGAGGTTGGCCAGGCGGGGAATCCAGTCGGCGCACGCGTCGGCCGCCGCCACGGCGGTCTCGGTGAACCGGCTGTCGTCCAGCACCTCGGCGGCGTGCAGCAGGGTTCGGCCGATCCCGGCGAGGCCCTGGCACCAGGACACCGACAGCGGGATCGCGCGCGGGTCACGGGCGCGGGCGACCAGCACCTCGGTGCGCTCGCGCAGCTCCCGGGACCGTTCCCCGGCGGCGGCGAGCACGCCCGGGTCGCCGGTGCGCGCGGCGTACGCGAGGAACAGGTCGACGAGCCCGGCCCGGCCGTGGGAGTAGCTGGCCGTCGGGTCGGTGTCGATCTCCTCGGGCAGGCCGGCGTCGAGCGTCACCGACAGCGTCAGCTCGCTCTTGCCGAGGAGCCGCTCGACGCAGACCCGGGCGGCGTCGAGGTGGGCCGCGTCGTCCAGCACGTCGGCCAGGTGGAGGTGGCCGAGGCCGGCGCCGGCCGTGCCGGTCATGATGTCGTCGTGCTCGTCGTCGGTGTCGTACGGCGTCGCCGGGATCGCGGGCAACGTCACATCGAAGCCGGCCTGCCGCAGCCGGGCGAGGAAGAGGTGGCTGCCGGTGGAGCCGAGGAACAGGCCGGGCGGCACGTCGGTACGGGCGTTGGCCCGGACCGTGTGCGTGGCCAGCCGGTCGAGCAGCTCCGGCACGCCCGGCGTGTCCAGGTGGTGCAGCAGTTCCAGGCCCACCCCGGCGCTGCCGGTGTAGACGCTGCCGTCCACGTTGGCGAACGCGGACGCCGGCTGCCGCAACTGCCGCATGTCGACGTCGCGCATCAGCTCGGCGAGCACCTGCCGCTCGACCGCGACCGGGTCGGCGTGCGGCGCCGCCCGGCGGCGGGCCGGCGCGGCACCCGTCGCCCACCGCTCGCCGGCCAGCGCCCGCAGCGCCTCGTCGGCCCGCGCCGGGGCACCCCGCAGCAGGTCGTCGACCAGGTCGACGAAGGCCGCGTGCGCGGGGCCGAGGATGCGGTCCAGCGACTGCAGCGTCCGCAGCGCCGACAGGCCGCGCTCGGTCTCGCCGACGACCGGCGCGAGGCCGGTGGCGGCGAACGCGAGGGTCATGCCGATGCCGTGGTGGTCGTCGGAGACGGTCGCCGGCCCGTCACGCATCTGGTCCCAGGAGGCGTAGCCGTGGGTGCCGCCGGGCACGTGCAGCCCGTCGAGGGCGGAGATGCCGAAGTCCACCAGGTGGGCCCGGTCCGGGCCGAGCACCACGTTGCGCGGGGTGACGTCGCGCATCACCACGCCGCGCTCGTGCAGCGCCAGCACGGTACGCGCCAGCTCGCCCGCCGTCCGGGTGAACTCGGCGGAGACCGGCGTGCCGGCGCGCAGCATGGCGCCGCGGTTGCCGACCCGGTAGGCGAGATCCTGCTCGCCGACGTCGGTGGTGACCAGGAACTCGTCCTCGCCGTGGGCGAAGTGGTCGACGAACCCGGGCACCCCCGGCACGCCGTCGCAGGCGGTGAGCACCCGGCGTTCGTTGCGCAGGCGGGAGCGGGCGTCGAGTCCGTTGCCGGAGTCCCCCACGTACGCCCGGGCCTGCTTGACGACGACCACCCGGTCGGTGGCGGTGTCCCGGGCGCGGAAGACGCTGCCCTGCGCGGTGCGCTGGAGGCCGGCCTCCGGCCGGTAGCGGTCGCCGAGCAGCGCCGGCGTCTCGTCGTCGTCCGGCCGGAACGGGTCGCTCACCCAGTCCGGCTGGCGGTAGTCCAGGTCGGCGACGGCGTCGAACGACTCCCCGTCCGGTCCCGGGATCCGCATCGCCAGGCGTCCCCGCTCGCCCCGGTACCAGCGGGCCACGAACGGGCCGTAGCGGTAGTAGACGGGGGCGTCGTCGGCGACCCGGCGGTCGCTGAGCACCCGCGGGCCCGGGTGCCCGCGCAGCAGCGCGGCCAGCGCGAGGCCGAGCTCGCGGACCCGGTCCGGCTCCGGGTAGATCGTCATCGCCTTGCCGACGGTGGCCGGCGAGTCGATGCCGTAGTTCAACCCGGTGAGCACGTCGCCGCCGGCGGCGAGCTTGAAGCTGCACCCGGCGTCGAGCAGGAACGGCACCGCCCGGGCGGCGAGCGCCGGGAAGTCCTCGGCCCGCGAGGAGACGTGCAGCTTCCAGCCGTGGTCCGGAAGCCGCACGCCCTCGCGGTCGACATAGCACCACTGCGGCCCGAGGCGCACCGTGAACCGGCCGCCGTACCGTTCGTCGACGAGCCGTTGGATGAACGGCGCGGGTTCCCAGTCGGACACGGAGATCTACCTCCTCGGACAGCAGGGGCGGTCAGGCCGGGATCAGACGGTGCGCCCGGTGGCGACGCACCGGTCGCTGTAGCGGTCGGTGCACGGCCCGCAGGTGTACGGGCAGCGGTTCGCGGAGTGCAGCGACTGCTGCACCTCCTCGAAGTGGATCCGCGGCTCCACGGTGGCCGGTCCGCCGCTGCGCGGCGCGAGCTCCAGCAGGGTCGCCTGCAGTCTCTGGGTCATGTCGCCTCCATCGAGGTAGCGGGGCACGACGGCCTGGTTGCCGACCGGCCCCTGGGGTGTTCGGGACGCTAGTGCAGCCCGCTAAGCAATCACTAAGAATGAGGAGGTGATCACGAAGGGTGTCGAGCCATCGACGCCGGCGATGCTCTACTCTCGACCTCCAGCCCGGGCCCCGGCGCGGCCGGGCGGCAGCGGGAGGAGGCGCACCGATGACCGAGGCCGCCGTCGCGAACGACCGGCAGGCCGGCCCGCGTACCCCCGGGGGCGGCCCGCCCGCCGCGGAGTCGGTGCTGCCGGAGCTGCGCGAGATGTGGTGGGAGACGGGCCTGCGGGCCCGGGCCGAGGCCGGCCTGCTGACCGTGCTGGCCGAGCTGCCCCGCCTGGTCGGCGCCGCGATGCGGATCAGTTGGCGGGCGGACCGGGCCCGCACCGCGACGGTGGCCGCCGCGACGGTCGGCGGCGGCCTGCTCGCCGCATTCGGGCTGCTGGCCACGCAGCGGGTGCTGGTCGAGCTGTTCGCCGGCGGCCCGACCGCCGACAAGGTGGTCGCCGCGCTGCCCGCGCTCGCGGCGCTGGCCGGCGCGACCGCGCTGCGCGCCGGCCTGGGCATCGCCACCGGGTACGCGCAGAACGGGCTGACGCCGCGGGTCAGCCGGGACGTGGAGCGCCGCCTGTTCGAGACCAGCACGGCCGTGCGGCTGGAGGCGTTCGACGCGGACGCGTTCGCCGACGACATGGAACGGGCGTCGCGGGGCCCGGAGTCGGCGACCGGGCTGGTGCAGGCCGCCACGAACCTGCTGGCCGGCCTGGCCGGGCTGGCCGCCGTCGCGGTCGCGGTGGTGGTCATCCACCCGCTGCTGCTGCCGGCGCTGCTGATCGCCACGCTGCCCCGGGCCTGGGCCGCGCTGCGGGCGGGGCACCTGCAGTACCGGACGTACGCGGCCGGCTCGGTGCGCCGGCGCCGCATCTGGATCCTGCACCGCCTGATGGCCGAGCGGGTCTCGGCGCCGGAGCTGCGTTCCTACGGGCTGCGCGGGTTCCTGCTCGACCAGTACGACCGCGTGATGGGTGCGGAGACCGACGTCCAGCTCACCCTCGCCCGCCGGGTCACCACGACCACCACCGTGGGCTCGCTGACCGGCGGCGTGGCGACCGGCGCGGTCTACCTGCTGCTCGGGTTGCTGCTGGTGGGCGGGCACATCCCGCTCGCCGCGGCCGCGACCTGCGTGCTCGCCCTGCAGGCCGCGCAGCGCTCGCTGACCACCGCCACCACGCAGGCCGACAAGGTCTACACCGAGGGGCTGCACTTCGCCGACTACACCGGGTTCCTGACCCGCGCGGCGGCGTACCTGCCGGACGCCGCGGGCGGGGACCGGCCCGGACCGCTGCGCGAGCTGAGCGTCCGTCACGCCGGCCTGCGCTATCCCGGCCGCGACGACACCGCCGTGCGCGACGTGACGCTGACCGTCCGGGCCGGCGAGACGGTGGCCCTGGTCGGGGAGAACGGCTCCGGCAAGACCAGCCTGGCCGCGCTGATCGCCACGCTGCGCACGCCCACCGCCGGCGCCGTCTGCTGGAACGGGCGACCGCTGGCCGAGTGGGACACCGACGACCTACGGTCGCGGATCGCCGTGGTCACCCAGGACCACCACCGCTGGCCGTTCACCGCGGCCACCAACATCGCGCTGGGCGACGTCGGCGGCGAGCCCCGCCGGGAGCGCATCGAGGCCGCGGCGGACCGGGCCGCCGCCCACCAGATGATCACGGAGCTGCCGTACGGGTACGAGACGCTGCTCGACCGCACCTTCGCCCACGGCCAGGACCTCTCCGGCGGGCAGTGGCAGCGGATCACCGCGGCCCGGGGTTTCCTGCGCGACGCCGACCTGCTGATCATGGACGAGCCGTCCTCCGCTCTCGACCCGCGCGCCGAGGAGGCCCTGTTCCAGGCGATCCGGGAGCGGCAGGGGCGCGCCACCACCATCCTCATCACCCACCGTCTGGCCAACGTCCGGCACGCCGACCGGATCTTCGTGCTGCACGACGGCGCGCTCGTGGAGGAGGGCAGCCACGACGACCTGGTCGCCGCCGACGGCCGGTACGCCGAGCTGTTCGCGTTGCAGGCGGCGGGCTACCGCGCGTGACGACACCGACGACCAGCGGCCGTCGGAGGTGGTGACCGCGCTGCTGGCGGTCCGGCACCGCCGGACCGGGGCGCCCACCGGTGCCGGGCGGGCGCCCCGCCCACGGCTAGCGCAGGTGCCGGGCGAAGAACCGGGCCGCGTCCTCCCCGGCGAACTCCGGCACCCCGGCGTGTCCGCCCATGTTGGCGTGCAGCGTCTTCTCCGCGGAGCCGAAGGCGTCGAACAGGTCCAGGGCCGCCTGCCGGTCGTTGCCCTCGTCGTCCCACTGCAGCAGGACGTGCAGGGGGATGGTGACCTGCCGGGCCTCCTCGAACATGACGCGCGGTACGAGACTTCCGGCGAAGAGGCCGGCGGCCACGATGCGCGGCTCGACCACCGCGAGCCGGACCCCGATCGAGATCACTCCGCCCGAGTATCCGACCGGGCCGCCGATCCCGGGCAGTGACAGGAGGGCGTCCATGGTGGCCCGCCACTCCGGCACCGCCCGGTCGACGAGGGGCAGGACGAGCGCGTCGACGAGCGCGTCGACGACCGGCTCACCGGCCGCCATGGTCCGGCGCAGGTCGGCGCGGGCCTCATCGAGTGCCGGCCAGCGCGGCCGGTCGCCGCTGCCGGGCAGCTCGACGGTGGCGGCGGCGAAGCCCTCCGCCGCGGCGTGCCGGGCCCGGGCCACCAGGCGGGGATACATCCGGCGCAGGCCGAGCGGAGGGTGGCCGAGCAGGATCAGCGGCAGCGGCGCGGACGGGGACGCGGATGCGGGCGTCCACAGGAAGCCGGGAATGTCGCCGAGGGTGAACTCGCGTTCCAGGACGCCGTCGGCCAGGTGTTGCTCAGAGGTGAATCGCATGGTCGTGCCTTTCGGGAGTGCTCGAGAACGGCGCTCCCGGACGACCTACCGCCCGACCGTGACCCCGGAGGGGAGCACCCACGTCGACATGTTCACGGGTACCACCTCCTCGGTCTCTCGCACGGCCTCCGCAACCTAGCAACGGCCGCCGTGATCCGCCAACCGTTTTCCGCCGGGGTGCCGGGACCCGGGATCGTCGGCGTCAGCTCTGCTGGTAGTTCACCGCGGCGAACCCGCACGGCTGGTGCAGGTGCAGGTAGTAGGCGCCTTCGCCGTAGTCGTCCAGGTCCGCGCCGCCGATCAGACCCAGGTAGTCCATCGGCTGGCCGCAGCCGGGGCAGTCGGGGTGCTCGGCGTCCTGGATCCAGTCGGGCCGGCCACCCAGCGTCGAACCGCCCCGCGCCCAGGCGCTGGCCTGGTAGGGGCTCGGCCGGGGCTCTCCCGGGACCGGCACCGACGCCGGCGGGTCCTCCGGCTCGGTGACCCCGAGGTAGCTCGGACGGGCGTTGCCGGACCACCAGACGCTGCCGCCGGCCGGGTCGACCCGGCTGTAGAGCGTCGCGTAGCAGGCACAGAAGTGGCAGGTCTCGATCAGCAGCCGCCCGGACCAGCCGGTGTGGGCCAGCGCCGTGCCGACGGCGGGGTCCGCCGTGTCCAGCTCCGCGGCGGTCCACCGCGGCGACGCGCACCACGGGCAGGTCGCGCCGTCGGGCCGGCGCCGCGCCCCATCCATGACCCAGGCGTACGCGGCGTCGCCGCACAGCTCCCGCCGGCGCCCGTCCGGCCCGACCGTCCAGCCGCCCTCCCGCGCGTAGGCGAGCGCGTCGACGTGCAGCTTGTCCGCGCCGGCCGGCCGGCGCTGCGACCAGCGACGCAGCGCGCTCTCGGCCACCGGGTGACCGGAGTGGGCCAGGATCACCAGCAACTGGTTGAGCCGGCTCGGCGTCGCACCGCCGTCGACGCGCTCGACGACCCGGCGGACCACCTCGGCGTCCGCCGCCCGGTAAAGCCTCCCCGGCCACAGCACGTCGCGGTCGAGCAGCGCGCCGAGGTGCGGCGTCAGCCTGCCCGGATCCGCGTCGGCGATCACGCACAGCTCCTCGACCGCCTCGTCGTCGCCGCCGGCGGCCTTGTCGATCAGCTCCTCGATCACCCGGCGATGCTAGCGAGACCCACCGACGCGCCGGCGGCCCTACGGTTTGCGGGCGAGCAGTCCGACGAAGGTGTGGTAGGTGTCGGTCTGCTGCGGCGCGGGCGTGCCCGGGTCCGGGCGCCACTCGGCCAGCGGCACCAACCCCGGATCCACCAGCGTCAGCCCGTCGGCGAAGGAGAGGATCTCCTCGTCGGTACGCCAGCGGCCGGTGCCCAGCGACTCGTTGAAGACCCGCTCGACCTCGCGGGCCTTGCGGGAGCCTTCCGGGTCCCGCTCCCCCGGGTCGCGGAAGTGCGAGATCGCCACGTAACTGCCCGACGGCAGTGCGTCGATCAACTCCGCCGACACCGCCCGCGGCCGCTCGTCGTCGCCGAGGTGGTGCAGGATCGCGAAGAGCAGCAGACCGATCGGCCGGTCGAAGTCGAGGAACCGCCGCACGTCCGGATCGTCGAGGATCTCCCGGGGTCGCCGGACGTCGGCCTGGACCACCGTCGCGGTGCCCTCCGCGGCGAGCAGCGCCCGCCCGTGCGTCAGCACGATCGGGTCGTTGTCCACGTAAACCACCCGGGCGCCCGGGTCGTGCTCGATGGCGACCTCGTGCACGTTGCCCTGGGTGGGCAACCCCGACCCGATGTCGAGGAACTGGTCGATGCCGGCCTCGGTGACCAGGAAGCGGATCACCCGACGCAGGAAGGCCCGGTTCGCCTGGCCGGCGGCCGGCCCGTCCGGAGTGATCCGCAAGGCGTGCTGGGCGACCTGCCGGTCGACCTCGAAGTTGTCCTTGCCGCCCAGGAAGTAGTCGTAGACCCGGGCCACGCTGGGAACGGTGAGGTCGATTCCGGGGGGTGCGGCTTTGTCGCGGGTCAACGCCTTCTCCGTCCGATTCTGTGGGCGACTCCGACTTTTCCGGGAGTGTAGCGATCGGACGGTGGGGATCGTCGCCCCGCTGGTATCGCTCCCAGCGGATCGGCCCCGCGACCAGGAAGCACGCCGATCGACGCCGACCGGCGTGTCGGGCCGGGCGGGGTGGCCGATAGTGGAGGTGGTGACCGCGCCGTCGCCGTGGGCGGCGGCGCGGGCCCGGCGCCACCCGGCCATCGACAGCCGGCGGGGACCGGCACCGTCGTTGATCAACGACCTGAGGAGTGGTGCACAGTGCGGGACGCGAACTCGGCCGGCACGACGCGCGTGCTGGTGACCGGGGTCCGTGGCAAGACGGGGGTGCCGCTGGCGGAGCTGCTCGGGGCGCGGTCCGGCGTCGAGGTGCGCGGCGGAAGCAGCGATCCGTCGACGGTCCACCTCGCCGGCGTCCGTCCGACCGCCTTCTCCTGGGACGATCCGTCCGGGTGGGCGGCGGCGGCCGGGGACGTCGACGCGGCGTACGTGGTCCGGCCGGATCGGGCCGACGCGCCGGAGCTGATCGGCGCGCTGCTGGCCGAGATGCCGGCGCGGGCCCGGGTCGTGCTGCTCTCCGAACGGGACCCGGACCACACCGGGCCGGACGGCTGGGCGCCGCGTGCCGAGCGCGCGGTACGCGACAGCGGCCGGACCTGGACGATCCTGCGACCGAGCTGGTTCATGCAGGTCTTCACCGACCCGCGCTTCTACCGCGACCCGATCGTCGACACCGGGGAACTTCCCTTCCCCGGCGGGGGCGCGACGGTGGCCTGGATCGACGCGCGGGACATCGCGGCCGTGGCCGAGCGGGCACTGCTCGACGAGGGGCACGACGGTCGGGTGTACGAACTCTCCGGCCCGGAGTCGTTGTCGTTGCCGAGCACCGCGACCCTGCTCTCGCCCGCCGCCGGGCGGCCGGTCACCCACCGCGAGGTGACCGTCGCCGAGGCGGTCGCCGGCATGGCGGGGTTCGAGCGGGATCTCTCCGTGTTGACGTTCGAGCGTGTCCGGGCGGGCCGCTTCGCGGCGACGACCGACACGGTCGCGCGGGTCACCGGCCGGCCGGCGCGGACGCTGCGGGACTTCCTCGCCGACACCGGCCCGATGGTGCGACCCGGGAGCCGTTGACGGGGGAACGGGCCGGCGCCGGCCGCACCGCACCGGCTCGTCCATGCTTCCCGGGTATAGGTTCGACAGGTGGATGTGGTCGCTGCCTGCCGGGCCTTCGTCGCGGTCAGCGGGCACGGGAGCTTCACCTCCGGCGCCGCTGCCGCGGGCATCCCCCAGTCGGTCGCCAGTCGCCGCGTCGCCGCCCTGGAGGAGCACTTCGGGGCGCGGCTGTTCGACAGGTCGTCCCGGGCGGTGCGGTTGACGTCGTTCGGGCAGGACATGCTGCCCTCGGCGCGACGGCTGGTGGACCTGGCCGACGCCATGGGCGACGACGCCGAGCGGGCCCGGCTGCGTCCGCTGCGGGTCGCCGTCCCCGAGACCTGCCCGCCGCGCCGCCTCGCCGAGCTGGTGGTCGCGGCCCGGCGGCAGCGGATCCACCTGGAGGTACGACCGGCCGGCCCGCCGGAACGGGAACGGCTCTGCCGGACCCTGGAGGTGGGTGCCGGGATCGTGGCGGTTCCGGAGGCGACGGCGGCCTGGCGGGTGCCGCTGGGGCTGGCCGCCCGGACCCCCATCCCGGCGCCGGCGGTGTTCCTGGAGACGCTGCGCAGCGGACGGTCCCGGACGCAGGCCCGCCGGCGGATCCTGATCCAACCCGAGGACGACGTCGCGCACCTGCGGGACCCGCTGACCCGGGCCGGGCAGTTCGCCGGTCTGGTGCCGGCCCAGGTGACGGTCGCGCCGTCGCTGGTCGACGCCGCGGCGGCGGCCCTCGGCTCCCCCGACCTGCTGCTCTGCTCCCGTCAGCAGGCCGAGGACTTCGCCCTGCACTGGCGCCCCGTCGCCGACCCCCGCCTGGTGCGGGGTTACGACGTCGCCGGCGGCGTCCGCGAGGACCGCGACCAGCTCGGCACCGTCCTGTACGCGGAGATCGCCCACTGCCTCGGCGCGCCCGACCCGGACCCGGGTCCGGCCGGGGGCCGTGCGGCCGGGGAACCCACGTGAGTGCGGTCGTGCGGCACGCGCGGGACCTGCTCGACGAGGCGGGACTCGACGGCGCGTTCCTGGTCCGCGACCTCGACACCGGCGCGGAGATCGGCTTCGAGACGGACACCCCGTACCCGACGGCGTCGCTGGTGAAGGTGCCGCTGGCGGTCGCCGCGCTCGAACGGATCGCGCGCGGGGACCTCGACCCGGCGACGCCTGTCGACGTCCGGCCCGGCCGGATCACCACACCGGGCCCGACCGGGCTGAGCCGATTCCGCCATCCGGCGCGGATCGCCGTGGACGACCTGCTCTACCTGAGCACCTCGGTCAGCGACTCCGTCGCCGCCGACGCCCTGTTCGACCTCGTCCCACCGGCCGCGGTCGCCGACGAGCTGCGGCGACTGCGCATCGACGGCATCACCGTCCGGCACCGTGCCGCCGACCTCACCGACACGCCCGCGGAACGCCTCGGCCCCGACCAGGTGCACCTGGCCCACTCCCTCGCCATCGGCGCGGCGACCCCGGGGCAGGGCCACCCGGTCGCACAGCTCGACGTCACCCGCGCCAACGCCGGGTCGGCCCGGGCCTTCGTCGACCTGCTGCACGCCCTCTGGCGGCCGTCGGCGATCCACCCGGACACCGCGGCCCGGGTACGCGCCCTGCTCGGCGACAACCTGCACCGGCAGCGGCTCGCGCCGGACTTCACCTCGGACGCCTCCCGATGGTCGTCGAAGACCGGCACCCTGCTGCACCTGCGCCACGAGGTGGGCGTGGTCGACCACGCCGACGGGCAGTCGTACGCGGTCGCCGCGTTCACCGCCTCCCGGGTGCCCGCCGTCGCCCAGCCCGGCAGCGAGGCGACGATGGCGCAGGTCGCCCGCTCCCTGCACGACCACCTCCGCACCGGCGCCCCGCCCTGGTGGGGCTAGCCCGCGCCCACCTCCGGAAGGGCGCCGGTCGCGGAGCCGGACCAGCGCCACCACGGCGAGGTCGGACCGCGCCGTCACAACGCGGCGACCACGACCTCGGCCGCCCGGGCGATCAGGGCGTTGTCGTACTCGGCGTCCTTCTCGCCGCGGCTGGACAGCACGGCGAGGACGATCGGTGCGCGGTCCGGGGGCCAGATCACCGCGATGTCGTTGCGGGTGCCGTAGCCGCCGGACCCGGTCTTGTCCCCGACCACCCACCCGGCGGGAACGCCGGCGCGGATCAGCTCACCGCCGGTGGTGTTGCCCCGCAGCCAACCGGTGAGCACGTCACGGTCCGCCGGTTCGAGGGCGTTCCCGACGGCGTACGCCCGCAGCGACCCGGCCATGGCCCGCGGGGTGCTGGTGTCCCGCCGGTCACCGGGCCTCGCCTCGTTGAGCGCGGTTTCCCAGCGCGCCGGGTCGGTGACCTTGTCGCCGATCTCGCGCAGTTCCTTCTCGAACTTCTGCGGTCCACCGAGCCGACGCAACATCAGGTTGCCGGCGGTGTTGTCGCTGTAGCGCACCGCCGCGTCGGCGATCGCGCGCAGCGTCATGCCCTCGTCGACGTGCTGCTCCGTGATCGGCGAGTAGGTGACCAGGTCGTCCGCCGAGTACCGCACCACCTTGTCCAGCTCGGCGTCGGTGGTCTCGTCGAGGACCTCGGCGGCGGCCAACGCCTTGAACGTCGAGGCGTACGCGAACCGCTCATCGGCCCGGTACTGCACCGTCCGGCCGGTGCCGGTGTCGATCGCGTACACCCCCAGCCGCGCGTCGAACCTCTCCTCCAACTGCCGGAACTCGCGGTCCCGGTCCGGCGCGGACGACGCGGGGGCGGTCGTCGCGCTGTCTCGTGCCGGCTGTTCGGCGGCGTCAGCGGGACTGCAGGCGGCCAGGGAGACCACTGCAACCGCGGCCACCAGGCGGCGTGTCGAAGACACCATCAATGCTCCTCGGTCGATGGGTGGGCCGGAGGCCGGACGGCCCCGGTCGGGTCGGATCTGACCCTGCCAGTGGTCCGCCATGCGGTCGAAGACAGAAGCAGCGGGGTTCATGCTGATCGGGTATCGACGCACGGCGAGGGCGGTCCCGGGGCGAGGTCAGGCCGGCGGTCCGGTCAGAGCCGGCAGCGTCGGTCCTCCGCGGGGACCTTCAGGTCGACCAGGTAGGCGGCGAAGGCGGCGTTGACACAGGGGTTGACCCCCTCCTGCGCGACGGTGTGCCGGGCGCCCTCGACGGTGAGCACCGTGCCGCCGATCTCGTCGGCCAGCACCCTGCCCGCGGCGTACGGGGTGGCCGGGTCGCCGGTGACGGAGATGATCAGGCTCGCGGGCAGGCCCTTGACGTCCTGCGCGTAGGGGATGCCGAGGCTGGGCTTGCCCGGCCAGGACTCGCACGCGTCCCGGGTGACCCCGTCGACCTCTCGACCGGTGGCCACGTACGGGCTGATCCGGATGATGTCGGCGCGCAGCCGGGCTTCCTGCTCGGGGGTGCGGCGCACCTCGTCGTTGCAGTTGACGGCGAGGTTGGCCTCGAGGAAGTTGGTCCACACGCCGGAGGGGTCCCGACCGCCGAACACCTCGCCGACCTTGACGATCTGCGACCCGTCGCCCTGCTTGAGCCGGGCGAGGCCCTTGATGAGCGCGGGCCACGCCTCGGGATAGTAGAGGCCGGCGGTCACGCCGCCGATGGCCTGGTTGAAGTTCAGTGTGCGCCCGTCGCCGGCCGGGACGGGCTTGTCGATCAGTGGCTGGACCAGCTTCTGGAACACCTCGGTGGCCCGGGTCGGGTCGGCGCCCAGCGGGCAGTCCTTGCCGGCCGCGCAGGCGGCCGCCAGCTTGTCGAAGTTCTGCTGGAACCCGGCCTGCTGGGTGAGCCGCCGCTGCGGGTTCTGCAGGGTGGGGTCGATCACGCCGTCCAACACCATCGCCCGCACGTTCTTGCCGAACATCTCGGCGTAGACCGCGCCGAGGCGGGTGCCGTAGCTCTGCCCGGCGAACGTGAGCTTGTCATCACCGAGGGCCGCGCGCAGGACGTCCATGTCCCGGGCGACGTTGCGGGTGCCGACCGCAGCCAGCATCTCCGTCCCGCCGGAGCCCTTCGCGCAGCGCTCCGCCAGGCGCCGGGTGTCCTCCCCGGTCCACTGGCCCGCGGACGCCAGCAGGGTGGTCTGGTCCTCACCGCGATCGCGTTCGGCGTCGGTGAAACATCTGATCGCGGGCGTGGACGAGCCGACCCCGCGCGGATCGAACCCCACCACGTCGAACCGTTGCAGCAGTGGGCTCTTCGCGTGCGCGACGCTGAAGGCCGGCGTCTGGGCCATGCCCGAACCGCCCGGACCGCCCGGGTTGAGCACCAGCGACCCGATGCGCTGCCCGGGATCGCCCTGGGCGGGGAGCCGGAGCACCGCGACCTGGATGGTCCTGCCCTTCGGATCCTGGTAGTCCAGCGGCACCGTCAGCCGCGCGCACTCGAAGGGCGCGACATACTGCTTCTTCTCCCCCGGCGTGGTGCCGTAGTCCGCGCACGAGCCGAACGACAGCTTCTGCCCGTAGTACGCCTCCAGCCCGCCGGCGGACGGCCGCGGCTCGGACTCCGCCGAGGTCGGGGCGCCGGTGCAGGCGGCCGACAGCATGAGCACCGCCGTCACCCCCACCCCGGTGCCGACGCGAGCGGCGGTACGCCGGGAAGCAGGCGGGGCGGATCGGCCCATGGGTGGGCCGGAGTCGAACAGGGCCATCGGATTCTCCGAATCGAGTCGTCCTGGAGGTGTGCGTCCTCGACGAGACACCCGGCCGTAGCGGCACACTCAACCCCGCCCGGGTGTGATCTGTTCGGTGACGCCCGGTCGCCCCATGAGGTTCGACACACCGTGTCGTACGGGCTTGAGTATGCCGCTGCGGCACACCAGCTAATGGATCAATGCTGAACGAGGTCGAACCGAACGGGCTGCCGGAGCGGCACCACAGCCCCACCCGTCCCGACGGCAGTGCCCAGCCCGCCCTGCTGCACCAGATGGGCGGCGTGGCCGGGTTCGTCTACTCGACGGTTCCGGTGATCGTGTTCGTGACGGCGAACGCGTTCCTGCCGCTGCCGGTGGCCATCGGGGTCGCGCTCGCGACCGGGCTGGCGCTGTTCGTCATTCGGCTGCGGCGCGGCGAGCGTCCCCTGTCCGCGCTCGGCAGCCTGCTCGGCGTGGCGGTGGCCGCCGGGCTCGTCGCGTGGACCGGCTCCGCGCGGGACTTCTTCGTGATCGGGATCTGGGCCTCGCTGGCCGGGTTCGTCGTCACGTTCGGGTCGCTGCTGGCACGTCGGCCGCTGACCGGTGTCATCTGGAACGTCCTGCACGGCGGAGGGCACGCGTGGCGGGCCGACCGGGCCGTACGCGTGGCCCACGATCTCGCGACCCTCGCCGCGGCGGCGGTGTTCGGTTCGCGGTTCGTGGTGCAGCAGTGGCTCTATCTGAGCGACAGCACCGGCGGGCTGGGCGTCGCCCGGATCGTCATGGGCACGCCGCTCACCGTGCTGGCCGCGCTGGTCGTCGTGTGGAGCTTCCGGCGCAGCACCAGACGCCTCACCGCGGCCGGCAGCGCCGGCCGCGACCGGCGACCCGACCAGGTGTCGGGCGACCGCTGAGCCTCGGGCGGCCGACGTCGTGCCCGGCCGGTCCGGCGACGCACAGGCGGCCACGCCGCGCACCGCCGGGACCGCTGGTACGGCGAGCGCCAGCGGGCGTCGAGCCACGGAGGATCAGTCGTGCGGCTCGGACAGCAGGCGGTTGGTGCGCCGCAGGACGTCCAACTGCGCCGGGTTGTAGAGCTCCGCCAGGGCTTTGCTGACGGCCTGTTGGACGTAGTGCGCGCTGTACCGGGTGCCGGCGTTCGTGATCCGCGCGCCGGGGTTCTGCGCGTACAGCGTTCTCACGTAGGGGGCGAGGTCCCGGGCCACCGCGGCGCGGGTCTGCTCGTCGGCGTCGGCGGGAAGCGTGGTGAATCGTTCGGCGACCGGGTCGGTGACGGGCTTGTGGAGCATGTCCGCCCAGGCCCGCATGGTCTCGGTGCCGAGCACCCGGGTCAGCACGACGATGAAGGAACGGTCGGCGTGCGGCATCGTCGACACGACACCGGGTGCGACGACGCCGGGTGGCAACTCCGCCGACGTGGGCTGCCGCAGGATGGCGCCGAGTTCGAGGCGGGCCCGTTGGAGCCGTTCGATGGTGGCCGCGAGTTCAGCGTCGAGGGTGCGCAGCGCCTCGACCGGCTGATCGTCGGTGTCCGGCATGGCGGCGATCTGCGTCAGCGAGAAACCCAGCTCCGTCAGGCGCCTGATCCGCAGGATCCGGACGAGGTGGGCCACCCCGTACTGCTTGTCGCCGTTGGCGCGGCGGTGGGGTTCCGCCAGCAGGCCGATGTCGTGGTAGTGGCGTACCGCCCGCAGCGTGGTGCCGGCGAGTTGAGCGATCTCCCGGGTGCTCCAGGCCACTGCGCACCTCCGTTCTCAGAGCCGTCCCGGGGCGTGGAACACCAGGTCGGGGTCGTACCGCTTCTTGGCGGCGCGCAGGCGCTCGGCGTTCGACCCGAAGGCGGCGGCGGTGCGCTCGGTGTCGTCCGGACCGAGCAGGTTGGGATAGCCGCCCGGGAGCCGGTCGGTTCCCCGTACCCAGGTCCGGTGTCGATCCTCGGCGGCGTCTCCGGGTTCCCAGACCGCGATGGTCTCCACCATCAGGTGCGGCGTCCGGTTGCGGAAGGCGGTGGCGTCGGCGGGGACGCGGGCGGCTGCGCCGTGGAGGCTGTGCAGCGAGATCGCCGACAGCGGCGAGGTCTTGGCGCGGGCGGCGTCGAGCAGGACGTCCTGGACGGTACGGTCGAACCCGGTGACCGTGCGCGACCCGATCTCGACGTGGCGGCCCGCCGGGAACATCGCGTCGATCTGCGCGAGCTGGTCGGTCATCGTGGTCGGGCCCACCTGCGCCGTCAGCGGCTCGCCGAGCTCGGTGAGCCGCTGCAGCGCCGTCGTCCCGACCTCGGGGTCGCCGCACCAGGTCGGCGCGGCGAAGAGCACCGGCTCACCGGTCGGGGCGGTGATGAAGCCGGCCTGCACGGTCAGCTCGTCCGGCCCGCGGAGCAGCGACTCCTCCAACGCCGGCAGCACGTCGAACGGAAACATGATCATCCCGGCCAGGATCGCCGGCACCGCGTGCAGTCGGATGCGCATCGAGGTGACCACGCCGAAGTTGCCGCCCCCGCCGCGCAGCGCCCAGAGCAACTCGGGATCGTGCTCCTCGTCCGCGGTGACCAGCGTGCCGTCGGCGAGCACCACCTCGGCCGACAGCAGGTTGTCGGCGGCCAGGCCGAACCGGCCGCTCAGCGGCCCGTAACCACCGCCGAGCGTCAGACCGACCATGCCGACCGAACCGGCCGTCCCGGTCACCGCGACCAGACCGGCCCGCTGCGCGGCCACGGCCACGTCGGCCGAGGTGGCGCCGCCGGCCACGGTGGCGACCGCGGTTTCCGGGTCGACGCTCACCTGCCGCATCGGGTTCAGGTCCAGCGTCAGGCCGGCGTCGGCGAGCGCGCGCCCGGCCCAGTCGTGCCCGCCACCACGCACCGACAGGGCGAGGCCTCTTTCCCGGGCGGTCCGCACCCCGGCCTGCACGTCGGCCGCGTCGGCGCACCGGAGGACGGCGAGCGGGCGGCTGGTCACCGCGCCGTTCCAGATCGTCCGAGCCGCCTCGTATTCCGTTCCGGACGTCAGCATGTCACCCATGTGATCATGGTAGCCATCTACTCGTCAGAGTCCAACTCTGATGAGTGGTTCGGGCTATGCTCGGCCGACCATGACAGAAGCACCGAAAAGCCGCCGGGCGGAGTACGCCGCGGCCACCCGCGCCGCGATCATCGACGCGGCGCGCCTGCTCTTCGCCCGCAACGGATACTTCGCGACGAAGATCGAGGACATCGCGGCGGAGGCCCGCGTCGCACCGGCCACGGTGTATGCGGTGACCGGTGGCAAGCAGGGGCTGATCCGGACCCTGGTCGACCTGTGGAGCGAAGCGCCGATCGTGGCGCAGACCCTCGCCCGGCACGAGACCCTCACCGACCCGGACGAGATCCTGCGGAACACGGCGGCCACGGTCCGCGCCATGCGCGAGACGTACGGCGACATCATCCGACTGATGCTGACGACGGCGCCGCACCACCCCGAGGTCGCCGAGGCCCTGCGGCTGGCCACGAGACGTTACCGGGACGCCGTCGAAGTCGTCGCCGTCCGACTGCGCGATGTCGGCGGCCTCGATGCCGGAATGGGCGTCGCGGAGGCGACCGACATCCTCTGGTTCTACTTCGGATACTCCGGCTACTTCACCCTGCTCGACGACAACGGCTGGACCTTCGAGCGCTCGGAACGCTGGCTGGTCGCCCAGGCCGCCACGGCGCTCCGCGGAGAACCGGCCGCCACCGGGCCGGCCGCGGGTCTGACCGGCCGGTCGGGTCGCGGTTAGCCTCGGCGGCACGGCCACCCGAACCCGGTCGCCTCAACCCCGAAGGGCGCTCAGGCGACCGGCGATGTCGGCGGGAAGCCCACTGACCTCGCCGTGCGCCGTCAGTACGAGCCGCAGCGATCCGGCGTGCGTGACGACGCCCAGGATCCGCTCGTCGCGGACCTGCGTGGTCATCGTCGGCCCCCAGATCGCGACCGCGGACGACGTGTCGGGCCCGGTCACCCCCAGGTTGGTGATCTCCAGGTCGGCGCCGGTGGCGGCGAGCATCGCCGCCTCTGCCTGCACCGCGTCGGCGGGATCGAGCGAGGCCAACATCAGTGCCGCCTCGCGCGCGGTGTCGCGTGCCGCGCGCAGCTGCGCCGTCGCGTCCTGCGCGAGGGACCACAGCGTGCGGTCGGCGACTTCCCGCAGCACCACGGTCGTCGCGGTGAAGCGGTTCACGACGTCGTCGTCCAGGCCGAGCGCGGAGCGGAGGTCGATGGGGACGTTGATGCGGAAGCTCTCGGCACCGGTGGTCGCGGAGAGTGCCTGCGCCGCGGCGGCGCAGAGTGCGGCCTGGACGGTCGACCCGTTGGCGCGCGCGGTGGAACGAAGGTGCGCGGTCGTCGCGGGATCGAGTTCGGCGATCTCGACGGTCGGTGCCGCGCCGTCGAACGGGCGGATCGTGGCGACCGTCGGCGCGGCCGTCGGGGCCGGGCCGGCAGCGGCCGGCCGCTCGACCTGGGGCAGGCGCGCGAGCAGGCTCTCCTGGTCGACGGGCGCCGGTCGGGCCGCGAGGATCTGCCCGTCGAGGATCGCGAGCAGGTCATGTGCTGCGCGCAGCGCACCGCGTCCGTCGGTGATCTGGTGGGAGAACGTGAGGAGGAGGACGGTTCCCCGGTCGTCGGTGGCGCCACTGACCAGCGTCGCCCGCGCCAACGGGCTCCCGCCGGCGTCGACGGGGAGCGTCTGCTCCTGCGCCGCCACCTCGCGCCAGTCGTCTGCACGGACCTGCCGCAACGGGACCGGCTCGGTCGACTCCCGGAAGGTCGGGCGGTCGCCGGTGCGATCGATGCCGACGGCCAACAGCGGGTGCGTCTGCTGGAGACGCGCCAACGCGCTCTCCAACCGGGGTGCCGGGATCGGCGACGCGAGTTCGACGACGAGCGTGAACTGTACGGGGTTGCGACTGATGTAGAGGTCGATGATGTGCTCGAACGCACCCAGCGGGCGGACGGTCCGGTGTGCGGAGAAGTGGCGCATGCTGTCCTTCGGATCGACGGGTGGATCGGCTGGCCGCGTCGGTCCGCGGACCGCCCGGCCCGGTGCCGACGCTCGCGGCGACATCGGCGGCCAGGTACGGCTTCGATCAGACACCCGGCCGTAGCGGCACACTCAAGCCCGCACTCGTGTGATCCATGTCAACAGGTCGATGGTCCGCCGTCCGATCGGCGCGCTCACAGCCAGTCGTGTTCGCGGGCGTACCGGGCCGCGTCGTGGCGGGTCCGGGTCTGGGTCTTGCGCATGGCGTTGGAGAGGTAGTTGCGCACGGTGCCCGGAGCGAGGTGCAGCCGGGCGGCGATGTCGGTGACCGAGTAGCCCTCACCGGTGACCCGCAGCACGTCGGCCTCCCGCTCGGTGAGCGGGCAGTCCTCGGTGACGGCGAGCGCGGACACGTCCGGGTCGATCCAGCGCCGGCCCGCGTGCAGGGTGGCGAGGACCGAGGTGATGTGCGCCGGTTCGGCGGACTTGCTGACGAAGCCCTGCACACCGAGTCGCAACGCCTTGCGCAGCACGCCCGGGCGGGCGTGCCGGGTCAGCATGAGGATCACCTGCTCCGGCCGCGCGCGACGGATCTCCGCGACCGCGTCCAGGCCGTCCATGCCCGGCATCTCCAGGTCGATGACCAGCACGTCGGGCTGGTGTCGCAGGGTCGCGGCGACCGCCGTCCGGCCGTCGGTGGCCTCGGCGAGCACGGTCACGTCGCCCTCCATCGGCAGCAGCGCGGCCAGGGCCGTCCGCAACAACGCCTCGTCGTCGGCGAGCACGATGGTCGTCATCGGGCGTCCTCCCTCGAAACCGTCGGGGCCGCGCCGGCGCGGACGGGTGGGAAGACCACAGCCGTACGGAACCGCCCGTCGCACTCCTCCACGGACAGCTCGCCACCGTCGCCGGCCACCCGTTGCCGCAGCGCCGCCAGTCCTCTCAGCTCGGGAGGCCCGGCGGCGGTCACGCCGTCGTTGACGATGGTGATGCCGGTCTCGGCGAGCGTGATCCGCACCTGGGTGGCCTGCGCGTGGCGCAGGATGTTGGTGGTGGTCTCCCGCAGCACCTGGCCGAGCAGTTCGCTGACGCGGGTGTCGACCTCGGCCTCCCGGCTCACCCGGACCTGGATGCCGGCGGCCTCGAAGAGGTTCTTCGCGTTCTCGATCTCCGCGGTGAGGTTCAGCCGCCGCTGGGCGTACGCGAGTTCCTTGGTCTGCGCGATGGTGTCACTGACCAGCGCGTACGTCTCCCGCAACTCCTTCTCCGCCCGGGCGGTGTCGCGGTCCAGCAGCCGCTGCGCCAGCGCGATCTTGAGTTTGACCACGTGCAGGGTGTGCCCCTGGATGTCGTGCAGGTCGCTGGCGAACCGGACCCGCTCCCGGACCACGGCCAGCTCCGCCTCCCGCTCCCGGGTCTGTTCCAGCTCCCGGATGAGGTCGTAGAACCGCTCCCCCAGCACCGTCAGGACCGTCACGACGACGGTGAGCCCGGTCGGCACGAGGACGTAGGCGACCAGCACGCCGGCCACGTCGTCGCGCTGCACGAGCAGCCGCGCCGCGCCGACGACGGCGACGTAGCCGAACAGCCCGCCCATCGCCAGGACCCGACGCCGCCGTACCTCCCGCATGGCGAGCGACCCGACGGCGCAGAACCCCCAGTAGGCGTTGGGGCTGCCGGTCACCAGCACCCCCAGCGGCCACACCGCTCCCGCGACCACCAGGCAGGGCAGCACGAACCGGGCGAGGTCGTTGGCCGTCCACCGTTCGAAGGCCACCAGGGCCGCCACCGCGCCCGGGGCCAGGACGAGCAGGTGCCACCAGCTCCGCGCGTCGGTGTAGAGCAGGACCACGGCGGCGATCGCGACCGGCGGCAGGGACGCCACCAGGTTGAGCCGGCGCAGTCGTCCCTGCGTCGACTCCGTGAAGCGCGGCGATCGTGCGGTCACCGTCCCAGTATCCGGCAGCGACCGGCCACGACCAGTGACACCACGTCACCTCCGGTCGTGACGCGGTGCCACTGCCGGGTCGGCCGCGCCCGCGCTGTCATGGGTGCATGTCCACCACACCCGTCATCGAAGTCGACCGGTTGAACCTCACCTACGGCGACTTCCCCGCCGTCAAGGACCTCACCTTCGAGGTCCGCCCCGGCGAGCTGTACGCCCTGCTGGGCACCAACGGCGCCGGGAAGACCTCGACCCTGGAGATCATCGAGGGCCACCGCCGGCCGACGTCCGGCACGGCGCGCGTCTTCGGGCACGACCCGGGCGACCGCCGTCAGGTCCGTCCCCGGATGGGCGTCATGCTCCAGGAGAGCGGATTCTCCCCGGACCTCACGGTTCGTGAGTCCGTCCGACTCATCGGCCGGCTCAGCGGGCGCGGCGACGACGTCGAGCGGGTGCTCGACCTGGTCGACCTCACCGGCCGGGCCGGCCGGAAGGTGTCGCAGCTCTCCGGCGGCGAGAAGCGGCGGTTGGACTTCGCGACCGCCGTCTACGGCACCCCGGAGCTGATCTTCCTGGACGAGCCGACCACGGGCCTGGACATCCAGTCCCGCGACGCCGTGTGGGCGACCGTCGACCGGCTCCGGGAGAACGGTGCGACCATCGTGCTGACCACCCACTACCTGGAGGAGGCGCAGCAGCGCGCCGACCGTATCGGGCTGATGCACCAGGGCACCCTCCACCGCGAGGGCACCGTGGCCGAGCTGACCCGCACCCTGCCGGCCGTCATCCGCTTCTCCCTCCCGGCCGGGGCGTGGGCGCTGCCGCTCCCGGCCGCGACCGAGGCCGAGGGGAACGTCGTGGTCGAGACCTTCGCCCTGCAGAAGGACCTGCACGTCCTGCTCGGATGGGCCCAGGACCACGCCATCGAACTGCAGGGCCTGGAGGCCGGGCCGACCCGCCTCGACGACGTCTTCCGCGCCATCAGCAAGTGACCCGCCGTCCCGACAGGAGTGACACCGTGTTGCCCATCGCCGCGAGCGAGCTGATCCAGATCTTCCGCAACCGGCTGGTGCTGATCACCAGCCTCATCATCCCGGTGGTCGTCAGCGCGTTCTTCGTCCGCCAGCACGAGACCTACGCCGCCCTCGGCAGCCTCGGCTACATCGCCGCGATCGTGATGTTCACGATCTCCGCGTTCGGGCTCTACGCCACCGCCGTCACCACCCTGGCCTCCCGACGGCAGAACCTCTTCCTCAAGCGGCTGCGCTCCACCGCCGCCGGCGACACCGGCATCCTCGCCGGCCTGCTGCTGCCCGTCGTCGTCCTCGCCGTGCTCCAGATCACGGCGATCCTGATCGCCCTGGCCCTGGTCGCCGGCGGTCCGGCCGACGTGATGCTGCTCGTGGTGGCGACCATCGCCACCCTGGCCATGATGACCGCGTTGGCCCTGGCCACCGCCGGGCTGACCAACTCACCCGAGCACGCCCAGGTCACCACCCTGCCCGTCACGCTCGGCGTGATCGCGGTGTGCACCTGGATCGGCATCACCGGCACCACCGACCTCACCTGGCTCAAGCGACTCCTGCCCGGCGGCGCCGCCACCGAACTGACCCTGAACGCCTGGAACGGCGGGGTCGCCGTGGCCGACTCCCTGCTCCTGCTCGCGCCCACCCTGGCCTGGGTCGCCGTCGCCGTCACCCTCGCCACCCGACTCTTCCGCTGGGAGCCCCGCCGATGACCACCGAGCCCCACCCGCCGGTCCACCCGCCGACCCTGGCGGAAGATCTCCTGCTGCTCCTGTTCCAACCCGACTCCGGGACCGTCGCGGGCGAGAACACGCTGTTCTACGTCCTCGGCGGAGCCGTCCTCGCGGAGCTCGCCCTCGGCGACCACCTGGCCGTCGAGGACCGGGGTCGGGTCCGGGGCGTGGCGGGTCGCCCACCGTCGGACGACCTGCTGCGCCCGGCGTGGGACTACCTCGCCGAGAAGCCGAGGGGCGCGCAGACCGTGCTCGCGGCGATCGGTCCGCCGCTGCGCGAGCCGGTGTTGGACCGGCTCGTCGCGCGGGGCGACATCGCCCGCGCGCCGCGCAGGGTGCTCGGCCTGTTCCGCACGACGGCCCTGCGGGAGGGCGGGACCGGGCGCCGGGCCGGTCTGCTCGCCGACGTCCGGCGCGCCCTCACCGACGGTACGCAACCGTCGATCCGCGTCGCCGCGCTCGCGGCGCTGCTCTCGGCCAGCGGCACGCTCCCGCAGTTCCACCGCGAGATCCCGTGGACGTCGCCGGTGATCACCCGGGCCAAGGAACTCGAACGTGGCGACTGGGGCGCCGACGCCGCGGCGCAGGCGGTGACCCGCACCGTGACGGCGACGGTCGTCAACGGCGCCATCGCGGCCATCACCGTGCTGCCCCGAAGCTGATGCCCGTACCCTCGCGGGAGGGTCACCGCCCGCCACCTTCCGTGACCGACATCGAGGTGTGAGATGCCGTTTCTGAGTCCGATCGCCGCCCAGCGCGTCGAGGGCCTCGCCGTCGCGGCCCTCACCGTCGTCGTGACCGTCACCGCCGGATACCCGTGGTGGTCGCTGCTCGCCCTCTTCCTCGTCTTCGACCTGTCCATGCTCGGCTACCTGGGCGGGCCACGGCTCGGTGCCCTCTGCTACAACCTGGCGCACTCCTACACGCTGCCGGCGGTGCTGGGCGCGGTAGCCGTGGCCACGGCGGGGTTCGACGACCGGGCTGGTTGGCTCGGAGTCCTGGCCCTCGCCTGGGTGTTCCACATCGCCGTCGATCGTGGACTCGGTTACGGCCTGAAGACGGCCGAGGGATTCGAGCACACCCACCTCGGTCTGATCGGCAGGTCCCGGCGGTCCGGGTCGGTCACCAGCTCGTGAGGTCCGCCGGCGCCGGCGGGAAGTCGATGCGTGGCTTGCCCCGCATCGCCGCCGCCAGACCCTCGCGCACCGAGGAGGCCGCCGGGCAGGCATCGATCCTTCCGCCGACCGTTGACATCGATGCGGTCCGCTGACACAGTCCGGACCGGTGAGTGCTCGGGGGGAGGTCGCGATGCCTTTCCGATCCGTGCCCGCCGAGTCCGCCCTCGCCACCGCCTCGGCCGAGATCGACCGGCTCGGCCTCACGGCACGGGTGGCGGTCCACGGCCCGGCCGCGTCGCCGACCATGCGCGTCGCGTTGTTCCGGGACGGGACACGGGTCGCCGTGGGCGCGGGAAAGGGAGCGGGTCCGCAGGGTGCGGCGAGCGCGCACTTCGAGGCCCTGGAGCGCTATTTCATGTCGGCTCGGGACAACCGCCGATGGAGTACGGACGCCACCAGGCTCCTGCCGGCGCGCGTCGTGGCCGGGCAGTCCGCCCTGGAGCCCGATCTGGTGGTGCGGCGGTGGGCGACGGAGTTCCCGGACTCCGTCGCGGCATGCGCGCCGTACGGCGAGGTCCGTTATCCCACCTTCCTCACGGACCCGCGCTACTACCGGTGGCCGGTGGCGGGTGACGACGTCCGGCCGTACCGCGGTCTGCTGCGGTACTCGTCCAGTCTGGGCACCGCCGCCGGCGTCGACCTGGCGGAGGCCGTCTATCACGGCCTCTGCGAGCTGATCGAACACGACGGGCTCGGGCAGGCGCTGCTCCGGTGGTACGTCGCCGGGGTGCCGGACGTCGACCTGGTGCCGGTCGGGGAGCTGCCGGACGGGTTGCGGGCACTGCACGAGCGGGCCGTACGGGCGGCCGGCGCACCCGTACACCTGCTCGACGTGACGACCGACCTGGACGTGCCGGTGTACCTGGCGGTCAGCCCGGCGGCCGGCGGCGAGCCGACCCGGCTCGGAGCCGGCGCCTCGCTCTGGGCCACCGACGCCGCGTCGCGAGCCCTCGACGAGCTGATCCAGGTCTGTGCGCTCTCCCCGTCCGGCGCCGGCCTGCCCGCGGCGCAGCGTCTGGCGAAGTGGCCGGCGCTGCGACGATGCGCCCTGATGCCACTCGACGAACTGCTCTCCGGCCCGGTGCGGACGGTGCCGCTGCGCGCGGACGGCGTCGGCGACGGCAGCCCGGGTGGCGGGCTGGCGGGCGTCCGGCGGGCTCTGGCCCGTCACGGCATCGTCGACCACGTGTGCGAGGTCGCGCCGGTCGGCTCCCCGATCGCGGTGGCCACCACCATCGCCCCGGGGCTGGAGCGCTTCAGCCTGGTGCGGCACGGGGTGCCCGTCATCCCGACCGGGCGGGGATGGCCCTTGTGGCCGTCGCCGGACCGGGCGATCATCAGCCGACCACACCCGGTCCGAACGAGATGAGGGATACATGTCCACTGAGGAGAACCACCTCCACCCCGGGCCCGGCGGCCCGGGCGGCAACCTGTGCTTCCACCCGGGCGACGACATCGACGAGCCGACGGCTCAGCACCTCGCAGTCGGCCCCGGTGGCGGTGGTGGCCAGGCCTGCTTCCACCCGGGTGACGCGGACGGCACGCCGACGGAGCGACTCGCCGACGATCTGGCGGCGGACCTGCACCTCGCGCTGACCGGCATCGACGACCAGCAACTCGCCGTGCTGGCCTGACGCAGGTCGTGACACGGCTCGTCGAGACAGCCGGCGTCGACGGACGCCGGCTGTTTCACCGTGACTTCTGCCTCTGGTACCTCGCCCGGTCGATCTCGGTCGCCGGGACCGCCGCCAGCGCCGTCGCCCTGCCGCTGCTCGTCTACCGGACGAGCGCGTCCCCGACGCTGACCGCGGCGGTGGTCGGGCTCGAAGCCCTGCCGTACCTGCTGTTCGGGCTCTTCGCCGGCGCCGCCGCCGACCGCCTGCGGCGTCGGCGCATGATGATCGTCGCGGACGTGTGCTGCGCGCTGCTGCTCGCCACCGTGCCGCTCGCCGCGCTGTTCGACGTGCTGACCCCCGGTTACCTGCTCGTCGTGGCGTTCGGCGTGGGTTGCGGTTTCTGCTGGTTCGACGCCGCGGCGTGGGGCGCCTTCGTCCGCATCGTCGGCAAGCCGGGGGTCACCCGGGCGAACAGCCTCATCTGGTCCACCGAGATCGTGCTGGAGATCGCCGCGCCCGCCGCCGCCGGACTGCTCGCCGCGATCGCCGACCCCACCCTGGTGCTGGCCGTCGACGCCGCCACCTACCTGGCGTCCGCGGCGCTGCTCGCCCGGATCCGCACCGGGTTGGATCCAGAACCGGCGGTGGCCCGCCGGCTGCGCGCCGAGATCGCCGAGGGACTGCGCCACCTCTGGCGGACGCGGGTCCTACGAACGCTGACCGCTGCCGGTTTCGGACTCAACGTCGCCGCCGGCGGTGTGGTGGGTCTGCTCGTCGTCCACGCCGACGAGGTGCTCGACCTCAGCCCGGAGGACCGGCGCCTGGGTCTGCTCTACGCGGCCGCCGCGGTCGGCTCACTGGTCGCCGCCGTCATCCTGCCCAGGGCCAGCCGGTGGGCCGGCCAGGGAACGGTGTCCGTCACCGGGCTCGTCATCTTCGTCGCGGCCCTCGTCGGCCTGGCCGGCACGTCGGTGTTCGCCCTGGCGCTGGTGTGGTGGGCGGTCTGGGCCGTGGCACGCCTGACCGTGAACGCGAACGGCATCACCGTGCGCCAACTGCTCACACCCGACGCGCTGCAGGGCCGGGTCAACACCACCGGGCGAATGCTGGCCTGGGGCGGTACGCCGTTCGGCGCCCTGATCGGCGGGCTGGCCGCGGACGCCTACGGGGCCCGGGTCGCGTACCTTCTGTTGGCGGTGCCCGTCGTGCTCAGCCTGGCCCTGGTCATCGCCTCACCGGTGCCCGGCCTACGGATCAGGGTCGACTAGCTTGCGGCGATCGTCCGCATCCCGTGGTCGCCGCCGTGGCCCGTCCGCGCAGCGAACCGCGTCGGCGCAGGTGGCCCACGGACCATGGCAGTGACACCACGTCACATCCGGCGGTGACGCGGCGCCACTGCCGGGCCGGCGTCGTCCGCGCTGTGATGGGTGCATGTCCACCTCACCCGTCATCGACGTCAACCCGAAGAAGCCGCCCACATCGCGGATCACTGCGGCCCGCCTCGTAGCTGCCGGCGCCGCGATGTCCCTGCTGGTCGGCCTCGGCGCCTGGTCGCAGTCCTCCTCGGCGGCGCCGGCGGTCGCCACCGCCGAGGATGCGGTCACCCACGCCGAGAACGAGCGGGTGGCCAAGGGGGCCCGGTGGACACAGCACTACTTCCCCTCCTCCGACGGGTCGGACGTCGAGTTGCACGCCGACGTCCTGCTGCCCGAGAACCTGCCCGAGGGCGAGAAGGTGCCGGTGGTCCTGTCGGTGGGCGCCTACTTCGGGCACTCCGGGCAGCTCGAGGACGAGAAGCACCCGCACACCGGCCCCTCGAACCGCTTCTACGACTTCATCGAGGGCACCGACCTGTTCTCCCGCGGCTACGCGTTCGTCATGGTCGACCAGCGCGGCTTCGGCGGCTCCACCGGATGCCTCGACTTCCAGGGCCCCGGCGAGCAGGCCGACGTCAAGGCGGCGATCGACTGGGCCGCCACCCAGCCCTGGTCCACCGGCGCCGTCGGCATGTACGGCAAGTCCTACGACGCCATCACCGGCCTGATCGGCAACAACCTCAACCAGGATGCCCTCAAGGCGGTCGTCGCCCAGGAACCCATCTGGGACCTGTACCGCAACATCCGCTCCAACGGCGTGCCCCGCTCGACCATCGGCAACGTGGCCACCAGCTACAACCGGATCGCCACCCTGCCCCCACTGCCCGACGACGACGAGCGCTACCGGACCAACGCCGCGTACGAGAAGACGCACCCCTGCGTGGCGGTCAATTCGATCCAGTACCTGACCGCCGCCTACGAGTCCGAGTTCTGGCAGACCCGCGACCTGGCCCGGCAGGCCAAGGGCAGCGACACCCCGCTGTTCATCACCCAGGGCTTCACCGAGTGGAACACCGAACCCGAGGCGATGGAGGAATATCTCACCAACCACCAGGGACCGCAGCGGGGTTGGCTCGGACCGTGGGACCACAAGCGGGGTAACGAACGTGCCGCCGACGGCCGGCTGGAAATGGGCCGCGACGGCTGGTTCGCGGAAACCATCTCCTTCTTCGACCAGTACCTGCTCGGCGTCAAGCCGACGGTCGCCTATCCCCCGTACGCCATCCAGGACAACAACGGCCGGTGGCGCGCCCAGGACACCTGGCCGGTCGTGGACAGCTCGCCCACCCTCGCGCTGCCCGGCGGTCGATACCTCGACGACAGCGCCGAAGGCGACCCCGAGGTCGATACCGGCAACAGCTTCTACCGCTGGTCGCGGCCGCTGCGCCAGGCCACCCGGGTGACCGGCACCCCCCGCCTCTCCCTCACCGCCCGTGGCCACGGCAACCTGATGGTCCGGCTCTACGACGTCGCCCCCGACGGCACCGGGGTCTTCTTCAACGAACAGGTGGCGCTGGTGAACGGTGGCAGGCTCGCATTAGACCTCAAATCGAACGACTGGACCCTCGCCGCCGGCCACCGCCTCGCCGTGCAGATCGGCACCATCCAAGCCCCCGGACTGTTCAGCGACTGGACCGACACGCCCTCCAACCGGACCATCACCGTCGAGGACGTCCGGCTCCACCTCGACCTGGACGACCCGCGCGACGACCGCCCGACGGCTGGCGACCGGGCCGTGTACCTCGACACCTACACCGCTCTCTCCACCACCGGGAAGATGCCCGTCGGCAAGCCCAGCTTCACCGTCCCCGCACCCCGTCGCTGAACCCGAGATGGGACCGCCCACTCCGCTGGCACCGGCGGGCGTTTTCGGGGGCGACTCGAGTCCTCATCGATGATGCGGCCCTGACCAGCGCTGATGCTGGTCAGGGCCTCTCCTTGAGCCGCCTGACGGAATCGAACCGTCGACCTACGCGGTACGCATCAGTCACCACCGGTCAGGTCGGCAAACGCTCGCAGGTGCAGTCGCGCGGCCACCTGGGCAGCGAACCAGGCGAAGAAGTCGCTGGTCGGGTCCAGGCCGCCGCGAGCCGTGTCGCACCAGTCCCGCCGATCGAGGACCGCGAGGTACTGCCGCACCAGCTCGTCTCGCTGCCCGCTGGTGCATCCGGACCGGTCAGGTGCGTTGTCGGCCAGGTGGTCGGCGATGGTCGCCGCGTCGACGTACCTGTCGACGGTGGGTGCCTGGCGGGCCAGGTGAGCGACGTGCGCGGCGAGGACGACCGGTGCCGGCGGATAGTGCTCGAGGGTCATGCCCATGCCGCCGCAGCCGGCCATGATCCTCAGCAGGCGGCCGGTGTGGTCGACCAGCTCGTCGTCGACCTCGCCACCCACGATCGCCTCGTGCAGGTGAGCCGCGGTGGCCACCTCGCCGGCGAAGTAGCCGTTGAGGAAGTCACCGTCGCAGGCATGGCGCAGCAGCCACGAACGCGAGCTCCGGGTGCTGCTGCGGCAGAGCGCCTCGATGACGTAGACCCGGCCCCACCCGGCGACGCGTTGGGCCAGCCACAACAACGCTTCCCCGCCGTCGCGCCGGCGCCCGAGCGCTTCGGCGGCCAGCGGCCCGAACCGGTTGGACAGCAGGCCGATCGTCTGGATCAGCGGGATGTCCTCAGATGTCCAGTCCGCGGCGAGCAGCGCCAGCCCGACGGTGGCCGCGCAGCGGTCCGTGCTGTGCCGCACCAGCCACCGGCCCGTCAGCCGGACCCGCTGCCGGTCCGCGCGCAACGCCGCCGCCGTGATGTGCTCGTTGCGGTGGATCGGCACGTCGAGATCGTGGAACGCCTCGGCGAGGTCACGCGGTGACGCGTCGGGCCTGCTGAAGTGCCTGTCGAGGACGGCGGCGACGTCGGCGCCGTCGAGCCGCCGATCCTCGTGGGTGGGCGGTCGCCACCGCCGGCGGTCGTGCCGGTCGTCGTCCGGATACGGCTCCCCGTCACGCGGCACGGGTGAGTCCGGGTGCTGCCGGTGCAGCCGCAGGGCGTGGGCGAACAGGGTGGTGTGGGGTCCGGCCGAGCCAGGCGCGGTCGTCTCGCTCATCGGCGGACGGAGGACTCGATTCTGTCGATCATGGAGATGATGATTCCAGCCGGAACCGGTCCGGGCAACCGGTCCACCCCAGCTCCCGTTGCGTGACCATGGCCGCCGGTCACCGCGTACGCCACGGCGCCGACCGCCAAGGCATGTCCGATCGCGATGCGCGTGCGCACGGGTGATGCCTGCTCAGTAGTGCGCGTGGACCTGCGTCACCGGATGGCCCAGGATCTCACCGGCGGCGGTCAGTTCTTTGTCGCTGAGGTCCCAGACATGCCGGGTCCAGTTCATCGCGCTCACCTCGAACCGCGCGAATCCGACCGGCGCCTCGAAGCGCAGTTGGAGCAACGAAAGCGCTGCTCCGCAGCATGGAACCGTCACACCCAGGTCGTCGATGGTCGGTTCGTCGACACACCGCCCGCCGTTTCTCGCGATCAGCAGATCCCAGAACCAGTCCAGCCCGATGGCGGCGTCGCACCGAGGGCAGAAGACCTCCTCCATGTACTCCCCGCCATCGATCAAAGTGATGCGCTCGTGGAACACCGGCTCGACCACCTCGACATGATCGCCCGGCCCGGCGAAGAGATCAGCGATGTATTTCGCCGCGCGAGCGGCCGCCTCGGACGTCGGCTGCCATGCCGGATCCGTGGGGATTACCCGGATATAGAGGTCGCTCATCCCACCCTCTGCGTCGCGAGTCCGGCGGCATGGTGACAAGCCGTCTCAAGATGCGATGGAGGGCCGCCCCCACCGCCGAGATCGTATGGGAGTTCTCGGCGGCCGTTTGCGTTGGGTGATCGGGTGCCGCCCAGGTCGATGCACTCACATCGACACGTCCGGACGCCCCAACCCGGCGTCAGCCGGCTACGCTCCGTTACGCAGGGCGCGGCAAAACCGGGTGCTCGGATGGGCAGTCGGTCCCGACTCAGGTCGGCCTGCCCGCTACCGTCTGCGTATCGCGCCACGCTTCCAGATCCGCAGCGAAATAGCCCAGTCCTGAACAACACGAGGAGACACCGATGGCCGACGCCACCAGCGACGCCGATCCCACCGCTGACGCCGAAGCGGGAACCGAGGAGCAGCCGCAGCCCTTCGAGAACCGAGCGGCACGCCGGTCCAAGGGCAAGGCCACCGCCAACCACATCGGGGGTACCGCGAGCCGCGCCCACGGCCGTTCCGGCACGGTGCAGAGTCCTCGCCAGTACGGCAACCGTCGAAGCGGCTGATCGTCGGACCGGCTCGACGTCCACGACACGGGGTTCAGGTTCGCTCCCACCGGGCCGATCAGCGCCGCAGCGCTGATCGGCACCCGGGTGGAGACGCAGCGGCACGGCCCTGTCCGAGCCACCTGGATCGCCTCCCCGGGCGAGTAGCGGCTTGTCCTTCGAGTGCTGCTCGGGCCGTACTCCTGGACGGACGGCGTGAGCGTGTAGGCGGTCAAGCCGCGTTGCCATTCTGCGCCAGCCATTGACCGATGACTGAGAAGTCCGCTTCGGTCAGGCCCGTGTACGGGTCGACTCGGTGCAGCAGCGCCCGCGCGGGGTGATGGGCCATGACCCATCGCTGGTCGGCATCGGTTGTCTCGTCGTCGAGCCAGACGAATGATCGTCCTGCGGCCCACTGGGTCAGGAACACGGTCTTCCAGTGCAGGCCGCGCCCCGGGTCCTGGTCGCCGTCCGGCCAATCGACCACCGGGAGGTCCGGCAGCCCGAGCCGTGGCGCGACGATCTCGTTCGCATCCGCCATCCACGTCGTTGCCCAGACCAACTCGCATCCCAGGGCCAACAGCCTGCGACCGTCACGTGGGTCGAGCCGATCGAGCAGCGGATTACCGGTCCGTTCCGGTGGCTGCGTGCCGGCACCGCTCAAGGAGCTTCTGCGGCCGTCCGGCCGGGCTCTGAACGGGATCAGTGGTCCGTCCACATCGAGGAAGATCAAGGGTCGGTGGGTCAGGCCGGGCATCACGCTCGAACCGTATCGTGGCGCCGATCCGGGCACCTGCCCCCTTCTCGGTACGGCCGAACGTCGAGCCGCACCAGAAGCCGGATCACCGCTGTGCGACGCCGGGGGTGGGGACACCGACCCGAACCGCCTCGATGAAGCCGCCAGGTGGCAGGTAGCGATGCTCGTCAACGTAGTGACCGATCAGCGCCGGTGCGGCGAAGTTCGTCCCGTCCCCACCGGTGAGCCAGATCTCGCCGTTCCCGCGGGCAACATCGGGAGCCTCGTAGAACCGACCATCCGCCCGGCGCGGAGGCTCGGTCACAGCCAGGCAGAACTGACAGTAGTGGTACCCACGCATGAGCCGTACCGGACTGGCGCCGAGACTCACCAAGCGGTCCCGAACGTCTTGCGGGCAGACTCCTGTGGTGAAGGGCATGCTCGAATCCAGCCAACCGATGGCGACGGCGTCCGGGGCACCCGGGTAGTAGTCATAGGGCGCCAGATCCGGGATGTGCGTCACGCGTCGATCATTGCACTCGGGCACGGACCTACCGCACTCCCATCGGCAGAGCCGAGAGCGCTCACTATGTCCCGGCGGCCACGCACGCGGCGGGGATGCAGCCGGACGATCCCGTCCGGCCGAATTCTGTGTTCGGACCCGGCGGTGTCCTGCCCACGCACGAGCGGAAAATGGACGGCATGCGAGAGGTGGCATTCTCCCCAGACCTGGCCGTATCCGATGTCGAGGCGCTGCTCGCCGTGGACCTGACCATCGGAGGCCCGACGGTCAGCGAGGGCGACCCGGAGACCGGCGAATGGACCGCCACCAGCGGCGACGGCTTCCGGATCAGGCCGATCTGGGAGAGCGACGCGTTGACCGGCGTGTACGGGAGTGCCTGGACCGACGCGGAGGAGGCGGCGACGGAGAACCTGGCCCTCGTCGTCCGGGAGTTGGAGCGCCGGTGGGGCCCCCACCGGTCGGTCTCCATGCGGGTGCCGTTGTTCCGCGCCCAGGCCGGCGAGCCGATGCCGCCGCTGTTCCGGGCGTTGTGCGACGCCGACTGCTACGGGGACCTGGCGGTGTGGGGCCCGGTGGCCGCCGACCGGCGATGGGTGGCGATGTCCGTCAACCAGTGCGACGGCGACGCCCCGATGATCATCGTGGCGGTGGTCAGCGACCGACCGATCGTCGAACTGCCGGACTGACCGGGCGGCGTCTTCGTGTCAAGCGCTCCGTACACCGGACGAGGCTGTGGAACAGACGCAGGAATGCGTCGGAGGCCGTGCGGTGCGTACAGTTCCGGGTCGGACTTGGGGTGGCCGGGAGGATCCGGCACAGGGAACGGGACGAGACGACGACGCATGACGCCGGACAACATTACCGAAACAGGTCACCACGGCATCGACCGCGAACGGCTGGAGACCTGCCTCAGCGTCTTCGAGGCGTTGGAGTCCCTGCCTCCCGATCATCCCGACGTGGTGCGGGTGCAACGGGCCACCGCGAAGCTCTACAAGGTGATCAAGCAACGGCGACGCGAGGAACGGCGGGATGCCATCGCGGCGGCCGACCGCGCGGTGACGGCGGCCACCGCCACCGGAGCCCCGGGCCGCATCGACGACGAGACCCAGGGCATCCCGCTCGCCTCCCCCACCGTCGGCGCCACGGCCGGATTCCTGCACAATCCGCGCGGCTGCTACGTCTGCAAGCAGCGCTACCACGAGGTGGACGCGTTCTACCACCAGCTCTGCCCGCCCTGCGCCACGCTCAACCGGGAGCGCCGCGACGCCCGCACCGACCTGACCGGCCGGCGCGCGCTGCTCACCGGCGGCCGAGCCAAGATCGGCATGTACATCGCGCTGCGGCTGCTGCGCGACGGCGCGCACACCACGGTGACCACGCGGTTCCCGCACGACGCGGTCCGCCGATTCGCCGCGATGCCGGACAGCGGGGACTGGCTGCACCGCCTGCGGATCGTCGGGATCGACCTGCGCGACCCCGCCCAGGTGATCGCCCTCGCCGACTCGGTCAGCGCCCAGGGACCACTCGACATCCTGATCAACAATGCGGCGCAGACCGTCCGCCGCACGCCCGGTGCGTACGCGCAGCTCGTCGCCGCGGAGGCGGCGGCCCTGCCGGACGGCCCCCTGCCGGAGCTGATCACGTTCGCCAAACCTACCGGCCAAAGCGACCCGGCGGGAATGATCGCCCCGCCGCAGTCGGCCACGGTCACCCCGCAGGCGCTCACCGCGCTGGCGCTGACCAGCGGCTCCGCCTCGCCGGAACGGATCGCGGCAGCCACCGCCATCGACGCCGGCGGTCTGGTGCCGGACCTCGACCCGGTCAACAGCTGGGTGCAGCGGGTGCACGAGGTGGACCCGGTCGAACTGCTCGAAGTGCAGCTCTGCAACGTGACCGCGCCGTTCGTGCTGGTCAGCCGACTGCGACCGGCGATGGCCGCAGCGACCGCCCGCCGGAAGTACGTGGTGAACGTGTCGGCGATGGAGGGCCAGTTCGCCCGCGGCTACAAGGGGCCGGGGCACCCGCACACCAACATGGCCAAGGCCGCGCTGAACATGCTCACCCGAACCAGCGCCCAGGAGATGCTGGCCGACGGCATCCTCATGACCAGCGTCGACACCGGCTGGATCACCGACGAGCGACCCCACCCGACGAAGATGCGGCTGGCGGACGCCGGCTTCCACGCCCCCCTGGACCTGGTCGACGGCGCGGCCCGGGTCTACGACCCGATCGTCCGCGGCGAACAGGGCGAAGACCTCTACGGCTGCTTCCTGAAGGACTACGCGCCCTGCGCCTGGTGATCAGCACGCCCACGACCACCCATGCCTGCCGGCGCCCGCTGCGCCCGCCTCTCCGAAATGTCGATCTCGGACGCGATCGGGAAGCCCACGTCGTGGTGACCTGCACAATTCCGCGGGACGCGCTCGTGCGAGCGGCGTCCGCCGGCCCTGAGCCGAGGTCCGGCTCGCTCGGCCACCGCCGGGGACGTGACACGATGGCCGTGTCCTGCGCCGCCGGTGGCCGGGCACGACAATGATGGAGTCGGGATGGCAGAACTGGCCGGCGCGCCCGTTCCGGGCTTGACGAGGCTGTGGACACACGATCCGACCACCGCCGGTCGTTATCGGCTGCTCGGCCGGCTGGGCGCGGGCGGGCAGGGGGTCGTCTATCTCGGCGAGGACGACGCCGGCAACCGGGTCGCGGTCAAGGTGGTCAACATCGACCTGAGTGATCCACGGACGCGGTCGCAGTTCGTGAAGGAGATCGCCGCCGCGCGCCGCGTCGCACCGTTCTGCACCGCGCAGGTGCTCTTCGCCGAGGTGAACGGTGAGCAGCCCTATGTGGTCAGCGAGTTCATCGAGGGCCCGACTCTGCACCGGCACGTGCGCGAGCGCGGCCCGGTGACCGGCAACGCCCTGCATCGACTCGCGGTCGGTACGGCCACCGCGCTCGCCGCCATCCACGGCTCGGGGGTGGTGCACTGCGATCTGAAGCCGGACAACGTGGTGCTCGGGAAGGACGGCCCTCGGGTCATCGACTTCGGCATCGCCCGTGCGCTGGGCGTGACCGAGACGGCGTCCAGCCGGGTCATGGGCACGACTGCGTACATGGCGCCCGAGCGGTTCCGCAACGACGCGGTCGGTCCGCCCTGCGATGTCTTCGCCTGGGCGGCCACGATCGCCTTCGCCGCCGGCGGTTCTCCACCCTTCGGCAGCGATTCCCTCTTCGCCGTGATGCACCGGGTGCTGCACGATCCACCCGAGCTGCCCGCGTTGCCTCCCGTGCTCGACGAGTTGATCCGGGAGTGCCTGGCCAAGGATCCGGCGGATCGGCCGGATGCCGAGCGGGTGCTGGTGCGGTTGCTCCGGCAGGACGCCACGGTCACCGCGCCGCTGCCTCGGGAGAGCCTCCTCGAGGTCGGCAACGACACGGCGGGCGCACCGACGCCGAACCACCCGCTTCCGCAACCCGCGCCGACGGCACCGCAGCCGCGCCCCACATCGCCGCACGCTCCGGCTCGACCGACGGTTCCACTCCAGGGCCCGCCGACGCCGCCGGCACACCTGACGGCGGTGGAGCCCCGCGTCGGTGCCGGGCCCGGCGGAGCGTGGCGACGGATACGCGGTGAGGCCCTTGACGCCTGGGGCATCTCGACGGCGATCTTCCTCGGTTCGGCGGGTGCCGCCGCCGGCTACGTCGCGTCGAGCGCGATCGGTCCGGCCGCCGCGGCCGGGGCGGTCGCCTTCGTCGTGGTCTACCTGGTTCGGCTCCTGGTCGCGGCGGCGGTCGGCGGTGGGCCCGACCGCGGGTGACGCGCTGCGGTGGGGTGTGGGCCGCCGGCTGGCGCCGGATCGATAGGTTGACTGCCACCAGCCGCCCGCCGAGGAGGACCTCCCGATGGCCTTGTCCGCTACGCGTACCCGGCAGTGGTTGCCCTACACCGCCGCCGTCACCGCCGGACTGGTGGTCGTCGCCGGGGCGTTCGTCTTCGTCCGGCAGCGCGAAGCGGGCGGCGGAGAAGCCCACGGCAACTGCGCCACCGTCCTGGAGGTGAACTCCTCGACAGAGAAGGCGGCGCTGGTGATCGACCTGGCCGAGCGGTACAACCGCAGCGACCGGTCGATCGACGGGGGTGGCTGCGCCCGGGTGCACGTCAGCGCGCTCAACTCGGGCCGGGCCACCGAGGCGCTGGCCAGCGGCTGGACCGGCACCGGCCTACCACAGCCGCAGGTCTGGCTGCCGACGTCAAGCCTGTGGACCGGCCAGCTCCGGATGCTCGACCAGGCCGCCGGCCGGGCGCCGCAGACACCGGACCGGTACCCGTCGATAGCCAACAGCCCGCTGGTGATCGCGATGCCGCGACCCAAGGCCGACCTGGTGCGCCAGCACGGACCGCTGGGCTGGGGAGAGATCCTGGGCCTCTCCGGGCGGAACGGGTGGGCCGGCTTCGGCAAACCGGAGTGGGGCCGCTTCACCTTCGGCAAGGACAACCCCAACCTGTCCACCTCCGGTCTGGCGGCGACCATCGCCACCTACTACGCGGCGGTGCAACGGTCCAGCGACCTGACCAGGTCCGATCTGGCCGACCCCGCGGTCACCCAGTTCGTCCGCCGGATCGAGGCCAACGTGTCGCACTACAGCGACGACTCGGTGGACCTGCTGCGCAGCCTCGCCGAGGCGGACCTGTCCGGCGGCGCGGGCAGTACCGGCGACATGAGTGCCATCGTCCTGCAGGAGGAACTCGTGGACCTCTACAACACGGGTGCGCTGAGCCCCCGGCAGGACGGGCAGGAGCGGGGTCGGCGGCCGAACGTCCCGCTCGTCGCCGTCCATCCCAAGGAGGGCACCTTCAACCTGGACCATCCGTTCGTGGTGCTGCCCTCCGCCGATGAGCGGCAACGCGCGGCGGCGGCCGACTTCCAGGACTTCCTGACCGAGGACGCCCAGCAGGAGAGCTTCGCCCGCCTCGGCTTCCGGGACCACGAGCGCCGAGCCTCGGCGGAACTGCTCGCCAGTGTCGGCGCCGAGCCCACCGGCGGCCTGACCTACTTCGAGCCCCCGGACCCCCAGGTGGTCGGCGCGATGCTCGACGGCTGGCGCACACTCCGCAAGAAGGCCAACATCCTGCTGGCCCTGGACACGTCGGGCTCGATGCAGGTGACGGTCGGCACCCGCACCCGTTTCCAGGTCGCCTCGGCGGCGGCGGGCAAGGGTCTCGCGTTGCTCAACACCGAGGACCGGGTGGGGCTCTGGTCGTTCTCCTCGGAGACCAAGCAGCGGCCGAAGAGCCCGTACCGGACGGAGGTTCCCCTCGGCGAGTTCGACCAGAAGCGGATCAACAGCAAGATCGCCGGCCTGCACGTCGCGGGCGGCACCGCGCTCTACGCGACGGTCCGGGCCGCGCACCGAGAACTGCTCGACCGGTACGACCCACAGCGGATCAACGCGATCGTCGTGCTCACCGACGGCAAGAACGAGTACGGCAAGGACAACGATCTGGACCGGCTGCTCGCCGAGGTCGCCCTCGATCCGCAGCGCCCGGTGAAGGTGTTCTGCATCGCCTTCGACCGCGAGTCGGACTTCGCCACGCTGGACCGGATCGCCAAGGCGTCGTCAGGCAAGGCCTTCGACGCGACCGATCCCGCCAAGATCGATGAAGCGTTCGTCAAACTGGTCAGCAGCTTCTGAGGCTCCGCCGAGGACGTCGCCGCCGGGCGCCTTCGGGGCATGCGCCGAAGGTGGTCGCGGGGAACTGATGCGGGGCGCCGCTTCCTCGCCTAGGCTGCGTCCCATACGCATCGAAGATGGTCGATGATAGGTGTAGGTGACCGGGGCCAGTTCACCGCCAACCACCGGCCTCGCGCCCACCGATCCTGATTGGAGTACTCCGATGACGACCTGGCGTCCAGCTATCGCCGCGGTTACCGGCCTGTGCCTCACACTCGCCACCACACCAGGCCCCGCCAGTGCCGCACCCGCACCCCCGTCGCCTCGGCGCACTGTTCATGTTAACGCTCACACCAACCCGCTCGCCGGCCCACCCGGCGCGCCCCTCGGGGTCTGCCCGGGCGGCACCGGGTACGGCCCGCCCCTGCCGGCCAGCTCCTTGTCCGCGACGAAGATCCAGAGCGGGTTCTCGTTCCTCGAAGGACCGGTCTGGATCGCCGACGGCGGCTACCTGCTGATGTCCGACATGGCCGCGGGCACCGGGCCGAACAACGTACAGCCCTCCACGATCCGCCGGTTCACCCCGCCGTCGACCTTCGACACCTTCGTCGCCGACGCCGGCAGCAACGGCCTGGCGCTCAGCCCCGACGCGCAGCAGATCATCGCCGCCACCCACGACCAGCGGAGCGTCTCCGCATACCGGCTGAGCGACCAGACCCGCCGCACCGTCGCCGCCGACTACCAGGGCCGGGCGTTCAACTCACCCAACGACGTCACGGTCCGTTCCGACGGCGTCGTCTACTTCACCGACCCCACCTTCCAGCGCGGCAACCGACCCGACCAGATGAGCGGACGTACCAGCGTCTTCCGCGTCTCCGGCGGCCAGGTGTCGCTGGTGGACGACCGGCTGCGGCAACCCAACGGCATCGCGCTCTCCCCCGACGGCAGCACGCTCTACGTGGGCGCCTACTCCGATAACAAGATCTACAAGTACGTCGTCCGGCCCGACGGCAGCACCGGGGCCCGCAGCGTCTTCGTGAACTACCTCGGCGGTCCCGACGGGGTCACCATCGACTGCGCCGGCAACGTGTACTGGGCCTCCGGCTCGGACGGGCTGATCCACGCCTTTTCGCCCGCCGGCGCGCAGCTCGGCACGATCCGCTCCGGCGGCGCCGGCACCACCAACGTGGCGTTCGGCGGACCCGACCGGCAGACCCTGTACATCACCTCCGGCCGAACGAACGACTCCGGGCTGTACAGCGTGCGACTCAACGTCCCCGGCTACCCGTACTGACCAAGCACCCCGGAAAGGAAGAGCACCCGTGCGGATGACTCCTCGAAAGCTCCGACACCGCGTCCCGCTCGCCCTGCTGATCTGCGCCGGCACCCTTCTGACCGGCGTACCCGCCAACGCCGCGCCGGCGACCGGGAGCCGGCCGGCGGCCCGGCTCGCCGCCGACACCAGCCCGCCCACCCGGCCGACCGGCCTGCGTAGCACCCGGTTGACCTGCCAGTCCGTCACGCTCTCCTGGTACGCCTCCCGGGACAACGTCGGCGTCGCCTTCTACGACATCTACCACGACGGCCAGCTCGTCACCTCGGTCTCGGGACGGACGCTGACCGCCACGCTCAGTGTCGTGCAGGGTGTCACCTGGGGCTGGTACGTCAACGCCCGCGACGCCGCCGGCAACGTCTCGCAGGCCAGCTCCACGCTCTCGGTCACCCCGCCGTTCTGCCAGCAGGACACATCTGCGCCCAGCACACCGACCAACCTGGCCGCGACGGTCAACGGCACGGCCGTGACCCTCACCTGGTCGGCCTCCACCGACAACGTCGCGGTCACCGGCTACACCATCCTGCGCAACGGTACGGCGGTCGGCTCCACCACCGGCACCGCCGGCAACCCGCCGGCGACCACGTTCACCGACACCGGGCTGACGCCCGACACCGACTACCGGTACACGGTGACCGCCCGGGACGCCCAGGGCAATGTCTCGGGGGCGAGCGCCGTGGTCACCGCGCACACCGGCTCGGGCTGCACGAGCCCGGTCTGCGGCGCCACGGCGATCACCACCGAGAAGGACCTGCCCTGGGGCCTGGTGCAACTGCCCGACGGCACGGTCCTCTACGGCCGGCGCGACCTGTTCGACATCGTCGCCATGAGACCGGACGGCACCGACAAGCGCAGCATCGGCACCGTGCCGAACGTGGCCGGCACCAACGGCGAGGGCGGCGTGCTCGGGCTGGCCGTCCCGGCCACCTTCAGCACCGACCGCTGGCTGTACATCTACCACACCACCACGACCGACAACCGGATCGTGCGCATCCGCTACGACGGCACGCTGCAAACCGGCACCGAGCAGGTGCTCGTCACGGGGATCCCGCGCAACAAGTACCACAACGGCGGCCGGCTACGCTTCGGCCCCGACGGCAAGCTCTACGCCTCGGCCGGCGACGGACAGGACCCGGACGTGGCCCAGGACACCGACAACCTGGGCGGCAAGGTGCTGCGGCTCAACCCCGACGGCACCGTGCCGGCGGACAACCCCTTCGGCAACTACGTGTGGAGCTACGGCCACCGCAACCCGCAGGGACTCGCCTTCGACTCCCAGGGTCGACTCTTCGAGCAGGAGTTCGGCAACAACGTCATGGACGAGACCAACATCATCGTCAAGGGCGGCAACTACGGCTGGCCCGCCTGCGAGGGCACCTCCGGCGACTGCGCCAACCCGAACTTCAGGGCCCCGGTCCGGACGTACCCGGTGGCCGAAGGCTCATGCAGCGGCATCGCGATCGTCCGGGACGTGCTCTACATCGCCTGCCTGCGTGGCAACCGGATGTACCGTGCGGAGATCAGCGGCAGCACGCTCACCAACATCCAGCAGTATTTCGTCGGGACGTACTTCCGGCTGCGCACCGTCGAGCCGACCCTGGACGGCAACCTCTGGCTGACCACGAGCACCGGCGGCGACAAGGACAGCATCCCGAACAACAGCAACGAGAAGATCCTCAAGGTGACCCTCGGCGGGGCAGCGTCCAGCCCCACGAACTGAGGGCGAGCCGGGGCTCCCGCACCGCCAGCCCTCGGAGGGTGCCCGCGCCGCGCGGGCACCCTCCGGCCGTTCCTGGCTGGTACTGCAACGACATGTCGGCCTACCTGTTGAACTCGCCCTCAGTCTTCGCATTGATGAAGCCGCGAGTCCTGTCCGGCACCTCCAAAACCGAGAACGGTTGGGCTACGACCAGAATTGCCGACATACTTTCGCATCCAGGATGCGTGTTGACGCCCTCACTCCCATCGGCCGAGACCTCAATCCTGCGCCGGATGCAGATCCGCTCGCAGGGGCCAGGTTCGCGACCTGGTAATGGTGGCTCGCGTTGCCGCCGACTGCGGGCCGCATACTAGCGATACCAGGCCGTTCCGGACCCTCGCCGATGTGGACGAGGATCGAAGATCTAACCTCGAACACGCCTGATCGGCAGCAAACCGAAGCGCGCTTTTAGCAGTCGCCTTTCAAAATTGTCTCACCAACCCCGTCCAAGACGTTACGATCAGCCGACCGGGCCGAATTCCTCGTAAAGGTTGCGGAGCTGATCGGAGTTCATGTCGCGTACGTCCCAAAGCAACTCCGCCATCTGACGTGTTGCCGCATCCACGGGCTTTCGAACGTTAACAAACTCGATATCGAGCAGCGCCGACAGTTCATCGGGCCGGAAGCCGAGCACAGTCGCGAAACCGAATAGAAATTCCGGACTAATATCTTTGCGGCCGGATCCAAAAGCGTGTATTGTTGCCGCCGACAACGGCCCGATTCGAGCTAAACGATACAACATCTTCACCGAGTTTAAGTTGTTCAAATTTCGGTTACGAAGCATGCCGACGATCATCGATCCCGGCCCGTAGGGAAAGTTGTCGCGCTTTCGGACCATCGACGGAACCGAGTCCCGTCGTGGCACCGATCTCGCCACCCCGAGAAGTTGCTCACGCCGCTCCGCGGGCAGGCGAAGAGCCGTTCTCACGAGACGATCCAAGATCGAATCAGCCGGAGTCGAGGATGGCGCAAGGTTGTTCGGCACTTCGATGCCGGCCAGCACGAAGAGATCAGCCGCATGCATACCAAGCGCATGCGCAAGGCGCTGAAGGCCCGGTTGACCGAACACGTCAACCTTGAAGGCCGCTTCAATCATGGACTGATCAACTCCGCCGACTCGCATCAAATCGCCGAGGCCCTCACCGCGAGCCCGGGAAAGCCGCTCGATCATCGCCAGGAAGTTCGCCCGATCCGCCGTGCGTCCATCACGATTCATTGGACAACCGGTGCCTTTCACTATGGATAGATCTGCAAATCTCACTCCGTAATATCATCCCATGCCGCACTTCGAGCGCCTGGGAATCCGTTATTTTCAAGGGCCGCTCTGGCAACGTCCGAAATAGGCCGATAACCCGGAATTGCATTGTTCGGTGAATAGTGACCGGACCAGTTGTCAAACTCGCTAATACGACCCCCCGAGGCCTGGAAGTGCCCAGCCATGAAAACTGGCTCACCCCCCGACAGGCTGGTATGACCAGACGTTTCGTCGATCGCGAACATATCGTCGCTGTGCATCGATCGCACTGAATTGTCCCTCATTACCACGTAATGATGGTCACCATCCGCCAAGTTCCGGCCATTCTCGTTGAAGGCTGACCGGGGAAGCGGACCTTGCGGCTCATTGTCAATGGCTGATTCGGTGCGGAATGTACGGGTCGGTTTGATCGGCTCCGTGCCGCAGTTGTGGACGAGCACCGGGGTTGTGCCAGCGAGGACATAGTACGTGTGAACGTCGGCGACCGTGAGGTCCCGCATGTTCTGGGCGCCGGTGTGGCTGCGGACGTCGGCGACGGCAGCACTGCTCGCGCCGATGGACAGCAGGGCGGTACCCACCGCCAACGCGCCGGCCGTCACCCATCGACGTCCGGACTGACTCCAGAACGGGTGATTCTGGGTGGTCTTGAGCGTGGCCTGCGTCGCAGCCTTGCCCTTGGGGCGAATGGAGACCGTGACGTCGGCCAGGTCGCGGTCTCGGTTGAGGTGCAGCGCGGTGACCGGCTTGGCCACCGTCTTGCCCGTCGTCGGATCGGTCGCCTTGACCCTGTCCCCGATGTTGACGTCCCTGATCGGACGGGTGGTCCCGTCCGCCATCAGGACGCGCGTTCCGGGTTCGAAGCTGTGGCAGGAACCGCGACCCTTGCTCAGACCACCGGCGAGGGCGCCGACGCCCGTAGCGAGCGCCACCTGCGTCACGTTGATCCGGCCGGTGGTGGCCAACTGGGTCATCGCATCCGCGGTGCCACCACCGATCGCGCCGCCCAACACCCGTCCGCCGAGGGTTCCGGCGAAGCCGCTGAGACGGCTGCCCACGGCGGCGGCGAGCCGGCCCCCGACGATGCCACCAAGACCACCGACCGCCCCACCGAGAGCGCCCAGCGCGGTGGTCTTGAGCAGGTCCATGCCCCGCTCACCGTTCATCAGGCCGGTCACCAGTGAGCCGGCCGCCCCGGCGAGCGCGCCGCAGGCGATAGCCCCGACGCCGGTCCAGCCGATCAAGGCGCCGCAGCCGATGCCGACGGCCGCGCCGACGATGAACCCGGCGATGTCGGCCTTGTGCTCCTGGACCCACTTCTCGGTCGCCTTGTAGGCGTCGGCGATGCCGTTCACGGTCTTGGCGACGAGCTTGTTGCTCATCACCTTGGTGACCATGTTCTTACCGGCCTGTTTGATGTTGCTGGCTAGCTGTTGTGCCTTGCGTTTGGCCTCGGCGGCCTTCTGGGCCAGCCATTTGCGACCGTCATCGACCTTCTTCTGCGCCTTGTGATAGGTGTCGGTGGCCCAGTTCTTCGCCCTGTTCCACTGCTGCGACCCCCAGTTCTTCGCCCTGTCCCACTGCTGTGAGGCCCAGCTCTTCGCCCTGTTCCACTGCTGTGAGGCCCAGTTGGTGGTGGCGTTCCAGGCGGACGACAGAGTGCTTGTCGTCGCGTGCCAGGCCGATGAGAGCGAACTCGCGGTGGAGTTCCATGCGCTGCTCAGGCCGGACTTCATCGACGAGAAGGTGTTGCCCCAGTTGGGCCAGTGACCGGTCGGGTCGGTGACCGTGAGCGGGTTGTTGTCCGCGTAGGCGAACCGGTTGGCCGTGACCGACGTGGGTGTCGGCGACAGCGTGGCCGAGTCGCGGGTGTCGAACTGGCCGGTATCCGGGTTGTACCAACGCGACCACATGTTGACCCGGCCGTTCGACGAGTCGGTCCACTCCGACTGGTAGCCGAGGTTGCCGAGCATCCCGCTGCCGGCGAGCCTGCGGCCGAGCGGGTCGTACGCGGTGGAGCCGCTCAGCGCCGGGTCGGTGCCGCCGAACTGACCCACCACGTCCTGGTGGCGGTCGGTCCACGCGTACCGGTTCTCCTCGGCCGACCGTACGCCGACCAGGTCGTCGGTCATGTCTCGGGTGTAGAGGGCGACTCCGTCGGCGGCGAGCGTGTTGCCCGTTCCGGTGTACTGGAATCCAGCGCGGACGAGCCGCCCGAGACCGTCGTAGTCGTAGGCCTGGCTGCCGCCGCCGCTCAGGCCCTGCGACCGCACCTGACCGAAGGCGTCCGTGGCGGTGAGCATCTCGCCGGCCGCCGTGGTGGCCGAGGCCAGCGTGCCGCGCGGGGTGTACCGGTAGGTGGTTCCGTTGCTGGAGCTGGTCAGTTGGTTGCGCTGGTCGTAGCTGAAGGTGACCGAACCGGCCTGGACCCGGTTACCTGACTTGTCGTACGCGTAGACCACCGGCGTCGAGCCGTTGTCCCAGCCCGTCAGGCGGTTCGCCAGGTCGTAGGTGTAGGTGTTGGTCGACGATCCGGCGAAGCCCGTGGTCGTCTTCGACGTCTCGTTGCCGTTGGCGTCGTAGCCGTAGCCGACAGATGCGACGGTCTGCCCGCCCGCGGTCTTCAGCACGTCCCCGGTCAGCCGGTGCAGGTCGTCGTACGACAGCGTGCGGACGTTGCCACCCGAGCCGTACCCGATGGTCTGCACCTGCGAGAGCAGGTTGTAGGTGTAGCTCGTCGCGACTCCGGTCGTGGGGTTCGACGCCGTCGCCGGTCGACCCGCCGAGTCGTAGCCGAACGTGGTCACGCCGGCCGCGTCGGTGCGCCTTGCCAGCTTGCGGTCGCCTGACCAGGCGAACGACGAGGCACCGGAGGGCCCCTCGGTCGAGAGCAACAGCCCTCTGTCGTCATAGGTGAAGGTGTTCGTGCCGGTGGTGCCGGAGACCGAGGTCAGCCGGCCGGCACGGTCGTAGTCGAAGACGCGGTCCGGGCTCGTCGCCTCGGCGCCGGCGCCGACCTGCTGGGTCAGCCGGCCGACCTCGTCGTAGCTGTTGGTGACGCTGACCCCACCGGGAGACCGCTGCGTGACCGCCCTGCCGCTCGCGTCGTAGCTGACCGTGAAGGTGCGATCGGCCGCGCCCGGGGTGGCGGAGGTGGCCGGCTCGATGCGGGACTCCGGCAGGTTCCACGAGTTGTACGTGGTGATGAACCGGTTCTGCCGCCCGTCGGTCATCCGGGTCTGGTTGCCGGCGGCGTCGTAGCCGAAGAAGGTGGTGATGTTGTCGGAGGCGGAGATGGGCTCGACCTGGAAGCTGAGGCGGCCCGCCGCGTCGTATCCGAAGCGGGTCGCAGTCTCCCGGGCATCGACCTGGTAGACCACTCGACCGCCCCGGTCGTAGTACCGCTTCTCGGTCCGCAGGGAGCTACCGGTCGCGCTCCAGGAGGTGGTGGTGAACGGTTGGCTCGCCATGTCGTAGGTTGCGGTGGTGTAGGTGCCGTCCGGAAGGGTGGTCCGGTTCGGCCGACCGATTCCGTCGAAGCCGAACTGGGTCGTCTTCCCGGCGCCGTCGGTCTGGGTGATCGCCTCCCCGGCCGCGTTGTAGGTGGTGGCGCCGGTGACCCCGTCCGGCGAGGTCTGCGACGCCAGCCAGCCGCCCGGCCCGTACGAGTACGAGCTGGAGTAGCTGGCTCCGGTCTGCCGCACCACGTCGGTGGACGTCAGGACGCGGCCCATGTAGTCGTAGGTCGCCTCGGTACGTCCGCCGGTAGGGTCCGTCGTGGACAACCGGTCTCCGGCCAGGTCATAGGTGTAACGGGTGACGCCACCGTCCGGCGCGGTCACCGCGGTGAGCTGGCCCAACTGGTCGTACTCGTAGTCGGTGACCTTCTCGAGGGCATCCGTCTCGGTCTCGAGCTGCCCCAGCGCGTCGTAGCTGCGCCTGACGACGGGCTCGACGGGGGTGCCCCCTGGTGGCGTGTAGCTCGGCATCCGGGTCGCGGTGACCCGGCCGGCAGCGTCGTAGTCCTGCACGGTGACGTTGCCGTTGGGGTCCTTGGTCTCGACGACCGAGCCGAAGGTGTCGTATCCGGCTGAGGAGATCGGGCGGGCGCTGACCGGTGACGATCCCCCGGTCTCGACGTTGACGGCGGGCTGGACGGTCACCGTGGGACGGCCTGCCTCGTCGAACTCGGTGTCCGTGGTGAGGCCGTTGGCGTCGGTGACCGAACGGACCAGGCCGCCGTTGTCGACCGTGTAGCTGGTGCGCTGGACGGACTCGTTGCCCGCCGGGGCGGTGCCCGCGGTCACCCTGGCGATGTCGCTGTCCGAGAGCAGTCGCTGATAGACGTGGACGTCGTCGATCTTGCCGGTCCACAGGTCGGCCGGCACTCCGGCGGACGAGCCGGCGCCGATCCGGAACGGCGCCCGCGTGGTGAAGGACCGGGCACCGGTACGGGTGTCCTCGAGCACCCCGTTGACGTAGAGCCGCATGGTTCCGGTCTTGACGTCGTACGTGCCCGCCAGGTGCGTCCAGGCACCGGCCGTGGGGGTGCTGGTCGAGGTCGCCGCCACCGTGGTGGCGTCCGGGTCGTCGACCGCTCGCAGCACGAACTTCCATCGGCCACCGTCGAGACGCAGGTCGAAGGCGTCCTGGGCGGTTCCGCTCCCGGCGAGCACCTTTCGGGTGCCGGTCACGTCCGCCGGCGACGCCCAGGCGCTGACGGTGAAGTCCCGCGCCGCGTCGATCATCGCGGACCGGGTGCTGAGGCTACCCGCCCCGGAGAGATCCGCCGCCCCGTCGCGGTCGGCGGACCAGGCGACGGTGCCGTTGGCCGTCAACGAGCTGTTGCCGGTCCCGTCGGAGGTACGCGCCGCGTCGGTGGTGCCGTCGAACTTCCACCGGCCCAGCGGCGCGCCGCCCAGGTAGACGGTCTCCGCCAGCTTCCGGCCGGCCGCGTCGTAGTGGGTCTGGTAGCGGGCCCAGGTGGCCTCGGGGGTCCAGAGTTGACGGCCGGCCACCTGGCCATCCGCCGAGTACTCGTAGTCCGTGTAGCGCTTGAGCCCGTTCGGGTCCAGCAGACTCCGGGTGACCCGGTTGGCGGCGTCGACCGTGTTCACCACGGTGGTGGCACCATCGTTGGTGGTACGGGTGGACGGGTTGCCCGCACCGTCGTACTCGGTGCGCTCGGCCACGAACGTCGCACCGTTGCTCGGGTCCTTCCGGGTCACGGTCGCGGTCAGCCCGTTGTCCGTGTACGTGTACACCGTCGACCAGCCCATCGCGTCCGTCTCCGACGCGAGCCGACCCGCCGGGTCGTACGCTCGCGAGGAGAGCACAAGGTCACGGGGCGGCGACGGGTTGCCGGGGTTGCCGGTCCAGCCGCGCAGCGTGGTCGACACCTGCTGGCCGTTGGCGTCGTACTCGGTGACGACCTCGCCGCCGTCGGGCGCGATCTCCTTCACCGGCCGACCGAAGCTGTCGTACTCCACCCGGGTCGTCTTCGACCGGGCATCGGTCGACGTCTCCTGCTGCCCTCGACTGTTGTAGGTGGCCGACTCGGTCCGCGACGCGTCCCCGCCGGTGGCGTCGCTGACCGTCTCGGAGAGCATGTTGCCGTCGTCGTCGTACGTGCTGGTGGTGACCGCGGTGTGGACGGCCCCGGTTACCCGGTTGGTGACCGCCGGATCGGTGCGGGTCACGACGCGTCCCAGGCCGTCGTACTCGAACCGGGTCACGAGGCCGGCGGGGAAGGTCTCGGTCTTCTCGGTCTTGGTGAGGACCCGACCGAGGCCGTCGTAGGTGTACTCCGTCACCTTGCCCACGGCGTCGACGATCCGGGCGATGTCCCCGTTGCTGAAATAGGTGATCCGTTGCCGTGCCCCACCGGGCGAGGTGACGACGGAGGCCAGGCCGGCCGGTGCCACGCCGCCGCCCTGGGCGGGGTCGGCACCGTCGGTGTACGAGGTCGCGGTCACCCGTCCCAGCGGATCGGTCACCGAGATCCGGTGGCCACCGCGGTCGTAGCCGTAGCTGGTGAGGAACTGGTTGTCGGTGGCCGACGACGAGCGACCGTCGCGGACCGTCAGCAGTGCGTCGTTGCGCGGGTCCGGGCCGCCCGCGCCGAGCTTCTCCTGGCTTCCGGTGGCCCAACCACCAGTTCCGTTGCCGCGCAGCAGGTAGAGGTCCCGGTCGGTGCTGCCGCGGCGGATCACGTCAGCCTTACGGTCGCCGGTGAAGTCGCCCGGCGAGAGGAGCGCGTCGAAACCGGACCATCCGGCGGTCACCAGAACGGAGGTGCCCGTCAACCAGCCGCCGGTGCCGTTGCCCTTGACGATGTAGAGGCCCTTGTCAGTCGACTTGCGGTAGAGGACGTCCGGCTTCGCGTCCCCGTCGAAGTCGCCCGGCGAGAAGATCAGTTCCGCGCTGCCCCAGCCGGTGCCGACCTGCACCGGCGTACCCGTCAGCCAGCCGCCGGCGCCGTTGCCCTTCACCAGGTAGAGGTTGTTGTCGGTCGACTTGCGGAAGAGGATGTCGCGCTTGCCGTCCCCGTCGAAGTCGCCCGGCGAGAAGACCATCTGGGCGGTGGCGCCGAACGTCGAGGTGATCTTGAGGGACTCACTCGACTTCCACCATCCCTTCCCATCACCACGCAGCAGGTAGAAGTTGGCGTCTCCGGTCAGGTGGTAGATGATGTCCGGCTTGCCGTCGCCGTCGAAGTCACCCGGAGACAGCATCTGGTCGACGGTGTTCCAGCCCGGTGCCCCGATCTGCACCGGGACGCTGGTCAACCAGCCGCCCTCACCGTTGCCCCGCATGAGGTAGAGCTGGGTGTCGGTGTCGTTCCGGTAGATGAGGTCGGTGTCGCCGTCGCCGTCGAAGTCACCCGGGGAGAAGAGCAATGACGTGTTGTTCCACATCGCCGGTGTGGTCGAGTTGACGAAGTACGTGTAGTAGTTCGTGGAGCACTTGTTGGCCGACCGGTCCTGGCAGGTCGTCGAGGAGACGACGTTGCCGCGCGGGTCGTGCTCGGTGGTGGTGACATTGCCGTTCGGGTCTGTCGTGGTCCGCAGGAACCCGTTGACGTCATAGCCGTACCTGGTGCTGCCACCCAGCGCGTCCGTCTCCTCGATCTTGCGATCGGCGAGGTCGTGGACGTAGCGGAGCCGCTTGTTGCCCGGGTCGGTCACCTCGTACGTCTTCACCAGTACGCCGGACGACTTCGATCGGGCGGCGAACTGGGCCGCGGCGTCCGCGGCGGTGAGTTCGGCGCGGTAGTAGGAGACCTCCGCGATGTCACCCTTGTAGTAGCCGCGCGTGTTCGTCGGGGCTGCGGGCCAGGTCGCCGCCTGCCCGGCACCGACGTACGCCTTCAGGGCGCCGTAGCTGGCCAGGTTGCCGGCCATCGTGCTGACGGGCACCCCGTCCAGGTAGAGCGTCTGGCTGGTGCTCTTCGCGCTGAGCACGGCGTGGTGCCACTTGCCGTCGTTCACCAGAGCCGTCGACGTGATGGGCGTGTTCGCGCCGTTCCAGAACTTGCCGCGCAGCTTTCCGTCCGTGCCGACGTACAGATTCGGGCTGTAGCCACCGGTCTGCGACGCCGCGCCGTCGACGTCGTTGACCTGCGAACCGAACAGCACACCACCACCCGTGTAGCCGGCGGGCGTCTTGAACCACAGCGCCACGGACTGCGGGCCGACACCTGGCACGTCCTCGACGGGGAGCTCGACGAAGGAGGAGGTGCCGTTGAAGGTCGCGACGGTGGTGTCGTCGTCGCCGCGGGCGGGATCATCGAACGGCCCGCCGGGGGTGCCGAGGGTGACCGCGTTGTAGGTGGCGGTCCCCCCGTTGACCTCGTTGACGGCCTCGGTGGTGCCGCTCTCGGCGAACCGCCAGTAGTCGGCCGGGTTCGCGCCGAGCACCGCCCCGGAGTGCACCGCGTAGGAGCCCGTCACGCTGCCGGCGCCGACCTTCCAGACTCCGCCGTTCTCGTCCACCACCTGGGTGACCCGCGAGGCCGCCGGATCGTAGGTGACCGTCGCCTCGACGTTGCCGGAGGGACGGACGACCGACTCGACCGGCCGAGCGGCGATGTTCGCGCTGTCCAGATCGTTGACGTCGAACCGGCTGAGCGCCCGGTCGAAGTAGGCGACCTCGCCGATCGAGCCCGGGAAGAAGCCCTTGCTGTTGGTCGGCCGCGACGGCCAGCTTGAGGTCTCGCCCGCACCGACGTAGACGTATTTCGCCAGGGTCGGGGTCTGGACGAGCGGCTTGGCGAGCGTCGCCTGCGGAGCCCCGTCCAGGTACAGCGTCTGGCTGGTCTTGTCGCCGACCAGGGTGGCGTGGTGCCACTTTCCGTCGTTGACGACGCTGCCGGAGACCATCGGCTCGACCGCTCCGGTCCAGAACTCGCCGCGGAGCTTGCCGTCCGTGCCGACGTAGAGCGCCGGCGTCCAGTTCTGCGCGGCAGCCGAGGTGATCGGCACCGTCTGGTAGGCGAAAAGGGTACCGCCCGCGGTCGAGCCGGCCGTCATCTGGAACCACAGGCTGACCGACTTGTAGCCGGCGGGGTCCACGTCCTGCACCGGCAGGCTCACGTAGGAGGAGCTGCCGTTGAATCCGGCCGCCGTGGCGGACGAGCCGGGCAACGCGCCGGGCCGGCCGAGGGTCACCCCGGAGTACGTGCCGTTGCGGATACCCGTGGAGGCGGGCACCCCGTTGGCCGCCGTCGTCCCCGACGACTCGCCGAGCCGCCAGAAATCGCGCGGGCGGGCGTCGAGCGCCGCCGCCGGATAACGGTTGTTCGTCGCGTACGTGTAGGTGGTGCACCTGGTCGTCGACGTCGGGGGACAGACCTGGGTGAGCAGGCCATCGGTGTACGCGTAGTTCCACGTGGACGATGTGGTGTCATCGCCCGGGGTGGCGGCGTCCGTGGTCACCGAGAGCACGCGCTGCGCGGCGCCCGTGCTCCAGCGCAGCCGCAGCGATCGCCCCGACGAGGTGGTGATGGTGGTCGCCCGCCCCACCACCGAGTCGAAGGTGTAGTGGAAGGTCAGCGTACGGCCGTTGCTGTCGGTGATGGCACTGATGTCGTACTGGCCGGGCACCGAGATGCCGCCACGGAAGGTGTACGTGGTGCCGTCCTTGTCGACGAGCTCGTAACCACCCGGCTGCTCGGTGAAGGTGGCGAACCGGCCCGACGGCGGAACGAAGCTGCCGTCCGGGTTGCGGCCGAACGAGACCACCTGACCGGTCGGGTAGGTGACCAGGACGTGCGGCGGTGGGCTCTTGATGGATGACCAGGGGTCCACCACGCGCATGTCGAGCAGGCTGGACCAGCCCTCGCCGAACGCTCCGCGACGGGCCGAGCGACTGTCGTAGGAGCGCACGATGGACAGGGGTGGGCCGGCGGTGGGCACGGCCGCGTCGGTGGCCGAGAAGGTGTAGTTGCCCTTGCCCGGGTCGAAGCGCCGCTCGCCGTTCTGCGTCAACTCGCCGGTCAGCAGCGGCTGCTGCGCCCCGGTGCTGAACGACTGGAGCTTCTGGGAGGTGCTGGCCTGATTTCCGTCCTTGACGATGACGGTCCAGGTGTAGGCCTCGCTCCATTTCAGCTTGCCCGCCGGCACCGCCCACGTCATGTACGGCTGCCAGCCCGACTCGGCGATCTTCGTGGCGGTGCGGTCGTAGACCAGGAAGTCGAAGCTCAACGCGGAGGGGAACAGGTCCGGGTCAGAGGCGTTGGCCAGCAACTCCGGCGTCAGGGTGCTCACCTGGTGGCCGTGCGGCGGATATTGGGAGTTCACCTGCGGCGCGACGTTGTCGGTGTAGGTCATCTCCAGGTACGGCGTGAAGACGGCGTTCGGACCGTTACGCGAGGTGAACCGCTTGAACTGGGGGTTGTTGGTCTGGCTGGTGTTCAGCGCGAGACCGTAGTTGGCGCCGCCGTTGGCCCAGTCCTGGAAAGTGGCGATCGGCAGATTCACCGTCACCCATTCACCGACGGACCGGTCACCCACCTTGTTGCCGCATGCCTTCGCGGAGTTCGGCGACGCGCGGACCAGTTCGCTGCCGAGGCCGGGCCCGGCGTACGGAAGGCCCTTGTAGCGGGCGGTCGAGGCGGACCAGCTCGTGGTGAGCGGTTGCACCCAGAATTCCTGAGCGGTGCAGTTGTACTGCCAGGTCAGGTAGAGCTTCAGCTTGACCGAGCTGAGCTTCTTGTAGTTGAAGGCTGATCCGTAGTTTGAGAAGGCCAGCAGCGAGATCGACCGGTGGGTGCCGCTGTCCCAGGTGCCGACAGCGAGGTTGTCGTCCCCGGAATGGTTGGTGTCGTCGCCGTACTGAACGTAGGTGTCATCGGTGGTGTCGTATCCGGCGGTGACCGACGGGTCGACCGTGACGGGGAAGACGCGGGCCGGGTCGCGCAACCATTCGGCATCCGCCGTCATTCGCAGGGCCGGCTGACCACTCTCCGTCGTCGTCAGGTCGTACGCGACGGCGTGCGAGTTGGTGAATTCACCGGACCCCGGTGCCATGTAGGAGTCGTGCATGAAGCCCACCGGGATCTGGCCGACCACCTCGCCGGACCGATTCCGCAGGGCGACGGAACCGTCCTGCTCCACGGTAGGTGTCACACCCTTCGCGCGGAGGGGGAACACCCAGGAGTTGCCAGCGGTCACGGAATGCAGGATCAACTCTTCCTTGACCCCACCTGAGCGGACGGTGAGCCGAAGGTCGGTCTCCGGCAGGGCCGCGCGGTAGAGGGCGGACGCCCCAGAGATCTCGGCCGCGACCGGAGCCGCCCCCTGGAGGCCGTAGGACAGGGATCGCTCCTCGCCGAGGCCGAGCGTGGCAAGACGTGGATCAGCGGCGGTCGCCGCGAGATCGGCAGGCAGGGGGCTGGCCTTCTGCTTGAGTCGACCACCCGAGCGGACAAGGGTGCGATCGATAGGCTGCCAGGAGCCATCGGCGCGGCGGTAGTTGACCGGCAACTCGTGCACCTGACGGGTGACCGAGCCATCGGGGTTCTCGTAGACGTCGGCGCGGGCCTCGGTCTTGTCGGTCGCGCGTTGGCTGCGCCGCGGGTCGAACCCCGTCCGCCCAGGGATCGACGGTGTGGTCGCCTTTGCCACCTTCGGCGGGACGCGCTTATCAGCCGGAGCGGCCTGCGGGCTGTGCCCGGGGGCGCGACCGCGACCGCCGTTCGCTGTGGTCTGCGCCGCCGAGGCCTGGTGGGATCGACCATCCGCCCCGCCGGCTGCCCGTTGCTGCGGACCGTCCGGCCCCGGAGCCGACCAGGCGGCCCGCTGCGGCAGCCAGGACCACAGCCAGGACAGCGGGAAGTCACCGTCAACCGGCACTGCCCCGGGCGGAACCGCCACCGTCAGTGCCATGACCACCGCGGTGAGGACGGCCAACCGACCCTTGACGCGACGGCTCGGCGTTCGCCGTCGATACCGCCCAGCTGACGACAGGCGTCGCGACATCGACGGACCTCCCCGTATGGTCCAACAGTGACGAGAAGGAATCATGGAGACACGAGCGGTTGCGAGCCAGAGCTGAAGCGCTGGAGAAGTCGACCTGAGTGGACAGGTCGTCCGGGCTCCCCTTCTGCTATGGAGTGGTCGGGAAGCTAGTCCCGCCCTGCCGCCTCGCGAATGGCCGATGACACCGCGCGGCGCACGTCCTGCGACGACCCGCCCAGCCAGGTGACGTTCGGCCGACCCTCCGCCGGCCGGTCACCGACCGCAATGAAGCGCTGGTCGGGAAAGCGGGCAGCTCCCGCCAGTGCGGCAGATGTCGGCGCGGCACCGGCCAAGAAGACGAGGTCACAGTGGAACTGCGCAAGACTGGCGAGGTAGGTGCCCGCATTGTCAGCGGTCTGCGGGCCGATCACGGAGAGATACTCCACTTTGGTCCTGGTCGCGAGCGACGCGTCCTGCATACCGGACCACACCTGCACGGCGAGGTCCCCGGCCACCCCGCGGTCGTCAGTCAGCAGACAGCTGGTGAAGGCCTTGTACTGGCGGGCGCGCGGCTGCTCCTCACCCTTAGCTGTAATCCAAATCACTACTGCCAGCACCGCAACCACCACGGCGACCACCGGGCCCCAACGACGCCACTGGATCGCAGAAGTCATCCCCTACCCCTCACTCCCGATGCCGAACTGCTTCACGGGCAACTCACAGGGGTGAGCGACCGGCGCCGCGCATCCTAGACGAGCGATTCCTCGACCGCTGCCAGGCATCCAGCCGGCCTGGCCCTTCGACGTCGATGCGGGCACCCCTGGCCCGCAGTCAACCAACCGGAACCCCGAGAGGGTCCAGCCGACGATCCCGTCGCACGCAGTCGACCGTCGAGCCACACGACGTAGCGACAGGCTGCAACAGCTGCAAGCTCTTGACGCGGAATCAAGAGAACACAATGCCGCCCCGTCCAGAACACAGACGAAGCGGCAGGCAAAGGTTTGCCCGGCGGCACATCGTCGGCGGTTGGGCTGTCCGTTGCGGTCCGTGTCAGACGGGTGGTCCCCGACCGGTTCCTACCTACTGGTCACCATGGGAGCAGTCGTCAGTCATGGAGTGAAACGGTCCGGTGTAGTCGCGGCCGATCGGGACGTCGCGAAGCGGTGCGAGCCCTCCCACGCGGTAACTGGCGTCGTCACCTTCTGCCTTCGCCTTCGCGTTCAAGCAGGCGACGTACGCCTGCGTCTGTTCCCGGTCGGTGTAGAACTTGGTCCCTGACGGCACTGCCAGTCCGCCGTCGTAGACCTTCACGGGTACGTACGCCACGCAGCCGTCGTCCTCGTAGCTCACGCCTCGTCCTCCTCCGGTTCAACTTCACTGATCGGCATGCCGCTGTCACGATCTGTGCTTCCCTGCTCACGGTGGTGTCATTACCTTGATAGTCATGGATGAACCGGACTGGAACGAGCAGGAGCGGGGCGAGCCCGATTGGGTCTACGACCCGCCGGCCGGGGAGGACGGGTACGACCTGGCCGACACGGGCACCGGCCCCAACGGCCACCCGTCTGGGATCGCCGCGATCCGGCAGCATCACCCACAGGCGTACGACAAATGGACACGTCAGGCTGACTCGGCCCTGGTGAAGGGCTACCTGGCTGGACGCAGCATTGACGAGCTGGCGGTGTCATTCGAGCGGCAGCCAAGTGCGATCCAGCGACGCCTTGAGCGACTGGCCTTCGCCGAGATGAGTCGACACCGCACTGAGCCGGGTGCGCCTGAGCCGGGCTGACCCAACCGATCCTCGATGCCCTGCGCTGAGTTCCAAGCGGCGCGGGGCATCCTTGCGCCCGACTGCCGGTCCGCCGTTGCCACAGGCAATAAGGCGGAACCGGCAGGGTCCGGCTACGCGGCCCGAAGGGCCACCTTGAAGACGTGTGGAAAGTTCTCACCGGCAAGGCCACATCGGCGATCACCAAGGGCCGCCGCGCCACGCCCGGTCTGCCGAGACGCCAACCCGCACCGTGTGGGTCCCCGGTTCACATAGATAGATGGGATACTATTCGGCAACGCTGGCCGATAAAGATCATCGGGCACACGGGGGAGCGGAGAAATTCTGTGTTCAGAGCAAGGTTCCTGAAGCTCGCTGCGATCGCCACACTGCTCGTCGCGAGCACCGCCGTCACGGCGGGGGCGGCGCATGCGGACGGGTCCGGGTCCGCTGTTCCTCGGGTTGCGGCGCGTCCGGCCCTTGGCGCTACAACGACGGACAGGGCATCGTTCGCGCCGTCTGGCGCGCTGCAAGTGGGGACCGACCTTCCGTTGTGGCGGTACTCCACTTGGGAGGGCTGCCGCTATGGATACCCCTGCCTCTTCAACGGCGACTATGGCTCCGGCCAATACCATATCGAAATGACCTGCGGCTTCTACAACTTGGGCACGTACTGGCGGGACGACGGTTCAGGCCTCTACTACAACGACTGGGCCAATTCGGCAACGACCCACGGCAACAGCATGACCGTGTATAACTGGGACGGATCCAAGTGGGTCGACTGGGGAACCGTGCCCGCGTGGAGTGTCGGCTGGCAGTTTAAGTTGGTAAACCAGATCGACGGCGTCAGGATTAACTGCTAGACATCAATTGCAAGAAGAAAGGGGCCTCGCAACATCTGGTGCGAGTCCCCTTCCTTCTTGCGCCGAGATCACGAGCCGGCACACCCTGAGCTTCGAACGCTGCGCGACCGCCTTGATGGAGCTAGGGCCATATGGACAGTCGCACCCTATTCGTCTTGCCTGATCGCTACATGCGCGGCGGGGTGGCCCCAAGAGCGGCGGGATGCGCAGGTGCGTTGATCGCCCAACCCAGGCAGAATGACAGACGTTGACGAGCCCTGATCCAGACGCGGAGTGGTGGACGACGTCGGAGGTCGCCGAGTACCTCGGCGTCCAAGTCGGCACCGTAAGTTCCTACCGAAACCGCAGGCAGATGCCGGAGCCTGACAAGACCCTCGGCCGCACCCACCTGTGGCGCCCGCAGACGATCACGTCATGGCACGAGGGTCGCCCCCGGCCCGGGAGGTCGCGCCGCTGACGTGAGCAACGGTCAGCCCTGGACTGTCCTGCAAGTCTCGACGGCGATGGAGACGCGGGACGCGGCCGTCGAGCAAGCCGCGCCTCGTCGTTGAGGCGAGGCTTGCGGCCGGCGCGCAGATCGTCGGGCCGGTCATCTCCGCCTTCTGGCGCCAGGGCGAGTTCGGCACGGGCGAGGAGTGGCAGCTTCTCCTGAAGACGCATGCCCAGCGCTTCGAGGACCTGCGGGCGCTTCTCCAGGACAACCACCCTTGGCAGAACCCCGAGATCGCGGCGGTGCCGGTCGTGATGAGTTCGGACGAGTACGTTGCCTGGGTCAGCAGGACGCTCTTGCTCGACGTGGAGCTGTAGCGGCTACCCCCTGGCGCGCTCCAGCACCTCTCGCACTCCCGGCATAGCGGCATGGTCCCTGAGCCGTTTGTAGGACCGGGTTGAGACGTTGGCGTGGTCGCACGGAGGCAACGCCTTCGGAGAGGTCGAGTACGCGGCCGGCGACCCGGGCGGCTTCCTCCGGCTCCCCCGCCATGGCCTGTGGACGGTGCGCCGGCAGACCACCACCGGCCCCGGCGGCCTGGTCGACAAGGGCACCAAGGGCAAGCGGGCACGGCAGATGCCCATCATCGACGAGCTGCGGCCGATGGTGGCCGCGAAGCTCGACCGGATCGCCGAGGACGACGGCCGGCTCTTCGTCGGCCCGCGCGGCGGCCGGATCAGCACGGCGGTGCTGCGCGACGCGACGCACTGGGACGAGGTGGTCAGCTCGCTGGGCTTCGAGTACCTGCGGCGGCACACCGGGCTGACCTGGATGGCGGATGCCGGCGTGCCGGTGCACGTCCTACGGAAGATCGCCGGTCACGGCTCGCTGATGACGACCCAGCGGTATCTGCATCCAGATCGTCAGTCGATCCGGGCCGCCGGTGAGGCGCTGTCTTCGCATCTCACCGGCCTGAGGTCCCCAAAAGGTCCCCAGCGGGGCATCGCATGATCGCGCGAATGCCCTTCCACCTGCGTCGGGACGGCCGGATTCGAACCGACGACCCCTTGACCCCCAGTCAAGTGCGCTACCAAACTGCGCCACGTCCCGATGCCCCCGCGGGGTCTCCCCCGCAGCAGCCGGTACAGCTTAGCGCAAGATCTTCGCACGGTACGCACAGGCCCCCACCGCGCCGCGCGCCACCACGCCACTCCCCCTAGAGCGTCCTAGGAAAGAAGCCGCCGGGGCGGTGCCCCGGCGGCTTCCAGGTGGAACGGTCAGCCGTGCGCCTTGCCTCGGCCGCCCGGGCCCAGCTTCTTGCGCGGCCGGACCGAGATGTCGATCGGGCTGCCCTCGAAGCCGAACTCCTCGCGCAGCTTGCGCTCCACGAACCGCTGGTAGCCGGCGTCCAGCGGGCCGGTGGTGAACAGCACGAACCGCGGGGGCGCCACCCCGGCCTGGGTGGCGAACAGGATGCGCGGGGCGCGTCCACCGCGTACCGGGTGCGGGGTGGCCTGCACCAACGCGGTGAGCCACTGGTTGAGGTGGGCGGTGGGGACGCGGGTCTCCCAGCTCGCCAGCGCCCTGCGCAGCGCCGGGGCGAGCTTGTCGACGGCGCGGCCGGTCTGCGCGGACAGATTCAGCCGGATCGCCCAGGGGATGCGCCGCAACTCCCGGTCGATCTCCTTGTCCAGGTAGTAGCGGCGGTCGGCGTCCACCAGGTCCCACTTGTTGAACGCGATGACCAGGGCCCGGCCGGCCTCCACCACCATGGTGAGGATCCGCTGGTCCTGCTCGCTGATCACCTCACTGGAGTCCAGCAGCACCACGGCCACCTCCGCCGCCTCGATCGCCGAGGCGGTACGCAGGCTGGCGTAGTATTCCGTGCCGCTGGCCTTGCCGACCCGCTTGCGCAGCCCGGCGGTGTCCACCAGTTGCCAGGTCTCGCCGCCGATCTCGACCAGGCTGTCCACCGGGTCGACGGTGGTGCCGGCCACCGAGTCGACCACCGCGCGCTCCTCGCCGGAGAACCGGTTGAGCAGGCTGGACTTGCCGACGTTGGGGCGCCCCACCAGGGCCACCCGGCGCGGGCCGCGCGGGCGGTTCTCCACGATCTTCGGTGCCTCGGGCAGCGCGGCCATGATGGCGTCGAGCAGGTCGCCGGAGCCGCGCCCGTGCAGCGCCGACACCGGGAACGGCTCACCGAGACCGAGCGACCACAGCGAGGTCGCCTCCATCTCGATGGTGGTGTTGTCGGCCTTGTTGGCCACCAGGATCACCGGCTTGGCGCTGCGGCGCAGCATCTTCACCGCGGCCTCGTCCACGTCGGTCGAGCCGACCATGGCGTCCACCACGAACAGCACCACGTCGGCGGTGACCACGGCGGTCTCCGCCTGGGCGGCGATGGCCGCGGCGCGGTCCTTGGCGTCGGGCTCCCAACCGCCGGTGTCCACCACGGTGAACGCACGGCCGTTCCACTGCGCGTCGTAGGGCACCCGGTCCCGGGTCACGCCGGGGATGTCCTCGACGACCGCCTGCCGGCGGCCGATGATGCGGTTGACCAGCGTGGACTTGCCCACGTTGGGGCGGCCCACCACGGCCACCACGGGCTGCGGGCCGGTGGGCTCGCCGGCGTCGACCTCCGGCTCGCGCAGCTCCACCCAGCCGCCGAAGTCGTCGTCGCTCACGCCACGCCACCCTTCGTTCGCGACTGCGGGGCTCGCAACACCGGCTCACTCCTCGCGCTCACGCCACGCCACCCTTCGTTCGCGACTGCGGGGCTCGCAACACCGGCTCACTCCTCGCGCTCACGCCACGCCACCCTTCGTTCGCGACTGCGGGGCTCGCAACACCGGCTCACTCCTCGCGCTCACGCCACGCCACCCTTCGTTCGCGACTGCGGGGCTCGCAACACCGGCTCACTCCTCGCGCTCACGCCACGCCACCCTTCGTTCGCGACTGCGGGGCTCGCAACACCGGCTCACTCCTCGCGCTCACGCCACGCCCCGCTCGGTGAGCATCTCGCGCAGGCGGGCGACGACCTGGTCGATGCCCAGCTCGGTGGTGTCCAGCACCACCGCGTCGGCGGCCTGCTGCAGCGGGTTGACCGTGCGGGTCGAGTCGAGCCGGTCGCGCCGGGCCAGGTCGGCGGCGGTCGCCGCGACGTCGGCGGCGTCCTCGGCGCTGCGCCGCTGGGCGCGCGCCGCCTCGGAGGCGGTCAGGTAGACCTTCAGGTCGGCGTCGGGCGCCACCACGGAGCCGATGTCGCGGCCCTCCACCACGATCCGGCCGGCCTCGGCGATCAGCCGCCGTTGCCGGTCGACCAGCAGCTCACGGATCGCGCCGACGGCGGCCACCGCGGAGACCGCGCCGGTCACCTCGGCGCCGCGGATGTCCGAGGACACGTCGGTGCCGTCGACGGTCACCGCGTACCCCTGGGGGTCGGTGCCGATGCGCAGGTCGGCCTCGCCGGCGACCTTGGCCACCGACTCGGCGTCGGTCAGCTCGACCCCGGAGCGCAACACGGCCCAGGTCAGCGCCCGGTACATGGCGCCGGTGTCGAGGTAGCGGGCGCCGAGGCTCACCGCCAGTCGCCGCGACACGGTGGACTTCCCCGAACCGGACGGTCCGTCCACTGCGACCACGCATCGCCCGGCCGGTACGTTTTCCTCCACCGTTGTCCTCCTCAGCCCGTACCTCGCGGGTCGCCGGTCTCCCCGGCGCCGTTGAGCGGATGGTTCTCGTCGTCAATCATGCCCGCGCCGCGCGGGCGTCCCGCCGGGGCGCGTGCGTGCCGGCCGGCGGGCCGCGTCGAAGCCTACCGGGAGCCGTACCCGATCGACCGGGTCAGTCACCCACGGCCTTGAACAGGGCGGCGACCTCCGCGTTGGTCAGCCGCCGCAGCCGCCCGGTGCGCAGGTCGCCGAGCTTGATCGGGCCGATCGAGGTACGGATCAGCCGGGACACCGGGTGTCCCACCTCGGCCATCAGGCGCCGGACGATGTGTTTGCGCCCCTCGTGCAGGGTCAGCTCCACCTGGGCGGTTTTGCCCAGCGTGTCGACCACCTTGAACCCGTCGACCTTCACCGGCCCGTCCTCCAGCTCGACGCCGCCGGTCAGCCGCTTGCCCAGGTTGCGCGGGATCGGCCCGGACACCTCGGCGAGGTAGGTCTTGAGCACCTCGTACGACGGGTGCATGAGCTTGTGGGCGAGGGTGCCGTCGTTGGTGAGCAGGAGCAGGCCCTCGCTGTCGGCGTCCAGTCGCCCGACGTGGTAGACCCGCTGCTCCAGCCGCGCGCCGATGAAGTCGGCGAGTTCGGTGCGGCCCTTCTCGTCGGCCATGGTGGTGACCACGCCGCGCGGCTTGTTCATCGCCACGTAGACCAGGCGGACGTCGGCCTGGAGCCGTTCCCCGTCGACGAAGATCACGTCGCGCGCCGGATCGGCCTTGTCGCCGAGCTGCGCCACCCGGCCGTTGACCGTGACCCGCCGCCGGAAGATCAGGTCCTCGCAGGCGCGCCGCGAGCCCACCCCCGCGGCGGCGAGCACCTTCTGCAGGCGCTCGGCGCCCTCGTAGACGGGGGCGTCGGGCTTCGGGGCACGGTCATCGCGTCGCATCGGCAAGCTCTTCTACGTCGTCGGGAAGGAACGGGGCCAGGGGCGGCAGGTCGTCCACCGAGTTGAGCCCCAGCTTCTCCAGGAACATGGTGGTGGTCCGGTAGAGGAACGCACCGCTGTCCGCTTCGGTGCCGCACTCCTCGACCAGGCCGCGACCCACCAGGGTACGGAGCACCCCGTCGCAGTTGACACCCCGGATGGCCGAGATGCGCGACCGGGTCACCGGCTGGCGGTAGGCGACCACGGCCAGGGTCTCCAGCGCGGCCTGGGTCAGCCGGACCGACTGCCCGTCCAGCACGAACCTCTCGACATAGGTGGCGTATTCCGGCCGGGTGTAGAGACGCCAGCCACCCGCGGCCCGGCGCAGTTCGAAACCGTGCCCGGCGGCGGTGTAGCCGGCGGCGATCTCGTCGAGCATCGCCCCGACCCGCTCCGGGGCCTGCTCCAGCACGTCGGCCAGGACCAGCTCGCTGACCGGCTGGTCCACCACCAGCAGGATCGCCTCCAGGGCGCCGCGTAGCTCCGCGTCGTCCAGCACCGGCGCGGGCGGCGGTTCCGGCGCCGCCCGCCGCCGTCCGCGCTTCTGGGGTACGCCCCCACCCGCGTCGGCGGCGCCGGCAACGCGGTCGACAGCCGGTTCGACGCCGGCGTCGACAGCCACCTGGGCAAGGGACTCGACAGCCAGGCCAGCCCCGACCCCGACCCCGGCTCCGCCGCCCGCGATGAGACCGGCGTCCCCAGTCCCGCCCGACTCCGAGATCTTGGTACGGTCCCGCCCCTCCGAGGGCGCCCCCGTACCAAGATCCGACCCGGCTGCGGCGATCTTGGAAGGATGCGGCCCCTCTGGGGGCCCTCCGCTTCCACGATCTGTTTCGGGGGCCTCCTGCTCGGCGACGGAGGCGTCGTCGGGGGCAGGATCGGGCGCGGGGCGCGCCCACGGCGGCACCCAGGCGGCCGCCTGGTCGGCCAGGGAGTCCCCGCGCTCCTCGTCGCTCATCAGCTCACTCCTGCGTCGGTGCGGATTCGTCCGCCGGCCCGCCCGTGGGCGGCGCGGCGGCAGCGGGTGGTGCGGCGTCCGCCGGTTCCGGCGAGCCGGCGTACTCGTCGACGGTCAGCTCGGCGTCGCCGTCAACCGGGCCGGTCCAGCGGACCGTCAGCTCCTCCAGCGCCTGCTCCTGCACGAACGCGACCAGGCCCTGCCGGTACAGCTCCAGCAGCGCCAGGAACCGGGCCACCACCTCCAGCGTCATCTCGCAGTCGGCGCAGAGCAGCGAGAAGGTGGCCACTCCGGCGCGGCGCAGCCGGTCGGCGATGATGCCGGCGTGCTCCCGGACGCTGACCCGGACCATGTGCACGTGGGCGATGGACACCTCGGGCACCGGCTTCGGGCTCATCGCCTTCACCGCCAGCTTGAGCAGCCGCTGCGGGCCGATGCCGAGCACCAGGTCGGGCAGCGCCTCGGCGTACCGGGGTTCCAGGGTGACCGCGCGCGGGTAGCGCCGGCCGCCGACGGACTCCAGCTCGGCGATGTGCGCCGCCGCCTCCTTGTACGCCTTGTACTGCAGCAGTCGGGCGAAGAGCAGGTCGCGCGCCTCCAGCAGCGCCAGGTCCTCCTCGTCCTCCACCTCGGCCGAGGGCAGCAGCCGGGCCGCCTTGAGGTCGAGCAGGGTGGCGGCGACCAGCAGGAACTCGCTGGTCTCGTCCAGGTCCCACTGGTCGCCCATGGCCCGCAGGTAGGCGATGAACTCGTCGGTGACCTTGTGCAGGGCGACCTCGGTGACGTCCAGCTTGTGCTTGCTGATGAGCTGGAGCAGCAGGTCGAACGGGCCGGTGAAGTTGTCCAGCCGGACGGTGAAGCCGCTGGTCTCCTCGACCACGGCGGCGTCAGCGGGGACGACGCCGTCGACCTCGGCGGCCAGTCCGGCGACGTCCGCCGGACCGGCGTGCGGGTCGAGGGGCGGCGCGGTCACCGGGAAACCGTAGTCGACGCGGCGGGCGGGCGGCGTGCGCCCTACCGGTCCGCCTCGGCGGCGATCACCTCTCGGGCGAGCTGCCGGTAGTTGCGCGCGCCGGAGGACGCTGGGTCGAGGGTAGTGATGGGCGCGCCGGCCACCGTCGACTCGGGGAACTTCACGGTCTTGGTGATGACGGTCTGGTAGACCTTGTCGCCGAACGCCTCCACGACCCGTTGCAGCACCTGCCGGCAGTGGGTGGTGCGGCTGTCGTACATGGTGGCGAGGATGCCTTCGAGTTCCAGGTCGAAGTTGAGCCGCTCACGCACCTTGTCGATGGTGTCCAGCAGCAGCGCCACGCCGCGCAGGCTGAAGAACTCGCACTCCAGCGGGATGAGCACGCCGTGCGCGACGGTCAGCGCGTTGATCGCCAGCAGGCCCAGCGAGGGCTGGCAGTCGATCAGGATGAAGTCGTACTCCTTGCGGATGGTGCGCAGCACCCGGGCCAGGGCCATCTCCCGGGCGACCTCGTTGACGAGCTGGATCTCGGCGGCGGAGAGGTCGATGTTGGCCGGCAGCAGGTGCAGCCCGGCCACGTCGGTCTTGATCAGGACGTCCTCGGCGGTGACGTCGTCCTGCATGAGCAGGTTGTAGACCGACAGGTCGAGGTTGTGCGGGTTGACGCCCAGGCCGACGGAGAGGGCGCCCTGCGGGTCGAAGTCGACCAGGAGCACCTTGCGGCCGTATTCCGCGAGGGCGGCGCCCAGGTTGATGGTGGTCGTGGTCTTGCCGACGCCACCCTTCTGGTTGGCCATCGCGATGATCCGCGCCGGGCCGTGCCGGTCGGTCGGCATCGGCTCGGGGATCGGCTTGCGCATGGTGTAGGCCGCCGGGTCGGCGGGGCCGAGGTCGGCGCCGAGCGTCGCCTGCTGCTCACGGAGCTCCGACGTCCAGGTCTCGGCACGGTCACCGTTTCCTGCCATGTCCTCGTTGCCCCCTCCCGACGACCACCCCGGCGTCGGAGCCGTCCGACGTCCCTCGCGGCGCCGCTGCGCACCCCCGGTCCGTCGCACCTGGAGGCCCGCGCCGATGCCGACTGTACGCCACGGGCCAGCAGCAGCTTCGGCACCGGGTCGGCGTGTCGGCGACCCGTCAGGGCAGGGCGCGCGGGTGCGCGGTCGCGTACACCTCGCGCAGCCGTTCCACCGTGACCAATGTGTACACCTGGGTGGTGGTCACCGACGCGTGGCCGAGCAGTTCCTGCACCACGCGCACGTCCGCGCCGCCGTCGAGCAGGTGGGTGGCGTACGAGTGGCGCAGCGTGTGCGGGGAGACCGCCTCCGGCCCGTCGACCGGCAGGCCGGCACGGCCGGCGGCGGCACGCAGCACGCCCCAGGCCCCCTGCCGGGTGAGTGGTCCGCCGCGGGCGTTGACGAACAGCGCCGGGGTGCCCCGCCCGGCGGCGAGCAGCGCCGGCCGGCCGCGGACCAGCCAGGCACGCACCGCGTCGGCGGCGTACCCGCCGACCGGGACGAGGCGGGTCCGGCCGCCCTTGCCGCGCAGCAGCACCGTCCCGGCGTCCAGGTCGAGGTCGTCGACGGCCGCGCCGACCGTCTCGGAGATGCGCGCGCCGGTGCCGTACAGGAACTCCAGCAGCGCCCGGTCACGCAGCGCGCGGGGCGCGTCGTCGCCGGTGGCCGCGGTCGCGCCGGCGGCCTCCAGCAGCCGCAGGACGGCGTCGACCGGCAGCGCCCGGGGCAGCCGGCGCGGCGGCGTGGGCGGCCGGACGTCGCGGCCCGGGTCGTCGCCGGTCAGGCCCTCGCGCAGCGCGAAGCGGTGCAGGCCGCGGACCGCGCTGGCGGCCCGGGCGGCGGACGAGACGGCCAACGGCGGGTGCGCGTCGTCGCCGGCGCGCAGCCGGGCCAGGTGGGCCTCGACCTGGGCGGCGCCGGCGGCGGCCAGGTCGGTCACCCCGGCGTCGGCCAGCGTGGTCAGGTAGCGGTCCAGGTCCCGGCGGTACGCGGCGAGCGTGTGGCCGGACAGCCCGCGCTCGACGGTGAGGTGGTCCAGGTAGCCGCGGACCGCCCGACGCAGGGCCGGCGCGGGTTGCGCGCCGGCCCGTGGCGTCGTCTCGGTCAGCTCAGCACCTCGGCCAGCGGCAGCACGTCCATGCCGTGCGCCTCGGCGACCGGGCCGTAGACGACCTTGCCGTCGTGGGTGTTCAGGCCCAGCGCCAGCGCCGGGTCGGCGCGCAGCGCCTCCCGCCAGCCCTGGTTGGCCAGTTCGAGGGCGTACGGCAGGGTGACGTTGGTCAGCGCGTAGGTGCTGGTGTTCGGCACCGCGCCGGGCATGTTCGCCACGCAGTAGAAGATCGAGTCGTGCACCTTGTAGGTCGGGTCGGCGTGCGTGGTCGGGCGCGAGTCCTCGAAGCAGCCGCCCTGGTCGATGGCGATGTCGACGAGCACGCTGCCCGGCTTCATCCGGGAGACCAGCTCGTTGGAGATCAGCTTCGGGGCCTTCGCGCCGGGCACCAGCACCGCGCCGATGACCAGGTCCGCGTCGAGCACGGCCCGCTCGATCTCGTACGCGTTGGACGCGACCGTCTGCAGGTGGCCCCGGTAGATGGCGTCGGCGGAGCGCAGTCGGGCCACGTTCTTGTCCAGCAGCAGCACCTCGGACTGCAGGCCGAGCACGATGGCGGCGGCGTTCAGGCCGGACACGCCGGCGCCGATGACCACGGTCTTGGCCGCGTACACGCCGGAGACGCCGCCGGGCAGCACGCCCCGGCCACCGCCGGTGCGCATCATGTAGAACGCGCCGACCTGCGGGGCGAGCCGGCCGGCCACCTCGGACATCGGGGCGAGCAGCGGCAGTGACCGGTCGGGCAGCTCGACCGTCTCGTAGGCGATGCCGGTGACCTTCTTCTCGACCAGCGCGTCGGTGCAGTCGCGGGAGGCGGCCAGGTGCAGGTAGGTGAAGAGCACCTGCCCCTCGCGCATCCGGTGGTACTCCTCGGCGATCGGCTCCTTGACCTTGAGCACCAGCTCGGCGGTCTCCCAGACCTCGTCGGCGGTGGCGAGGATCTTCGCCCCGGCGGCGGCGAACTCGTCGTCGGTGATGCTGGAGCCGACCCCGGCGCCCGCCTCGACGAAGACCTCGTGGCCGTGGCGGGTGAACTCGTTGACGCCCGCCGGCGTGATCGCCACCCGGTACTCGTGGTTCTTGACCTCGCGGGGGATTCCGACCTTCACGATGCAGACACCTTCCTCCGGGGCGGCTCACCCCCGACAGCACGGCGTCCCGCCGGCTCCGTTGCCGACGCGGTCCACCGGTCCCGCCGGCGGCAGTCTAGGCGTGCGGGCGGCCGGCGGACGCCAACACAGTGACATCCGGTGCCCGGTGGTGCTGACGGAGTGTCAGGCATGGGCCGGGCCGGCCGGCCGAGAGGCCGTCAGCCGACAGGACAGACTTCGGTAAATATCCTCGCACCGTCGGGGTGCCGATGCGGACAGGACGCGAGTGGATCACTATGGTGTCCGCTCATGACCACTCCTTACCAGCAGCACCCGTACGGCGTCTCGGACAAGAGCAAGGTCGTCGCGGGCATCCTCCAGATCCTCCTCGGCGGTTTCGGTATCGGCCGCTTCTACATGGGCGACACCAAGACCGGCGTGATCCAGCTCGTGGTCACGCTCGTGACCTGTGGCTTCGGTGCCATCTGGGGTCTCATCGACGGCATCCTGATCCTGGTCAACGGCGGCGTGGACGGCCAGGGCCGCCCGCTGCGCGACTGATCGGGGCGACACCGAAAAGGGGCCGCGCGGCACACGCCGCACGGCCCCTTTCGTCGTCGGTTCCCGATCAGCGCGGCAGCGGCGCCTCCGGGCGGCGCAGCTCGGCGAAGCCGGTCTCCCGGGCCCGCGCGGCGGCGAGCAGCCCGGCCACGCAGGACGCGTTGGTGATCTCCCCGGCCAGGACCATCCGGACCGCCTCGTCGAGGTCGACGCGGACCACCTGGAGGTCGGCCTCCTCATCGCTGCGCTCGTGGCGCTCGCCGGCGGGCACCTCGGCGAGGCCGCGGGCCAGGAAGACCCGGACCACCTCGTCGGAGAAGCCCGGCGAGCTGTGCAGGTCGACAAGCACGTCGACGCGCCCGGCGGTCAGGTCGGCCTCCTCGGCCAGCTCCCGTGCCGCCGCGGCGGCCAGGTCCTCCCCGCTGACGTCCATCAGGCCCGCCGGCAGCTCCCACAGGTGCCGGCCGACCGGGTGACGGTACTGCCGGATCAGCACCACCTGGCCGGCGTCGTCGAGCGCCACCACGGCCACCGCGCCCACGTGCCGCACGTAGTCGCGGGTCGCGGTCCCGCCGCCGGGCATGGTCACGTCGTCGCTGACCACTGAGAAGATCCGGCCGGACCAGACGTCGCGACGCGTGGTCACCTCGTACCGGTGCTCCACGCCGCTCACTGGGCGGTTGCCTTCGCGGCGCCGCCGCGGCCGGTCTTCTTCGGCGCGCCGTCCAGGTCCACCGGCAGCCGGTCCGCCTCGGAGTACGCGACCGCGGCGCCCACGAACGCCGCGAACAGCGGGTGCGGGCGGGTGGGGCGGCTCTTCAGCTCCGGGTGCGCCTGGGTGGCCACGAAGAACGGGTGCAGGTTGCGGTCCAGCTCCACGAACTCGACGAGCCGGCCGTCCGGCGAGGTGCCGGAGATGGTCAGGCCGGCCTTGGTGAGCTGGTCGCGGTAGGCGTTGTTCACCTCGTAGCGGTGCCGGTGCCGCTCGCTGACCTCGGTGCTGCCGTACGCCTCGGCGACGATCGAACCCTCGGCCAGCGTCGCCGGGTAGGCCCCGAGCCGCATGGTGCCGCCCAGGTCGCCCCGGCCGGCCACGATGTCCTCCTGGTCGGCCATGGTGGCGATGACCGGGTGCACGGCCTCCTCGTCGAACTCCAGCGAGTTCGCGCCGTCGAGGTTGGCCAGGTGCCGGGCCACCTCGATGGTCATGCACTGCAGGCCGAGGCAGAGGCCGAGCAGCGGGACGCCGTTCTCCCGGGCGTAGCGGGCGGTGCCCACCTTGCCCTCGATGCCGCGCACCCCGAAGCCGCCGGGGATGACGACGCCGTCTACGCCGGCCAGGGCGGCGGCCGCGCCGGCCGGGGTGACGCACTCGTCGCTGGGCACCCACTTGAGCTGCACCCGGGCGCGGTGGCCGAAGCCGGCCGCCCGGATCGCCTCGCTCACCGACAGGTAGGCGTCGGGCAGGTCGACGTACTTGCCGACCAGGGCGACGGTGATCGTGTGGCGCGGCTGGTGCACCCGCTCCAGCAGGTCGTCCCAGCTCGTCCAGTCGACGTCGCGGAACGACAGGCCGAGCCGGCGCACCACGTACGCGTCCAGGCCCTCGCGGTGCAGCACCTTCGGGATGTCGTAGATGCTCGGCGCGTCCGGGGCGGCGGTGACCGCCTCCCGGTCGACGTCGCAGTAGAGCGACAGCTTCTCCTTGACCTTGTCCGGGATCTCCCGGTCGCAGCGCAGCACCAGCGCGTCGGGCTGGATGCCGATGCTGCGGAGCTGCGCCACCGAGTGCTGCGTCGGCTTGGTCTTCAGCTCGCCCGAGGGCGCCAGGTAGGGCACCAGCGACACGTGCAGGTAGAAGCAGTTGTCCCGGCCCAGGTCGTGCCGGATCTGGCGGATCGACTCCAGGAACGGCAGCGACTCGATGTCGCCGACCGTGCCGCCGACCTCGGTGATCACCACGTCGGGGACCTGGCCGTCGGCGTCCGGGTCGGCCATGCCGAGGATCCGGGCCTTGATCTCGTTGGTGATGTGCGGGATGACCTGGACCGTGTCGCCCAGGTATTCGCCGCGCCGCTCCTTGGCGATCACCGCCGAGTAGATCTGCCCGGTGGTGACGTTCGCCTTGCCGGAGAGGTCCCGGTCCAGGAACCGCTCGTAGTGGCCGACGTCGAGGTCGGTCTCGGCCCCGTCCTCGGTGATGAACACCTCGCCGTGCTGGAACGGGTTCATCGTGCCGGGATCGACGTTCAGGTACGGGTCGAGCTTCTGCATCACCACGCGCAGACCGCGCGCGGTCAGCAGGTTGCCGAGGCTGGAGGCGGTGAGGCCCTTACCCAGCGAGGAGGCGACTCCCCCGGTGACGAAAATGTGCCTGGTCGTCCGTGCTGAAGGGGCCAAGGCCTGCTCCCGTGTCGTCCGTAGCGGTCGTGCGAACCGCCGTGCCGATCAGCCAAGTGATCACGCGATCCACGGGATTCCACGGTAACACCTTCCGGACCGTGAGCTGCCGTCGCACCCGCTGTCGGCGCACGTGAGGCCCGATCCGGCGCTCCCGACCCACCCGACGGACCGGTGTCCCCGGGGCCGGAACCGCGGGGCGGCGCCGCGCCGCCCTCTCCCCCGCCGCGCCCGCCGTCGGGCACGGTGCGGTCGGTGGAGTGGTCGAGCACGCGCAACGCCGCCAGCGCCGCCATCGGCACCACCAGGGCGCCCGCCGCGCCGGCCACGTCCAGCGCCGAACCGCCCAGCACGCCGCCGAGCCCGGCGGCCACCCCGGTGCCGGCCATCGCCGCCCGGATCGCCGGGTAGATGCCGAACAGCCGCATCAGGCCGCCCCACGGCTGCAGCAGCGCCAGCCAGACCAGCGCCGCCCCGGCCAGCGCCAGCACGGTCAGCGGGCTGTTCACCAGGGTCTGGAAGTTCGAGGTGCTGGAGCGGTGCACGGTCAGCCCGCCGGTGCCGTCGCCGAGCGCGGCCAGGAACCGGCCCAGGCTGCCCCGCTCGGCCGCCGGCCGGTCCAGGTCCACCAGCGCGAAACCGATGGTCACCGCCAACCCCGCCATGGTCGCCCAGGCGAGCCGGCTGACGGTCAGCCAGCCGCCGGTGCAGATCGCCGCCGCCACGCTCAACCCGGCGGTCAACGCGATCGCGCCGATCGAGTCGGCGCCCAGGTAGGGGCTGCCCACCACCACCACGGCCGCGCCGCCCACCGCCACCAGGACGGCCGGCCGCCAGCCACGGCGTACCCGCTGGGCCAGCCAGCCGCCGCAGAGCAGCGAGCCGGCGATGAACACGCCCAGCCCCACCGTGCCCAGCCCGGCGTACCGGCCGCCCTCCAGCGCGGAGTAGCCGACCACCCCGTTGAGTTGCAGCCGGGAGCCGGTGAGCACGTCCACGCCGACCACCAGGGTGGCCAACCCGGCGACCGCGCCGAGCGGCCCGAGCGTGCGGTCGTGCCCGGGGGTGAACCGCACCGCGGCGGTGCCGCCGACGATCAGCAGCGCGGTCACCGAGGCGAACCACCAACCGGCGTGGTGCCCCCGCCACCACGGCACCGCGTCGGCCAGCAACGCCGCCGGCACGGCCAGCGCGGCGGCGATCAGCAGCAGCTCCACCATCGCCACCACCCGCGGGGACACCGGCGCAGGCGAGTGCGGGCCGGCGAGCCGGCGAGCCCGGCGCAGCAGCGGCAGCACCGCCACCGCGAGCGCCATCTGGGCGGCGGCGAGCAGGGTGAAGAACCAGCCGGCCACCCGCCGCTGGGCGGCGGCCTCCCGGTCGGCGTCGGCCGGCGCCTCGATCGCGGTCCGCAGGTCGTCCGGCCGGTCGTCGACGGTCACCGCCGGCCGGCCGAGGAAGAGCCGCTCCGGCATCGGCCGGCCCAGCGCGGCGAGCGCGGTCGGCGCCAGGTCGACCAGTTGCAGGTAGCCGGAGCGGGCGGTGCTGGGCGAGGACAGCCAGCCGCCGTTCCAGCCGGGTCCGTCGGCCACCGCCACGTGCAGCCGCGCCGGGGTGTCGGTGTCCGAGACGCCGGCCACCAGCACCAGCGAGCGTGGCGGCCGGGCGGCGAGCACCCGGGCGAGCCGTTCGTCGGCCTGGCGCGCCTGGGCGGCCCGCACCCGCGGGTCGTCGTCGTCGACCGTGCCCACGTCGACGATGCTGAGCACGCAGGAGCCGAGCAGCTCCGCCGGGTCGTCGGGCAGCTTCGCCTCGTACCGGTCGACCCGGCCGAACGGGCGCGCGGCGGCCACCGCGGCGCCCGGGCCGACCGCCACCGAGCAGCGCACCGACTCCGCCAGCGCGCCCGGCGTGGCGCCCCAGGCCAGCTTGTCCTGGTTGTACGCGACGACGCCGGGCTGGTCGGGCAGGTTGGCGCCGATGCCGTCGGGTTCCTCCACGGTCACCCCGCTGGCCGGGCAGCCGCCACCCGGACGGCTGCCGTTCCAGGCGGCGAAGTTGCCGGCGCCGAGGGTCAGCCAACCGTCCACCGGGCAGGTGGGGCGATGCGCGGAGCGCACCGACAGCGAGCCGATCGCGCCCTGCTCGGCCATCTTCCACAACGTCGGGGTGTTCTGCGGGTCCACGTCGTCCCAGCGCAGGCCGGCCGCGCCGACGAGCACCACGAAGTCGGCGCTGCGTCGGGGCGTGCCGTCGTCCGGGCGGGCGGCCAGCGCGGTGACGCCCAGCACCACCACCGCCAGGGTCAGCAGCACCGGGGTCAGTCGGCGCAGCATCAGCGGGTTCCCGGTGCGCGCTGCGGCGTCAGCTCGGCGTACAGGTCGGCGAGCGCGGCCACGGTGTCCGCCTCGGTGGGCCACGCCGCGGCCCGGGCCGCGCCCCGGCGGCCCAGCTCGGCGCGGCGCGCCGGGTCGTCGAGCAGCGCCCGCACCGCCGTGTCGACGGCGTCCACGTCCCCGGCCGGGACCAGCACCGCGGCGTCGCCGACCAGCTCCGGCAGGCCACCGACCGCGGTGGCGACCAGCGGTACGCCGGCGCGCAGCGCCTCCTGCGCGAACAGTTGGCGGGCCTCCCAGTCGCTGGTGACCACCGCCAGGTCGGCGCCGCCCAGCAGGTCCGCCACGTCGGTGCGGTGCCCGAGCAGCGTCACCGGCGCGCGGGCCGCCGAGATCCGCGCGGCCAGCGGCAGGTAGGCGGGTCCACTGCCGGCGATCACCACCGCCGGGGCGGGGGTCCGGGTGCGCCACCGGGCGGCGGCGTCGATCAGCACGTCGTACCGCTTCTGCGGGTGCAGCCGGCCCACCGACACGATCAACGGCCGCTCGCCGGTCACGCCGAACTCGGCGCGCACCGCGGCGCGGCGGCGGCGCGGCGCGGGCAGCGTCGGCGCGGCGACCGGGGCCAGCCGGGCGTCGGAGGCGCCCAGCGCGGCGGCCCGCTCGACCAGGTCGGCGGAGGCGCCCAGCGCGACCCGGACGGACCGGGCGACGATCCGCTCGACCAGCCGGGACACCGCGCCCCGCAGCCCACCGGCGAGTACGGCGTTGTGCCAGGTCACGACCAGCGGCACGGCGGGACGGGCGAGCGCCGCGACCAGGCCGGCGCGCAGCCCGTGCGCGTGCACCACGTCGACCGGCGTGTCCGCCAGCGCCCGGCGCAGCGCGGTGACCGCCCGCGCGTCGGAGGGGGTGGGGGTGGCCGGGATCTCCACCGGGGTGAACCGGGCACCCGCCCCGGTGAAGTCGAACTGGTCCTGGGTGGCGGCCGGCCCGCAGACCAGCACCGTCGCGCCGGCCTCGGTCAGCCCCCGGGCGACGGAGCGGACGTGCTGCCCCACGCCGCCGGTGCTGGAGGCGAGCACCAGGGCGACCGAGCCGGGCCAGCGCGGTGCCGGCGAGGCGTCCGTCATGAGGAAACGGTCTCCTTTCCGTCACCCCGGTCGCCGGGGTGCTGGCCTGCCGACGGGCCGTCGGCCGGGCCGGCCGCTCGCCGGCGCCGCAGCCGGCGGGTCACGGCCGCGAGCAGCGGCCGAAGGTCGCGGGCGTCGGTCAGCCAGGCGACGGCGAGGAACAGGACGCCGACCACGACCCCGGACAGCATGCCCTGCGCGAGGGCCTCGAATGTCGTCGGGGTCCCGCCGGTCGCCCCGGCGAGCCCCCCGGCGGTGGCCGCTCCGCCCGCCGCGGCGACCACGGCGGCCAGCAGCCCGGCCGCGGCGGCCCGACCCAGGCCGGCCAGTGCCCGCGGCCCGGCGGCGCGGCGCACGGCGGCGACCAGCAGCGCGCCGAGCAGCACCATGCCGGCGGACGTGGCAAGCGTCACCGCGAGCACCCGGTCGGCCAGCGGCAGCACCTGGCCGAGCAGGATCGCCAGCACCGGCACGCTCAGCCAGCCGAGCGCGGTGGCGACGGCGGCCGAGCGGGTCTCGCCCCGGGCGTAGAGCGCCCGGGTGAGCACCGCGAACAGCCCGTAACCGAGCAGGCCGGGCGCGAATCCGGCGATCCCGGCGGCGGCGGTGCGGGCGGCGACCGGGTCGGCGAAGAAGAAGTGCCCGACCGGGATCGCGACGCCGACCAGCGCGGCGGCGCCCAGCAGGCTGAACAGCACCACCCCGCGCACCGCCGGGGCCAGGGTGTCGCGGTAGGCGCGCTCGTCGCCGCTCGCCCGGGCCGCCACCAGCGTCGGGTACGCGGCGATCGCGAGCGGCACCGCCAGCACCGCCCAGGGCAGGAAGTAGACGGTCTGGGCCAGGTTGTAGACGACGACGTCGGCGGTCCGGCCGTAGGTGACCTGGTTGAGCGTGACGGCGAGGGCGATCTGCTGCGCGGCCACGGTGACCACCCCGGCGACCACCAGCCCACCGACCCGGGCCCGGGCGTCGGCCGGGAACCGGTAGCCCGGCCGGGGCCGCAGTCGTAGCCGGCGCAGCGGAATCAGCAGCGACAGCGAGAGCACCACCACACCGAGGGTGGTGCCGCCGGCGAGCAGCAGCTCGCCGGCGCGACCGGCCTCGCCGATGGTGGCCCCGAGCCCTTCGACGGCGGTGAAGCTGAGGTAGACGGCGATGACGGTGACGCTGGACAGCAGCGGCGCGATCACCGGCCAGGCGAAGCGCCGGTGCGCCTGGAGCACGCCGGTGAGCACGATCCCCACGCCGTAGAGCGGCAACTGCGGGGCGAACAGCCGCAGCATCCGCGCGCCGGACGCCTGCTGGGCCTCGCTCAGGCCGTGGCCCAGCAGCCCCATCAGCGGGTCGGCGAACACCGCCACCAGCACCGCCAGCGGGACCAGCAGGCTCAGCGTCCAGGTCAGCAGCGCCCCCGTGGTGGCGGCGACCGCCCGCCGGTCGCCCGCCTCGACCGCGCCGGCCAGCAGCGGTACGACCAGACTGGCCAGCGCCCCGCCGGCGACGATCTCGAAGATGAAGTTCGGGACGTAGTTGGCGACCAGGTAGGCGCCGCCCAGGTCGCTGGTGGACAGCGTCCAGGTGAACACGGCGGTGCGCCCGAAGCCGGCGAGGCGGCTGACCACGGTGAGCACGGCGATGAGGGCGGCCGCCCCGGCGACGCGGCCGGCGGCGGCGAGGGGTGCCGGTTTCGTCACGTCAGTCGGCGAGCCGACCCAGCTCGTCGAGGTGTCGCAACCCCGGGGTCCGCGCGATGACCTGGGTGAAGCTGACCTTCTCGCTGGCCGCGGTGAGCGCGGCGAGCACGGCGAGCGTGCCGGCGCGTCCCAGCGGCCCGGTGCGCGCCGCGAGGCTCACCCCGAGCAGCGCGCCGAGCGCGTTGGCGCCGCTGTCGCCGACCATCACCCGCTCGTGCAGGTCGTCGCCGACCAGCCCGGCGGCGGCGCCGACCGCGCCCGCGGCGATGCCGCCGTGCGGGCCGGTGGACAGCGGGACGCCGAGCAGCATGCCGGACTTCAACGCCCGGCCGGGCCGCAGGTCGAGCAGGTTGACCAGGTTGGCCGTGCCGGCCACCACGCCGGCGCCGAGCAGCACGTCCAGCCCTCGGCCGAGCGTGCCGGCGCGCTGCCGGCGGGGGTGCGCGGCGACCCGGGCGTCGGCCGCGAGCAGCATCGCCGCGCCCAGCCCGGCCGCGCCCACCCCGGCGACCTTGACCAGCCCGGCGGTGACCCGCCCGGCGCGCAGCGCGGCGAGGTGCCCGGCGAAGCCCTTGGCCGCCTTCTGCTCCGGGCGCGCGCCGACGACGTCGTCGTAGAGGCCGACCGCGCCCGCGCCGACGCCGGCCAGCAGCGCGGCGGCGCCGGCCGGGGCGCTGCCGGCGCCCAGCGCGCCCGCGGTCGCGGCGCCGACCGCCAGGGCCGGGCCGGCGGCCAGGGTCACGGTGCGGCCCCGGTAGTTGGTGCGCTCCAGCGCCGGCGCGCCGGGCGACGTACGCACCTCCCGTAGCGCGTAGCGGGCGGCCAGCGCCCCCGCGCCCACGGCCAGCAGCCGACCCAGTCTCACGCGACCCCTCCTGATCCGGACTCTCCACGCGACGCGGCACGGACCTTCCGGCCCGGCGCGGTCACTGGGGCAGTTTAGGCAGTCGCGAGGCGGCGTTGTCGCCCACGCCGTACTGGCCGACCTTCTTGCCGCCCACCTGCTCGGCGAGGGCGAGGCTGGTGACCAGTTGGCCCTGCACCGTGTTGGCGTTGTCGACGGTGGAGATGGTCTGTGACAGCGTCGGGTCGCCGCGGACCACGGCCACCACGTTGCCGCCGGTCGAGCCCATGCCGGCGATCACGAGGGCGCCCGCGCGGTCGAACATGTCGGCGATCTTCACGACCGACTCGTCCTTCTTCGCCGAGTCCTTGTCCACGTACGGCTGGCCGGTGACCAGCACCACCGCCTCGGCCGGGCCGGAGATCTTGTCCTCCGGGGTGAGGTAGCCGGCGGCGGCGTACTGCTGGAGCACGCTGCGGCGGTCGGTCTCGCTGACCGCGGGGCTGCCCGCCGGGCGGTCCAGCAGGACGTTGGCCAGCAGCGCGCTGGAGGTTTCCACGCCGTGCCCGTTGCCCGGCAGGTTGGTCGTCGACGCGCTGTTCGGACGGGCGGCGGTGACCGCCAGCTCCAGCAGGTTGTTGTTGCTGTCCGGGTTGATGAACTTGTCCTGCACGTCGACCCGGCCGGTGACGTCGGCGCCGGCGGTGCGGAGCATCTTCACCACGCCCTCGGTCTGGTCCCGCCCGCTGGGCAGGCTGACCACCACCACCCGGCGGCCGGTCAGCTTGCCGGGCAGGACGACCTCGGCCATCTCGGCGGCGAAGTCCTCCTCGGTCTCCAGCTGCTTCTGCATGCTGTTGACCGACTGGCGCATCAGCGAGTTGTCCTTGCGCAGGCCGTTGACGTTCTCCCGGAGCGAGTCGGCGACCGGGCCGTTGAGGGCGGCTGTGCCGACCACCAGGCCGATCGCCAGCGCGAGGAAGACCGCGGTCAGGGACACCACGTGGTAGCGGAAGTTGATCACGCTTGCAGCCTCTTGATCGTCGGGGGAGCTAGAAGAGCTGGCCGAGCTGGAACACGAAATTGTCCCACCATTCGGAGACCACGCCCAGGTACGCCTTCCCGACGGTGGAGACCGCCACCGCCGACGCCATCGCGGCCACCGCCGAGAGGACCAGCAGCAGCAGCGAGGAGCCGGAGATGCTCTGCCGGTAGAGCCGACTGACGCCCTTGGCGTCGACCAGCTTGCCGCCCACCTTCAGCCGGGTGAGGAACGTCGAGGCCATGCCGCCGCGGCCCTTGTCGAGGAACTCCACCAGGGTGGCGTGGGTGCCGACGGCCACCAGCAGCGACGCGCCCTTCTCGTCGGCCAGCAGCATGGCCAGGTCCTCGCTGGTGGCCGCCGCCGGGAACGTGATCGCCGGCACACCCAGGCCGTTGACCCGGGCCAGCCCCGGCGCCCGCCCGTCCGGGTAGGCGTGCACGATCACCTCGGCGCCGCAGCGCAGCACGTCGTCGGTGACCGAGTCCATGTCGCCGATGATCATGTCGGGCGTGTAGCCGGCCTCGACCAGCGCGTCGGCGCCGCCGTCGACGCCGATCAGCACCGGCTTGAACTCGCGGATGTAGGGACGCAGCACGTCCAGGTCGGCCTTGTAGTCGTAACCCCGGACCACGATCAGGCAGTGCCGGCCCTGCACCTGGGTCTGGATCTCCGGCACGCCGACGCCGTCGAGCAGCAGGTCGCGCTCCTGCCGGAGATAGTCCATCGTGTTGGCGGCGAACGCCTCCAACTGCACCGACAGGCCCTCGCGGGCGTCGGCCATCGACTTGGCCACCGTCTCGGCGTCCTGCAACGCGCCGTGCGTCACCGGCTCGGCGCCGACGAAGACCGTGTTGCCCTCGATCCGCACCAGGTCGCCCTCGCGCACCTGCTCGAAGACGCTCTCGCCGAGGTCGTCCAGGAGCGGGATGCCGGCCGCGACCAGCACCTCCGGCCCGAGGTTGGGGTAACGGCCGGACACCGACGGCTTGGCGTTGAGCACCGCGGCGACACCCACCGCGACGAGCGAATCGGCCGCCACCCGGTCCAGGTCGACGTGGTCGATGACCGCGATGTCACCGGGACGCAGGCGACCGACCAGCCGTTTCGTCCGGCGGTCGAGGCGCGCGGTGCCGAGGATCGAGCCCGGTTCCGCGTTCCGGCTCCGGCGCAGTGTGGGTAGACGCATCGTGACCATCCTGGCATGTGGGGCAGGTTCTGCTGTCGCGACATGCCTGAGCAGGGCCGCCTACCCAGGGAAGCACACCGGAGCGCACCCCGGTGTGCTTGCGCTCACAATCGGGGCGTCACGGACGCCTTTCCTTGGCCGCCACGGCCAGGAGTTCCTCGGCATGGGCGATACCCAGATCGGAGTCCGGCAAACCGGCCAGCATGCGGGCCAGCTCCCGGGACCGCTCGGTGTCCTCCACGACCCGCACGCCGCTCGTGGTCACCGCGCCGCCGGTGTCCTTCGCCACCACCAGGTGCCGGTCGGCGAACGCGGCGACCTGCGGCAGATGCGTCACCACGAGCACCTGGTGGCTGCGCGCCAACCGGGCCAGCCGCCGGCCGATCTCCACCGCGGCCTGACCGCCGACACCGGCGTCGACCTCGTCGAAGACCAGCGTGGGCGGCCCGCCCGACCCGGCGAACACCACCTCGATGGCGAGCATCACCCGGGACAGCTCACCGCCGGAGGCGCCCCGCTGCAACGGCAGCGCCGGCGCGCCCGGATGGGCCAGCAGCCGCAGCTCCACCTCGTCGGCGCCGTCCGGGCCGACGCCCGCCTCGGCGCCGTTGACCGGCAGGCTCGGCTCGGCCCGCCCGGCCGGCCGGGGCAGCACCGCGACCTCGATCCGGGCGTGCGGCATGGCCAGGCCGGCCAGCTCGACGGTGACCTGCTCGGCGAACCGCACCGCCGCCTCCTGCCGGGACGCCGACACCCGGCCGGCGAGGTCGGCCACCTCACCGGCCAGCCGCGCCGCCTCCCGGTCCAACTCGTCCAGCAGCTCGTCGGAGGTGTCCAGATCGGACAACCGGGTCCGGGCCCGCTCGGCCCAGGCCACCACGCCGTCGACGTCGTCGGCGTATTTGCGGGTGAGCGCGCGCAGCGCGGCGCGGCGCTCGTAGAGCGTCTGCAGGCGGGCCGGGTCGGCGTCCAGCGCGGTCAGGTAGGTGGACAGCTCGGCGGCCACGTCGGTGACCAGCGTCGCGGCCTCCTCCAGCCGGGCCGCCAGCTCGCCGAGCGCCGGGTCGGTGCCGGCCTGCGCCTCCAGCGTGCGGCGGGCGGTGCCGAGCAGCACGGCCGCGTCCGGGGTGTCGTCGGTCGCCTCCACCCCGCCGGCCACGCACTGCTGCGCGAGCTGGGCCGCGGTGCGCAGCCCCTCGGCGTGCTCCAGCCGCTGCGCCTCCGCCTTCAGCTCGTCGTCCTCCCCCGGCTGCGGGTCGACCCGGGTGATCTCGTCGAGGCCCAACCGCAGCAGGTCGGCCTCCTGGCTGCGCTCGCGGGCGTTGCGCCGGCGGTCGGCCAGGTCGTCGACCACCGCCCGCCACCGCCCGTACGCCTCGCGCAGCCCGTCGAGCAGCTTCTCGTGCTCGCCGCCGGCGAACCGGTCGAGCGCGGCGCGCTGCTCCGCCGGACGCAGCAGGCGCAACTGGTCGGACTGGCCGTGCACGGCCAGCACCTGCTCGCCGACCTCGCCGAGTGTCGCCACCGGCATGCTGCGCCCGCCCAGGTGCGCCCGGGACCGACCCTCGATCGTGACGCTGCGGCTGAGCAGCAGCGAGCCGTCGTCGTCGGGCTCGCCACCGGCGTCGACGATGCGGGCGTGCACCGACTCGGCCACCCGGCCGCGCAGCCGCAGCCGCCCCTCCACCAGCGCGCGGCCTGGCTGGGCCCGCACCCGCCCGGCGTCGGCCCGGCCGCCGAAGAGCAGGCCGAGGCCGGTCACCACCATGGTCTTGCCGGCGCCGGTCTCGCCGGTGATGACGTTCATCCCGCCGGCCAGCGGCAGCGTGGTGTCCTCGATGACGCCCAGTCCGGTGATGCGCAGCTCTTCCAGCACAGCACCCGACAGTAGCCCCGCCGGGTGACAGTTGACCAGCCGGCACGGTGTCCCGCCGACGGCGTGCCGGTCACACCTGGTCGCGGGCGGCCCGACGGTCCACCCGCGACGGCGCCCGTCGGCGGGTGGGTGGTCGGGGCGCCCGGCGTCGCGTCGTCGCCCAGCTCGCGTGCCGCCGCTTCCTCCGGCGGCGGCTCGTCGACCTGTCGGCCCGACCGGGGTCGACACCCGACCGGGCACGGCGCGCCGGTCCGCCCGCCGCGGCCGGCCGCGACGCTCCGGCGCCCCGACCCGTCGCGGCCCGACCACCCCCTGGCCTGAGCCGCGACCCGCGGGCCGCGCGTCGCCCGAGACGGCGGGCCTCACCGCCGCACCCGGACTCACCTCGACGCGGCCCGTACGCCCACCGTAACCCGCGCACCCGCCGAATCGCGTCGTCCTGAGCCGCCGATCAGCGTCGGTTGCCGCGCCAACCCTGCACGGGCAGGTCGAACTTGGCCACCAGCCGATCGGTGAACGGGCGCGCCCGCAGCCGGACGATGCGCACCGGCAACGCGCCCCGGCGCACCGTGACCCGGGCGCCGGGCGGCAGGTCGTAGACCCGCCGGCCGTCGCAGCACAGCACCGCGAGCGTGGTGAACGGGTCGACCGTGATGGCGAACGTGGAGGTCGGCGCGGTCACCAACGGGCGGCTGAACAGCGCGTGCGCGCTGATCGGCACCAGCAGCAGCGCCTCCACCTCGGGCCAGACCACCGGCCCCCCGCCGGAGAACGCGTACGCGGTGGAGCCGGTCGGGGTCGCGCAGACCACGCCGTCGCAGCCGTAGCGCGACAGCGGCCGGCCGTCCACGTCGACGAGCAGCTCCAGCATCTGGGCCCGCTCGCCCTTCTCCACGCTGATCTCGTTGAGCGCCCACGACTCGATGGTCGGCCCGCCGTCGAACTCGGCGGTCACGTCGAGGGTGAGGCGTTCGTCCACGGTGTAGTTGCGCCCGACCACGTCGCGCACCGCGGTGTCCAGGTCGTTGATCTCCGCCTCGGCCAGGAAACCGACCTTGCCCAGGTTGATGCCGAGCAACGGCGCCTTGGCCGGGCGGGCCAGCTCGGCGGCGCGCAGGAACGTGCCGTCCCCGCCGAGCGCGAAGACGATCTCCGCGCCATCGGCCGCCTCCGGGCCGGTCACCGGCACCACCCCGGGCAGGTCGAGGTCGTCGGCCTCCTCGGCGACCACCCGCACCTCGAAGCCGTTGGCGATCAGGTCGGCGGCCACCGCGCGGGCGTGCTCGGTGCTGCGTCGCCGGCCGGTGTGCGTCACCAGCAGCGCGGTCCGACTCACCCGGACACCTCCTCGGTCGTGGCCGCCGTCGCGGCGGCGCCCTGCGGGCCGGCGGCCACCACCGCACGCACCCGGTCGGGGTCGGCGGCCGGCGCGCCCCGCCGCAACCATACGAAGAACTCGACGTTGCCGCTCGGGCCGGGCAGCGGGCTGGCCGCCACGTCGGCCAGGCCCAGGTCGAGACGCGCGGCGGCGGCGGCCACGTCGAGCACCGCCTCGGCGCGCAGCGCCGGATCGCGCACCACCCCACCGGCGCCGACCCGCTCCTTGCCCACCTCGAACTGCGGCTTGACCATCAGGGCCAGGTCACCCTCTGCCGCGGTGCAGGCGGCCAGCGCGGGCAGCACCAGCCGCAGCGAGATGAACGACAGGTCGGCCACCGTCAGCTCGACCGGGCCGCCGATCGCCTCCGGCGTGAGGGTACGCACGTTCGTGCGCTCGAACACCCGCACCCGCTCGTCGGTGCGCAGCGGCCAGGCGAGCTGCCCGTAGCCGACGTCGACGGCCACCACCTCGGCCGCGCCGGCGCGCAGCAGCACGTCGGTGAAGCCGCCGGTGGAGGCGCCCGCGTCGAGGCACCGCCGGTCGGCCACGGCCAGCCCGCCCGGGGCGAACGCGGCGAGCGCCCCGGCCAGCTTGTGGCCGCCGCGCGAGACGTAGTCCTCCGCCGGGTCCTCGCCGGTGACCAGCAACGGGTCGGCCGGGTCGACCATCGCGGCGGCCTTGCGGGCCGGCACTCCACGCAACTGGACCCGACCGGCCTCCACCAGCGCGGCGGCCTGCTCGCGGGAGCGGGCCAGGCCACGCCGGACGAGTTCCGCGTCCAACCGGGTACGACGAGCCATCGGTGTTCGTTCTCCGCCTCTGCTCAGGCCTGGTCGATGCTGGCCAGCGTCTCGCGCAGCGTCTCGTACGCCGCCTCGTACTGGGCGATCTGGTCGGCCGGGGCGAGCGCCTCGGCGTTGGCCATGCCGCGTACCGCGGCGTCCACGGCCGGGTGCGACGCCTCGCCCACCTCCTCGACCGCCGCCGCGCGGATCCCGGGCGGCAGGCCGGGGCGGGCCCCCGGCGGCGGGCCGGGACGCGGCGGCGGGCCGGGCCGGTGGGGCGCGGTCACGACGCGGCCGCCGGGCGCCCGGCGGTCTTCTTCGCCGGCCGGGCCGGCGTGGCGGGCGCCCCGTCGGCCGGCGTGCGGGCCACCGTCGCGGCGGGCTTCTTCGCGATCGCCTTCTTGGCCACCGCCTTCTTCGCCACGGCCTTCGTCGCCGGCGCGGAACCGGCCGGACTCGCGGCACCGGGCCGGCTCCCGGCATCAGGCCGGCTCCCGGCATCAGGCCGGCTCCCGGCGTCAGACCGGCTCCCGGCGTCGGCGGCGGGCGGGGCGGACGTCCCGGCGGCGGCCGGCACCGGGACGGTCCGTGCCTCGCGCAGTTGCCGCTCCAGGTCGTGCACCCGACGGGTCAGCTCGGCGACCTCGTCGGCGGTGGCCAGCCCGACCGCGCCGAGGGCCCGGTCGACCTCGAAGCGGACCAGTTTGGTCAGCGCCTCCCGGTTCGCCAGGCCGGTGGCGACCAGCTCCTCGGCGAGCGACTGGAGCTGACCGGCCGTCACGCCACCCTGGCCGACGACCCGCTTCACCGCGTCCTGCGCCTTCTTCCGGGGCGCCTCCGTCAGGCCCATGGCCAGCTCGAGGTAGGCGCGCCACGCGTCCTGCATGCCTGATTCCTTCCGCGGGGCGGGGTGTGCAGGTGCCACGCTACCGGGCACCTGGGACGCACCGTTGCGGTACGGTGCCCGCAACGGTACGGCTCGTGGTGAGGAGACGATGTGGCCAGCGTGGACGACTGCCGGCAGGCGTTGCAGGACCTGGCCGACCGGCTCGACCGGCACGTCGAGGCACAGGGACGCATCGACCTCGACCGCACCCTGGCCTGCCGGATCACCGACCTGGACACGGCGTTCCACGGGCGTCTCGAAGGCGGCCGGCTGCTCGGGCTGACCGACGGCGACGACCCCAAGGCCAAGATCGCGCTGAGCACCGCCAGCGACGACCTGGTCGCCCTGGTGCACGGCAAGCTCGACATCATGTCCGCGGTGGCGTCCCGCCGGGTCTCGGTCAAGGCGAACCCGTTCGACCTGATGAAGCTCCGCAAGCTGCTCTGAGGAGCCGCCCGCTCAGTCGCCGAGGCCGAACGCGGCGAGCGCTTCCGCCGCCGCCGGGGACGCGGCCCGCACCGGTCCGGCCGACGTGGACCAGGCCACCGCACACAGCGCCGCGAGCGCGTCCAACGGCCGGCCCGCGCCGTCGAGCGTCAACTCCCCGCCGGCTTCGGTCACCGACCAGCCGCCGGTCCGCGCCCGGCCGGGCACCGCCACCACGGCCTCCGGGTCGAACAGCCCGGCCAGGTCGAAGGAGACGTACGCCGGCCGGCGCGAATCGGGCGCGGCCAGCAGCTCGGCCGCGTCGCTCACGCCGGTCAGCACCAGCAGGCTGTCCAGCCCGGCCCGGCGGGCGCCCTCGATGTCGGTGTCCAGCCGGTCGCCCACCACCAGGGTGCGACCGGTCCTGGCCCGGCGGGCCGCGGTCGCGAACAACGCCGGCTCCGGCTTGCCCACCACCACGTCCGGGTCCCGGTCGAGCGCGGTACGCAGCACCGCCACCAGCGAACCGTTGCCGGGCAGCGGGCCACGCGGGCTGGGCAGCGTGCGATCGGTGTTGGTGGCGTACCAGGGCGCGCCCGCCCGTACCGCCAGCGACGCCTCGGCCAGGTCGGACCAGCCCACCTGCGGGCCGTACCCCTGGGCCACCGCGGCGGGCTGCTCCTCGGCGGTCGACACCGGCCGCAGGCCCACCGCGCGCAGCTCGGCCCGCAGCGCCTCCGCGCCGACCACCAGCACCGGCGCGCCGGCCGGCAACCGGTCGGCGAGCAGCTCGGCGGTGGCCGCCGCGGAGGTCAGCACCTCCGCCGGCTCGGCCGGCACACCCATGCCGGTGAGCAGGTCGGCCACCTCGCTGGAGCGGCGCGAGGCGTTGTTCGTCGCGTACGCGATCGCCCGCCCCTCCGCGCGCAGCCGGCCGACCGCCTCGACGGCGCCGGGGATCGGCCGGTCGATCAGGTAGATGACGCCGTCGAGGTCGAAGGCGACGAGGGCGTACCCGTCGACCAGCCGCCCGTGGGTCCCGGCGCGGTCACGATCCGCGCCGGGACCGGAGTCCCCGGCCTGCCCGGTCACCGGCGCTCCGCCGCCTCGTCCCCACCGGCCCGCACGTCGTCCACCCGGGCGTCATCGGCCCGGGTGTCCTCGGTCGCCGGCCGGTCGCGGTCCGCCTCGACGGGCGCGTCGGCAGCGGCGAGCGCGCCGGCCTCGGCGTCGGTCAGCGCGTCGTCGGCGAGGTCGCCGGCGTCGCGGTCCCGGTAGCCGGCCCGAGCGGCGTCACCGGCATCCGCCGTGTCGGCCCGGTCGTCGCCGGCCCGCACGGACCGCGCGTCGTCCCGCTCGTCGTCGCCCTCGTCCTCGAGGTCGTCGTCGTCCTCGTCCTCAAGGTCGTCGTCCTCGTCCTCAAGGTCGTCGTCCTCGTCGTCGAGGTCGTCGTCCTCGTCCTCGTCGTCGAGGTCGTCATCGTCTTCGTCGTCGCGGTCGTCGTCCTCGTCGAGGTCGTCGGCGTCGGTCCCCGCCGCCGGCGCGGACGCGGTCCCGTCGCCCTCCGGCTCGTCGTCCTCGTCGTCACCCTCGATGAGCACGCCGTCGAGCTCCAACAGCCGCTCGGCGGCGTCGGTCTCGCCCTCCGAGTCGATGTCGGCGGCCCGGGAGAACCACTCCCGCGCCTCCTCGCGCCGGCCCACCGCGAGCAGGGCGTCCGCGTACGCGTAACGCAGCCGCGCCGCCCACGGCTCGGTCGACTCGGCGGTCAGCTCGCGGACCTGCAGCATCGCCACGGCCGCGTCCTTCTGACCCAGGTCGCCCCGGGCACCGGCGGCCACGATCAGCAGCTCGATCGCGACGGCCCGGTCGAGCTTCTCCCGGTCCGCGCCGCGGAACAGGTCGATCGCCCGTTCCGGCCGGCCCAGCGCCCGCTCGCAGTCGGCCAGGACCGCCAGGTGGATCTGGAGGCCGGTCATCCGGTGGTACGTCCGCAGCTCGGCGATGGCCGTCTGCCACTCCCCGGCGTGGTACGCGGCCAGCCCGACCGCCTCCCGCACGGCGGCGATCCGCGAGGCGAGCCGACGGGCCGCCATCGCGTGCGCCAGCGCCAACGTCGGGTCCTCGTCGATCACCAGACCGGTCGCGACGAGGTGCCGGGCGACGGTCTCCGCCACCGGCTTGGCGAGGGAGAGCAGCTCCGCCCGGACGGTCGAGTCGAGGTCGGCGGCGACCACGTCGTCCGGCAGCTCCGGCGCCTCACCGGTACGCCCCTCGCCCCGCTCGTCCTGCCGCTCACGCTGCGGCCCGAAGTTACCCGGCCGGCGGTCGTCCCGGTCCGGCCGGTCGCCGTAGCCCCGGCGCTCCCCGTCCCGCTCCGGACGCCCACCGCGGTAACCACCCTCGCGACGCTCGCCACCGGCGTAGCCCTCACGGCGGTCGCCGCCCCGGTGGCCGCCGTCACGGTCGTCCCGGCGGAACCCACCCTCACGACGGTCGCCACCGCGGTAGCCGCCCTCACGGCGGTCTCCACCGGCGTAGCCCTCACGACGGTCACCACCCGGACGGCTGTCACCACCGCGGAAACCGCCCTCACGACGCTCGCCACCGCGGAAACCGCCCTCGCGACGCTCGCCACCGGCGTAGCCCTCACGACGATCACCACCCGGACGGCTGTCCCCGCCCCGGAAGCCACCCTCGCGACGCTCGCCACCGCGGAAACCGCCCTCACGACGCTCGCCGCCGGCGTAGCCCTCACGACGGTCACCACCGGGACGGCTGTCCCGGCTGAAGCCACCCTCACGGCGGTCACCACCGCGGAAACCGCCCTCACGGCGGTCACCACCGCGGAAGCCACCCTCACGGCGGTCACCACCGCGGAAGCCACCCTCACGGCGGTCACCACCGCGGAAGCCACCCTCACGGCGGTCACCACCGCGGAAGCCGCCCTCACGGCGGTCACCACCGCGGAAACCGCCCTCACGGTCACCACCGCGGAAGCCGCCCTCACGGCGGTCACCGCCCGGCGCACCACCGGAGCGGTCGCCGCCCCGGAAGCCACCCTCGCGGCGCTCGCCACCGCGGAAGCCACCGTCACGGTCGCCGCCGCGGAAGCCACCGTCACGGTCGCCGCCGCGGAAGCCACCGTCCCGGCGGTCTCCCCCCGGACGGCTGTCCCGGCTGAAGCCACCCTCGCGACGCTCGCCACCGCGGAAACCGCCCTCGCGGTCACCGCCACGGAAACCACCCTCGCGACGCTCGCCACCGCGGAAGCCGCCCTCACGGCGGTCGCCACCCGGCGCACCACCGGAGCGGTCGCCGCCCCGGAAGCCACCCTCGCGACGGTCACCACTCGGACGGCTGTCCCCGCCGCGGAAACCGCCCTCACGACGGTCGCCGCCCCGGAAGCCACCCTCGCGGCGGTCACCGCCGCGGAAGCCACCGTCCCGGCGGTCTCCCCCCGGACGGCTGTCCCGGCTGAAGCCACCCTCACGACGCTCGCCACCGCGGAAGCCGCCCTCGCGGTCACCACCGCGGAAGCCGCCCTCGCGGTCACCACCGCGGAAACCACCCTCACGGCGGTCGCCACCACGGAAACCACCCTCGCGGTCACCGCCACGGAAACCACCCTCACGGCGGTCACCGCCACGGAAACCACCGTCACGGTCACCGCCACGGAAACCACCCTCGCGACGCTCGCCACCGCGGAAACCGCCCTCGCGACGCTCGCCGCCGGGGGCACCGCCGGCACGGTTGTCGCGGCTGTAGCCGCCCTCGCGGCGGTCACCGCCACGGTTGCCGCCGGCGCGGTCGTCACGGCCACCCCGGTACGAGGGGCGGTCATCGCGGCGGGCGTCGCCGCGCCCCTGGCCACGGTCGGCGCGATCCTCGTAGCGGCGGGGGCCGTCCCCGCCGTGCGGTCCAGAGCTCACAGGTGCATCCTTCCTGATGGCGTTTCCGCCAGAAACGCTAACGCAGTCGAGGGCCGACCCTACTGGGGCGGCCCTCGACTGAAAGATTGTCCGGCGGTGTCCTACTCTCCCACACCCTCCCGAGTGCAGTACCATCGGCGCTGGAGGGCTTAGCTTCCGGGTTCGGAATGTGACCGGGCGTTTCCCCTCCGCCATGACCGCCGTAACTCTATGAACATGTCAACCAACCCTCGGGTTGTTTGTTTGTTCTGAGTTGCACAGTGGACGCGTAGCAGCTTGGTAGTCAAGTCCTCGGCCTATTAGTACCGGTCAACTGAACCCGTTACCGGGCTTACATTTCCGGCCTATCAACCCAGTCGTCTAGCTGGGGGCCTTACCCCACAATGTGGGTGGGATACCTCATCTTGAAGCGAGCTTCCCGCTTAGATGCTTTCAGCGGTTATCCCTTCCGAACGTAGCTAACCAGCCGTGCCCCTGGCGGGACAACTGGCACACCAGAGGTTCGTCCGTCCCGGTCCTCTCGTACTAGGGACAGCCCTTCTCAAGTATCCTACGCGCACGGCGGATAGGGACCGAACTGTCTCACGACGTTCTAAACCCAGCTCGCGTACCGCTTTAATGGGCGAACAGCCCAACCCTTGGGACCTGCTACAGCCCCAGGATGCGACGAGCCGACATCGAGGTGCCAAACCATCCCGTCGATATGGACTCTTGGGGAAGATCAGCCTGTTATCCCCGGGGTACCTTTTATCCGTTGAGCGACACCGCTTCCACATGCCAGTGCCGGATCACTAGTCCCGACTTTCGTCCCTGCTCGACCTGTCAGTCTCACAGTCAAGCTCCCTTGTGCACTTGCACTCAACACCTGATTGCCAACCAGGCTGAGGGAACCTTTGGGCGCCTCCGTTACCCTTTAGGAGGCAACCGCCCCAGTTAAACTACCCACCAGACACTGTCCCTGAACCGGATAACGGTCCGAAGTTAGATACCCAAATCAACCAGAGTGGTATTTCAAGATTGCCTCCACCCATACTGGCGTATGGACTTCACCGGCTCCCACCTATCCTACACAAGCTAATTCAGATACCAATGTCAAGCTATAGTAAAGGTCCCGGGGTCTTTCCGTCCTGCCGCGCGTAACGAGCATCTTTACTCGTAATGCAATTTCGCCGGGCCTGTGGTTGAGACAGTGGGGAAGTCGTTACGCCATTCGTGCAGGTCGGAACTTACCCGACAAGGAATTTCGCTACCTTAGGATGGTTATAGTTACCACCGCCGTTTACTGGCGCTTAAGTTCTCCGCTTCGCCCCGAAGAGCTAACAGGTCCCCTTAACGTTCCAGCACCGGGCAGGCGTCAGTCCATATACATCGAATTACTTCTTCGCATGGACCTGTGTTTTTAGTAAACAGTCGCTTCCCCCTGCTCTCTGCGGCCATACAACGCTCCACCCGCGCGGGGCTTCACGTCTCCGGCCCCCCTTCTCCCTAAGTTACGGGGGCAATTTGCCGAGTTCCTTAACCACAGTTCGCCCGATCGCCTCGGTATTCTCTACCTGACCACCTGTGTCGGTTTGGGGTACGGGCCGCTAAGAACTCGCTAGAGGCTTTTCTCGGCAGCATAGGATCACTGACTTCACCTGAATCGGCTCGGCATCACGTCTCAGCCTACATGCACCGCGGATTTGCCTACGGCACGGCCTACACGCTTACCCCGGCACAACCACCGGCCGGGCTCAGCTACCTTCCTGCGTCACCCCATCGCTTGACTACTACCCGCCAGGTTCCCACGCTCCCCACCATCAACCCGAAGGTATCCGGCAGCTCGGGTGGTTAGCACAACGAGGTTCGTCAGGGTCGCTCTTTCGCGGGTACGGGAATATCAACCCGTTGTCCATCGACTACGCCTCTCGGCCTCGCCTTAGGTCCCGACTCACCCAGGGCGGATTAGCCTGGCCCTGGAACCCTTGGTCATCCGGCGGAAGGGTTTCTCACCCTTCTTTCGCTACTCATGCCTGCATTCTCACTCGTGCCGTGTCCACAACTAGGTCACCCCGTCGCTTCACCCCCGGCACGACGCTCCCCTACCCATCCACACACCTGCACCAGATATCAAGACCTGGCGAAGTTAAAATGTGAATGCCACAGCTTCGGCGGTGTGCTTGAGCCCCGCTACATTGTCGGCGCGGAACCACTTGACCAGTGAGCTATTACGCACTCTTTAAAGGGTGGCTGCTTCTAAGCCAACCTCCTGGTTGTCTATGCGACCCCACATCCTTTTCCACTTAGCACACGCTTAGGGGCCTTAGCTGGTGATCTGGGCTGTTTCCCTCTCGACTACGAAGCTTATCCCCCGCAGTCTCACTGCCGCGCTCTCACTTACCGGCATTCGGAGTTTGGCTGATTTCGGTAAGCTTGTGGGCCCCCTAGACCATCCAGTGCTCTACCTCCGGCAAGAAACACGCGACGCTGCACCTAAATGCATTTCGGGGAGAACCAGCTATCACGGAGTTTGATTGGCCTTTCACCCCTAACCACAGGTCATCCCCCAACTTTTCAACGTTGGTGGGTTCGGCCCTCCACGCGGTCTTACCCGCGCTTCAGCCTGCCCATGGCTAGATCACTCCGCTTCGGGTCTAGAGCATGCGACTGAATACGCCCTATTCAGACTCGCTTTCGCTACGGCTCCCCCACCCGGGTTAACCTCGCCACATGCCACTAACTCGCAGGCTCATTCTTCAAAAGGCACGCCGTCACCCCGTAAGGCTCCGACGGATTGTAGGCGAACGGTTTCAGGTACTATTTCACTCCCCTCCCGGGGTACTTTTCACCATTCCCTCACGGTACTCGTCCGCTATCGGTCACCAGGAAGTATTTAGGCTTACCAGGTGGTCCTGGCAGATTCACGGCAGATTTCAGGAGTCCGCCGCTACTCGGGAACACCCACAGAAGACCAGCAGCTTTCACCTACCGGACTATCACCGTCTACGGTCAGCCATTCCAGACTGTTCGACTAACCACTGGCTTTGTAACTTCTCGACTGTGTGTCAGCACAATCAGCAGGGTCCCACAACCCCGACCACGCAACCCCTGACAGGTATCACACGCCGCCGGTTTAGCCTCAATCCGCTTTCGCTCGCCACTACTCACGGAATCACT